>JBGOYY010000066.1:0-15565 GCA_041479905.1 Candidatus Aminicenantia bacterium
AAAAGATGATGGAGAAGGCCACGGAACTCATGGTCTCCGAGATCTCCGAAGCGGTCGCCTCGCCA
Source organism: Candidatus Aminicenantia bacterium (assembly GCA_041479905.1). GTDB lineage: Bacteria > Acidobacteriota > Aminicenantia > Aminicenantales > Saccharicenantaceae > RBG-16-66-30. The sequence goes on from JBGOYY010000066.1 coordinate 66, forward strand.
TCGTCCAAGGTGGAAGAGAAGCTCCTCGGCACCCTGTCCCGCTGCTTCAAGACCGCCAAGTCCCGTATCGCCGCCTGAACGGAGGCCCATGCTCCTCGCCGGGATCCTGCTGTTTCTCTTGTGCCTCCTGCTCAGCGCCTTTTTTTCTTCGTCGGAAACGGCCTTCATCGCGGTCAACCCTTTCTCCCTCGAATATCACGAGAAGAAAGGCTCGAAGCGGGCCGGCCTGGCCCGGAAGATCCTCGGCCGTACCAACGACCTCCTAGCCACGATCCTGATCGGGAACACCCTGGTCAACGCGGCCGCGGCCTCCATCGCGACGTCCCTTTTCGTCGGCATCCTGCCGGATCGCAAACAGGCCATCCTTTACGCGACGATCGCCACGACCATCTTCCTCCTCATCTTCGGGGAGGTCAACCCCAAGACCTTCGCCGCCCATAACTCCCTTCGGACAGTGACCCTCGTCAGCTACCCGATCAGGGGAGTCATGATCCTCTTCGCCCCTCTCGTCAAGCTCTTCTCGATCATGACCGGGCTGGTCATGCCCTCATCAAGACCCAAGCCGGCCGGCTCTTCCCGGCCTCTCAACGAAGAGGAGCTCAAGATCGCCCTCCATGCCGGCGCGCGCGGCCTGTCCGCGCTCCGCCGGAAGATCGTCGCCGGCGCCCTCGACATGGGCTCCCGCCCCGTGAAGGAAGTCATGGTCCCCCGGCCCGAGGTCAAGGCCATCGAAGTCGAGTCCACGCTCGCCCAAGTCCTGGATACGGTCCGCTCGGCCGGCTATTCTCGCTACCCGGTCTACAGGGGCCGGCTCGACAACATCGAGGGCATCCTCCACAGCAAGGACATGATTGGATATCTTATTGATAATAAAGATATTATAATCAAGGACGTCCTGCGCAAGCCGTTCTTCGTCCCGGAGCTCGCCTCCCTCGAAAAAGTCCTCCTCCAGATGCAGGAGAAAGCCGTCCACATGGCTCTCGTCGTCGACGAATTCGGCAACGTCGACGGTCTGGTGACCCTCGAGGACATCATCGAGGAGATCGTCGGCGAGATCCAGGACGAGCACGACGGACAGACCGAGGAGTGGTTTTCGCGCCGCGACGGCGGGCGCTATCTCATCACGGGGGCCGCTCCGGTCAAGAACGTCAACGCGCTCGTCGCCCTGGGCATCCCGGAGAAAGGGGGCTACACGACGCTCGCCGGCTTCTTCCTGTCAGAGTTCGGCCGCCTGCCGCGCGAAAAGGATTCGTTCGAATTCGGCGGCCACCGGCTGACCGTCGAAAAGATGAACAAGCGCCGCATCAGCCTGGTCGAGGTCGCCCCGTCGGGCGCGGCCCTCCCGCCTCAGCCATGAAGAGCGTCGCCGTCAACAAGACCGTCTCCCACGACTATCTCATCCTCGAGACCTTCGAAGCGGGCCTGGCTCTCGTCGGGAGCGAGGTGAAGTCCGTCCGCGCCGGCCACGTCAGTCTCAAGGAGAGCTACGCCGAGGTCAGGAACGGCGAGGTTTTTCTCGTCAAGTGCCACATCAGCCCCTACGAGGCCGCGAATATTTTCAACCACGACCCCCTCAGGGAGCGCAAGCTCCTGCTCCACCGCCGGGAGATCAAGCGCCTAGCCGGGAAGACCCAGGAAAGGGGCCTGACCATGGTCCCGACCAAGGTCCTGATCAACGACAAAGGAAGGATCAAGCTCGAACTAGCCTTGGTCCGGGGGAAAAGGGAACACGAAAAGCGCGAGACCATCAAGAAGAGGGACGCGGACCGGGAGATCCGGGCCGCGCTCAAGAACCGTTCGCGCTGAAGACCGCGGCGAGCCGGATCGCTTCCTCCATGCTGCGGGAATCGGCGACACCCTTGCCGGCGATGTCGAAGGCCGTTCCATGGTCGGGGGACGTCCGAACGAAGGGCAGGCCGAGCGTCGCGTTGACACCCGTGGCGAACGCATCGAGCTTGAAGGCGATGAGCCCCTGATCATGGTAGAGGGCGACGACGACGGCCTCTTTCTTCCCCAGGGCCCGAAGAAAGACGGTGTCCGGGGGGAAGGGCCCGCTCGCAGGCACGCCTTCGGCCCTGGCCGCATCGATGGCCGGCCCGATCTCCTCCTCCTCCTCGAAGCCGAGACACCCCTCCTCGCCGGCATGGGGGTTCAAGCCGGCAACGAGGAGGACGAACGGCCCGCCCGGGATCTTCCCGAGGGTCCGGTGGAGGGACCGGAGGAAATCGACCAAGGCGTCTTTTCGGACGGCAGCGACGGCTTCGCGGAGGGGCCGGTGATGGCTGAACAGGGCGACCTTGAGCCGGTCCGACCAGAAGGACATGATCGCCCCCGGGTAGAATTGGGCCAGGTAATCCGTGTGTCCTCGCCAGGGGAACCCAGCGAGATTCCAAGCGGCCTTCGATATCGGGGCGGTCACCACGGCCTCGAGCCGGCCGCCGCGGGCCTCGGCCACGGCCGCCTCGAAAAACCGGAAGGACGACTCCCCGTTTTCCGCCGAAACCCGGCCCGGGGCCGCAGTTCCGGTCCGACCTGGGACGTGGGCTAGGAACACACCCGCTTCGCGGGGGCCTTCGGGACGCCACTCCCGGGCGGCGAGTCGGAGACCAAGCCGCTTTTCCTCGGCCGCGACGATCCGGGAGTCGGCGAAAAGGACATAAGCGGCCGGCGGCAGGACGGACGGGCGCGACAACGTTTTGACGACGATCTCGGGACCGATGCCGCCCGGGTCGCCGGGGGTCACCCCGATCCTGGGAACGGTCATTTCTTGCCGGACTCTTTTCCCTCGGCCTCGGAGGCTTCGCCCACTTTGTAGATACAGCGGATGCTCGATTTGTAGATGAGGAGGTTCGGGGCGTTGTCGCGGTTGAGCTTGATGCAGTTGCGGTCGTACCACTCGACGTACCCCTCGACCATCTCGCCGTCCGTGTAGACGACGGCCATGGGGTTCTTCTTGTTCATCTGCTTGAGGTAGTAATAGCTCTCGGCGAAGGTGTCGGTCGGCGGGTGCATTCTCTTGTGGACCGCTTCCTTTTCCCGTTCCTTGTCCTGGCTCATGTGTTCCTTGATCTCGGTGAGATTGGGCCGGATCAGCTTTCTGTTCATAGAAGCTTCTCCCAACGAAGGGTTGGATTAGGAGAGAATATCCTTTGATCAGGATTATAGCACGGGATCCCGGCCGTTGCAAGATAAACCGCTGAAAGCCAACAGGAAGCGGGAACGCCCGCGGGCCGGGAAAGGCCGGCCGGCTCAATTCAGGCCGGGGGAGATGTCCGTGAGCTTGATGTTCTTCGATTTCAGGTTCGTCCCCATCGACCTCTCCAGGGCGGCCAGGGAGACGTTGTAGGAGATAATGGCGTTGAGCTCGGAGATCCGGGCGTTGGCCAGGTCTCTCTGATAGGACAGGACCAGGTAGTTGGTGCTCATCCCGACCCGCCGTTTTTCCTCCTCGGCCGCGAGCTTCTCTTCGGCCAGCTCCCGGGCCGTGGTGTAGGCGAGGATCCTCTTGTAGTTCGCTTCGACCGAACGGACGGCGTTCTTGATCTCGAGATAGACCTGTTCTTTCTGGTTCTCGAGCTCGAGCATGGCCTGCCGCATGTTCAGCCGCGCCTGAGCCAGGCTCGCCTGGGAGAAGATGTTGGCCAGGGGGATGCTCAGCGTCAGACCGACGTTCCAGTTCGGATACTGGAATTTCGTGGTCTGACTCAACGCTCCACCGATACCGCCCGGGACGGTATGGTCAATGACGCCATCGAGAGGGTTCCCGACGAAGAAGATCCGGGTGCCGTCGATACCGGGGGCGTATAACGACGCCGTGAGGTTGAGGTCGGGCAGGTTCTGGTTCTTGGCGTAGCTGAGGTTGAGCTTTTCCGTTTCGAGGCCGATCCGGGTGATCTCGAGGTCGTTCCTGTTCTGGATGGCCGTCGCCAGGGCTTCGTCGAGGTCGACCGTCTTCTGGACGTACGTGGGCTTGTCCTTGGGCACGACGCTCGTGATCCTCTTGTCCTCGTCGCCGCTGATATTGAGAAGGAGCCGGAGTTGGTCCTCGTTGCTTTTGATCTGTGTTTCCGCCAGGATGAGGTCGGCCTCGCGGGTGGCCACTTCGGCCCGGGCGCTCAGGACTTCGATGGGGGCCAGCGTGCCGATCTCGACGGACCGCTGGTTCTTCTCGAGGAGGTCCTTGGCGAGCTGAAGGGATTGGCGGCGCACGTCGAGGTTCTCGATGCTGTAGACGAGATTCCAGTAGGCGCTCTCGACGTTGTAGACGGTGTCCGACAGGGTCTTCTTGAGGGTTTCCTCCGAGACCCCGAGGTTGTTCATGGCCACCAGGATCTCCCGGCGGGCCATCTTGAAGCCGAAGTTCCGGAGGAGGGGCTGGCTGACATTGAACCGGAGCGTCGTCCCGAAACGGGGGTCGATCGTCGTGCCCCTCCGGTTGGTCGTGGTCCGGTAGCCGGTGAAGTCGAGGGTAAACGTCCCGCCGGTCGGCAGGGATTGGCTGGCGTTAACGAACGTGAAGTTCACGGTCCTATCGACGAGGCTTTCGCTGGCGTCCAGGTAGGAATAGGAAGCGCTCTCCGACTTCGAAGGCCTGGCGCTAAAACTCAATGTCGGGATGTATTTTTCCTGGGCCCGGTTGACGCCCGCGCTCGAGATCTCGGGGCCGAGAACCTGGATGGCGACGCCAAGGTTGTCCTTCAGGGCCTTGACGATGCATTCATCGAGGGAGATCGACAGGGTGCCCTTGGCGTCCTGGCCGAAGCCGGGGGCCGCCAGGACGAGGGCAAGAACCATCATAGGGAACAGGGCTTTTTTTCTCATGTTCATTCTCCTTGTCTTGGGCCGCCGGCCTTAGCTTAGGCCGTCGGGGATTATTCGTACCTTAGGGCTTCGATCGGGTCGAGACGGGAGGCCTTCCGGGCCGGGTAGAACCCGAAGAAAATGCCGATCGTGGCGGCGAACAGGAAGGCCATCAGGACCGACTGGATGGAGACGACGGTATTGAAGGACGCGAACATCTTGATATTCTTGATGAGCTTGGACGCCCCGATGCCGAAGCCGATGCCGATAAGCCCGCCCATCAGGCTGAGGACGATCGCCTCGGTCAGGAACTGGAGGAGGATGTCCCGCTCGCGGGCGCCGACGGCCATGCGCAGGCCGATCTCGCGGATCCTCTCCGTCACCGAGACCAGCATGATGTTCATGATGCCGATGCCGCCGACGAGGAGCGAGATCGAGGCGATGCTGCCGAGCAGCACGGTCATCATCTGGGTCGCCTGGGCGGCCGTCTCGGCGATCTCGGACATGTTGCGGACCGTGAAATCGTCATCCGCGCCGGGGGCGATCCTGTGCCGGACCCGGAGAAGCTCCTCGATCTGGGCCTGGGCTGCGGCCATCTGCGAGGTCGAAACGGCCCGGACGTCGACGGACCGGATGTAATCGACGCCCTGCAGGCGGCGCATGGCCGTCGTGTAGGGGATGGCGATCATGTCATCGCGGCTGCCGAACCCGCCCGATTCGCCCCGTTTCTTCAGGACGCCCAGGACCTTGAACGGGATCTTCTTGATCCGGATAACCTTGCCGATCGGGTCCTCGTTCTCGAACAGGTTCGTCTTGACGTCGGCCCCGAGGACGCAGACCTTGGCCGCGGACTTGACCATGTTCTCGTCGAAATAAGCGCCGAACTCGACGTCCCAGTTGCGGACCTCGGGGTAACGGTCTCCGGTCCCCGAGATCGAGGTGTTCCAGTTCTTGTTGCCGTAGACGGTCTGGGCCCGGGCGCCGACGGAGGGCGAGACGTACAGGACGGCCGGGCATTCCTGCCCGATGGCCAGGGCATCCTCGGCCTTGAGCGTCTGCGCGCTGCCCCATTCGCTGTGGACGCCCTTGGCGTTCTGGTTGCCGGCCGAGACAAAGAGAAGATCCGTCCCCATGGCGGCGAACCGGCTTTCGATGCCGCGCTTGGCCCCCTCGCCGATGCTGACCATGGCGATCACGGCGCCGACGCCGATGATGATCCCCAAGGCCGTGAGGAAGGACCTCATCTTGTTGCGGGCCAGGGCCCGAAAGGCCACCCGGCACGTTCTGACGCCGTGTATGAGGGCTCGTTTCATCATGATGAATTCTCCTTGGCGGGCCTTTACTCTCGGGTCAGGACCGCTCTTCCCGGACGATGAGCCCGTCCAGGAGGTAGATCCGCTTGCGGGCCCAGGCGGCGATGTCGGGCTCGTGGGTGACCATGACCATCGTCATGCCCTTCTCTTCGTTGAGGGTCTTAAAGATGTTCATGATGTCCGAACTCGTCCGGCTGTCGAGGTTGCCCGTGGGCTCGTCGGCCAGGATCAGCGTCGGGTTATTGAGGAGCGCCCGGGCGATGGCCACCCGCTGCTGCTCGCCGCCCGAGAGCTGGTTCGTCTTGTGATGGGCCCGGTCCTTGAGACCGACGGCGGCCAGCGAGGCCATGGCCCGCTCCGTCATGTCCTTGCCGTTCGTGCTCGAATAGAGGAGCGGCAGTTCCGTGTTCTCCAGGGCTGTCGTCCGGGCCAGGAGGTTGAAGCTCTGGAAGACGAAGCCGATCTTTTGGTTCCGGATGCGAGCCAGCTTGTTCTTGTCGAATTGGGAGACCTCTTCGCCGTCCAGGATGTATTCGCCGGTGGTCGGCCTGTCCAGGCACCCCAGGATGTTCATCAACGTCGACTTGCCGGACCCCGATGGCCCCATGATGGCCAGGAAGTCCCCCTGCTCGATCACATAGGACACGCCCCGCAGGGCGTTGACCTGGGTCTCGCCGATGAAGTACGTTTTGGCCAGATCCCTGAGCTCGATGATGTTGCGGGGCATTTCATTCACTCCCAGAGAGGCCGCTCAGCGGCGGCCGCCCGGGCCGCCCATGAACATCATTTGGTTCATCTGGGGCTGGTTCGAAGCCCGGTTGCCCAGCGTCTCCGTTCCGACAATGATGGCGTCGCCTTCCTTGAGCTCGCTGCGGACGATCTCCGAGTAGCTCGTGTCCGAGACGCCCGTGCGGAGGAAGGACATCTTCAGCTTACCGTCCTTGTCCATGATCCAGACGCGCGGGATCTGCTGGCGGGCCCGGCCGGCTTGGCCTTCGCCGCCGCCGGAGGGACCACCCTGGCGGTTGAACACCATCTGTCCACCCTGACCCGCCGGTCGGGCGGCCCCGCTCGGCTCAGGCGCGCCCGGCTGGCCGCCCTGGGCCTGCCGTTGGGCCGTCATCCTATCCCGCATCTCCTGGGCCATTTTTGCCAGTTCCTCGGGGCTCAGGTTGGGGGTGAAGCGGAGGGCAGCGTTCGATACTCGAAGGACATTCTTGGCCTCGCCGACGATGATGGACACGGTCGCCGTCATGCCGGGCAGCAGTTTTTTCTCGGGATTCTCGACGTTGACGATGGTCGTGTAGGTGACGACGTTCTGAACCGTTTCGGGCGAGAAGCGGACCTGTTGGACGACTCCGTTGAAGTTCTCGTTCTGATAGGCCTCGACCGTGAAGCGAACCTTCTGCCCTTCCTTGACCTTGCCGATGTCAGACTCGTCGACGCTGCATTCAACCTTCATCTTGGTCAGATCCGTGGCCACTTGGAAAAGGACCGGGGCCGCGTAGTTCGATTGGAGGGTCTGGCCGACGTTGACCTTCCGGGTGATGATGACGCCATCGACCGGGGCGCGGATGACGGCGTAGGCCAGGTCGACCTTGCTCAGGTCGAGCGTGCTCTTGGCCTGGGCCAGGGTGGCTTCGGCTGAAATGAGGTCGCTCTTGGCTCCCAGGTAGGCGGCTTCGGAAGCCTCCGTCTCCTCGGTCGAAAGAAGAGCCTTGGCGGAAAGGGCCTTGGCCCGTTCGTAACCTTTCTCAGCCTGGCCGAGGCTCACCTTTGACCGCTCGAGAGAGGCCAGCCGGCTTCTGTAGTTGGCCTCATTCTGGTCTATTTTCATCTTCAGGGGTTCCTGGTCGAGCTCGGCCACGATCTGGCCCTTGGTGACGGGCGAGTTGAAATCGACGTAGAGCTTTTCGATCTTCCCTGAAACCTGGGCCCCGACGTCGACGATCTCGATCGGGTTCAAGGTCCCCGACGTGACGACGAGGGCCTCGATGTCGCCGCGGGCGATCGTCTCGGTTTTATACTTGATCTCGCCGTTCTTCCCGTTGCGGAAGACGGTCAGGCCGAGGATGGCCCCGGTCACGATGACCAGGGCGGCGATGATCCAGATGACTTTCTTCTTCATGACCTATCTCCTTTATCTCTCGCGTTCCGGAGGCGGTTCGTTCTGCTTCCGGCGTTCGCGCGGATCGATCCGATCGGATTCGTTCTTCCGCCGTTCTTCGTGCCGGCGGATCATCTCTTCCATTTTCTTCTTCTGTTCGGGGGTGAAGACCGCGTCGAGCTCGTCCTTGAGCATCTTGCGGATCTCCCTCATCCGGCCGTTGACCTCGGACCGGTAGGTTTTCATCCTCTCCTCGTTCTTCTTGAAGATCTCCCGGATCTTCACCTGCTGGTCCGGGATCAGCTGGAGCTCCTTGGCCCAGGCGTCAAGGGACGGGATGTGCGTCCGTTCCGCCGCCGGCCGGCGGTATTTCTTGTGGACGAAGTATCTTTCTCCCAGCACCCCGGCGGCGACGCCGAGGCCGAAGACGACGAGAATCAGCAGGGCGGCGATGATCTTGTGTTTCGTTTTCATGGCATCGGCCTCCTCGCCGGTGTTTTATCCTCTAGCGAGGCGAAGAGGAGCATCATGTTCCTCGTGTCCGCCTTGTCCGCCGAGAAAATCTGGCTGGTTCCGGAAAGCGGGTCGACGTTCTCGAGGAGAAGGGCCTCGGATTGGTTCAGTTCGGCGGCCTGGGGCGTGAAAAATAGGGCCCCCGCGGCAATGCCCACCAGGACCAGGAAGACGGGGATGGCCCGCAGGCACCATCTCTCCCAGAAGACGAGGGGCGCGATCTCCATCTCCTCGCGCAGCCGGGGTACGAGTCGCTCCCAGAAACGGGGCAGAGGAGCGGCCTCCCCGCCGTCGCGCAGCAGGGCGAGCATGGACCGGTACTCCGCCTCCGCTTTCCGGCAGGACGGGCAGGCCTCGAGGTGTTTCTTGAGGAGGCCCCCCGAACGCCCGTCGAGGCGCCCGTCGAGGGATCTCAGGACCCATTTTTCAGCCTTGTTACAGTTCATTTGCCCCTCTTTCCCCGATCAGATGGGGAGCCAGCTTCTTGCGGAGCATCCGCCGCGCCCGGTGGAGCCGGGAGTCCACGGTCCCCGGCGAAAGGTGGAGGACCTGGGAGATCTGCTCGTAGGCCAGGCCCTGGATATCCCGGAGCGTCAGGATCACCCGGTATTTTTCCGGCAGGCCCTGGACGAATTCCCGGACGATGTGCCGCCGGTTTTCGGCCTCCCGTTCCTGTTCGGCCTTTTCCGCCTGCTCCTTGTCCGAGAAGGAGACCTCGTGGACATCCTCCAACGACACTTCCTTGGCCCGGCCCTTTTTCCGGAGATAGTCCTTGATATGGTTGATGGAGATCCGGTACAGCCAGGTCCCGAACTCCGATCTTCCGTGGAACCGGGGCAGGGCCAGGTAGGCCTTCAGGAAAACCTCCTGGGCCAGGTCGTCGGCCGCCTCCCGGTTCCGGGTGAAACTCAGAGCCATGCTGTACACCTTGGACTGGTATTTCGTGACCAGCTCTTCGAAGGCCGCCGGGCTTCCTTCCTGAGCCAGCCGGACAAGTTGTCGTTCTTCCATTCAGATATGCTCACTTGTCCTCCGCACCCTGTTAGACGGGGGGAGGGGCAAATTCTTCCCGGAGCCAGGTCAGTTCTTGAAACGCCGGCCCTTCGGATCCGGTTTCAACAGGGATAAACAAGGCCGTTGACCTCTTTGCCGGGGCCCGGGATCGGGGCCGGCCCCTTTCGGCCATCCCTCTCCAGTAATTATATATTATACAGGATGTTGTGCGCCTGTAAAGGCTCCCCCCGGCCGGGGCCGCGGGCCCGGGCGGGACTAGCCGATCTTCACTTTCGTCCGGGCGACGCCCCCCCGGGTCGAGAGGATGGAGACTTCGGCCTCGCCGGACGTGCCCGGTTTGACCTTGATCTTCCAGCGGACCTCTTTTTTCTCGTTTTGCTTGATGAAGCCGATGTCCTGGCGGCTCCGGACGCCCACGAACTCGGCTCCCCCGGGCAGCCGGACCTCCGCCGTGTCGGGCCGGACGATCTTGACCCGGTCGGCCATCTTGAGGGCGGTGGGCAGGAAGCCCTCGTTGGTGAAGACGGCGATGACCTCGAACGTGTCGGCCTCTTTTTTGATCGGCTTGATGTCGGCGGAGACGATCTTCACCTGCGGCAGGGAGTCGGCCAGGAAGAGGTTGAACAGGGCCTCCTTCTTGATCCATTCCTCGAGGATCTCGACGGGCGGGTTCTGGCGCCAGAACTTGGGATTGAAACCGCCGATCTCGACCTCGCCGATAGTCGGGTGGACGAACTTCGTCCAGGGCTTGAAATAGCGGCCGCCGAGCTCCTCGTCGATGTAGCGGAGGCTCTCGAGGTCGGTCACGCGCCCGTCGCCGTCGTAATCCTTGACCCGGCCGCCGTTCCACAGCTCGTCGCCGTACCAGACGGCGCCGTAATAGAGATAGCCGAAGTCCGGCGAATGGCCGAAGAGCGGCGAACCTTGGGGCTCGCGCGGCATCTCGAAGTCCATCTCGGCGGCCCTGGCCCGCCTGTCGCGGTCGTCCCGGCCTTGATTGGCGTAGTCCCAGTACGTATCGCCGGCGTTCGGGTAGCCGGTGATCTTTTTCCCCTGCTCGTCGAAGTACTGGAAGATCTTCATGTCTTCGGGGAACATGGACTCGCTCATGCGGCTCGTCGACGGACCGTGGAGCAGCATGGGCACGGTCGTGTCCATGGTCTGGACGACGCTGACGTTGGGGTGTTCCAAGAGGAAGAGAAAGACGGCGCGCGTCTCGGTCTCGGAGAGCGGGTACTCGCCCGCCCCGCCCTGTGTCCAGCCGCGGCCGGTCAGATCCAGGCCGGGCATCGGACGCCAGTTCTCCGGGTAGTTGCGATGGAGGTCCAGGCCGCCGATCCCATCTTCGTTCATCCGGCCGTCCCCGTCGTTGTCGATCCCCTCGGGCATGACGATGTAGTCGCCCTTGCCGTCGGTGGCCCGTTTCATCAGCCGGCCCGACGGGTCGGCGGGGTCGATGATCATCGGGCCCTTGCCGGACTCGACCTTTTTCCGCATCTGGAGGATGAAGCCGTCGCCGTCGAGGTCCTCGGGCGGGTCTTCATCGAGGAGGCCGTCCCTATCGTCGTCGTACGGGCGGACCGTGCTCCGGTTCGACTGGGCCGTGTTGAGGTAGAGCTCCGAGCCGTCAGGGTTGTTCTTGACCCTGACGTAGAGGGCTTTCGTGTCGACGAGTTTCGTGACCGCGGCGTCCTTGCCGTAGTTCGTCAGGATGTGGTGGGCCAGCCAGAGGGCCGACTCCGCGCCGGTGACCTCGCCGGAATGCCGGTTCCCCTCGATGAACATGGCCGGTTTGTCGGTGTCCTTGCCGGTGGACTTATTGGTGATCGTGATCTGCCAAATGTCGCGTCCCTCGAAGCTCTTGCCCACGGAATAAAGGTCGACCAGGTTCGCGTAATCGGACGCCCATTTCCGGAGGAAGGCATTGACCTCGTCGTACGTGTGGTAGTGGGCGAAGTCCATCTCGCCGGCAACCTTGGGCCGGATGAAGGGATAATCGACCCTCGGGAAGTAGCTGATCCCATGACGGATACCGCCGACCGTGTACATTTTCGAAGGCTTCGATTCCTGTTGCCTCGGTTCCTGAGCCGTGGCGGCGATGATGACGGTCACAGCGATTGCCGCGGCCAGGCTAAGCTTTAAGGCGCGCTTATTCATGTGATCTCCTCGCGAGAATGTTAAGCGGAGGATATTCGGAAAGCGCGGTCAAGTCAACGGCCCGCGATGCCAATCGGGGCTGAGGGGTATCGTCAGAGGGAGCATAAAGCGGTGATTTAGACTTCACGGAACGGATACGCGGACTCCTCCCATCGGATCCGGACCGGGAAGGCGTTAAGAATCACCGCAGCGGACGGAGACGATCCCCGAGGACCCGGAATGCATCGTTGCGAGGGACGAAAATATTGGCTTAATCCGGGAGGCGGATGAGGGCGACGGCGTAGCAGGCGATGGCCCGCTTCTCGCCGACCGGTCCCAGCCCTTCGTTGGTCTTGGCCTTGATGCCCAGGTTAGTCGCGGAGATCCCGAGGACGGGACAAAGGACCGCCTTCATCGCCGGGATGTGCGGGCCCATTTTCGGCTCTTCGGCCACGATGACCGAATCCACGTTGACGATCTCGGCGCCGCGTTCCCGCAGGAGCCCGACGACGTCCCCGAGGAGGCCCGCGCTCCGCGCCCCCTTGAAAAGGGGGTCGGTGTCCGGGAAACGGCCGCCGATGTCGCCCTCTCCGAGGGCCCCGAGGAGGGCGTCGATGACGGCGTGGGCGAGGGCGTCGCCGTCGGAGTGCCCGGCGAGGCCCGCCCGGAAGGGGATGTCGACACCGCCGAGGACGAGCTTGCGCCCGGCTTCCAGCCGATGGATGTCGTAGCCGAAACCTATCTTATGCATCGAGAAGTCCCTCCGCGATTTTCAGGTCGACCGGGGTGGTGATCTTGATATTGCGCGGGTCGCCCTCGACCGTGCTCACCGGGATGCCCGCCCGCTCGGCGAGCATCACCTCGTCCGTACCGTAGAACCTGTCCCGGCGGGCCTGGTCCAGGGCTTTCTTCAGCACGGCGTAAAGGAACCCTTGGGGGGTCTGCGCTCGGGCCAGGAAGGTTCTGTCGACCGTCCCGACGATGCGCCCGTCCCGGACCTCCTTAACGGTTTCTTCGACCGGCAGGACGGGCACGGCCGCCCCGGCGGCGCGGGCCGCGGCGATGACCCGGCTGATGAGGTCGGCGCTCACGAGCGGCCTGGCCCCGTCGTGGACCAGAACGACCTCCGCCGTCGCGGCGTCGAGAAGGCGGAAGCCCTGCCAGACCGAGTCTTGGCGTCTCTCGCCGCCGCGCACGATGTCGACGATCTTGGGGTAGCGCATTCGGTAGTGCTTCAGGTCCTGTTCATCGGGAAGGACGAGGACGACGGCGTCGACCTCCCCGTGCCCTTGGAATTTTTCGAGCGTCCATTCGAGGACGGGTTTGCCCCGCAGGTAGGCGAATTGCTTCATCTCGCCGAAGCGCTTGCCGGCCCCGGCCGCGACGACGATGGCCGACGCCCGGCTCACTTGGCCTCCCCGTTGAAGCGGCCGAAGATCATCTTCCCGACCGTCGTCTGGAGGACGGAGGTGACGGTGATGTCGACCGTCTGGCCGAGCATCCGCCGCGAGTTGTCGACGACGACCATGGTGCCGTCGTCGAGGTAGGCGACGCCCTGCTCCTTTTCCTTGCCCTCCTTGAGGATGAACACGCTCATGGTCTCGCCCGGCAGGGCCACCGGCCGGAGCGAGTTGACGACCTCGTTGATGTTGAGGACCTTGATGCCCTGGATGCGGGCGACCTTGTTCAGGTTGTAGTCGTTGGTGACGATCTTGCCGTCCATGAACTTGGCGCATTCGATGAGCTTGGAGTCGACGTCGGGGGTCTCGGGGAAGTCCAGGTCGGAGATGACCACCTCCACCTGGGAGGATTTCTGGAGACGGTCGAGGACGTCGAGGCCGCGCCGGCCCCGTTGCCGCTTCAGCCCGTCGGGGGAGTCGGCCACGAACTGGAGCTCCTTGAGGACGAACTGGGGGACGACGAGCGTCCCCTCGACGAACCCGGTGTCGCAGAGGTCGGCGATGCGGCCGTCGATGATGACGCTCGTGTCGAGGATCTTGTAACTGCGGTCGACCCGTTTCTCCTTGAACAGCCCGATGAGGTGGGCCGGATCGAGCCACTCCGGCTTCCGCGTCCCGACGAGAAGCCCGATGTAGGGCATGATGGCCAGGAAGAAGATGCGGATGAAGGTGGCCATCTCCACCGTGCGGACGACGGACTGGTAGATCGCGCCGAGCATCCAGCCGAGGAAGATGCCGACGAGCAGGCCCATGCCTGCGCTCCAGATGACCCGGAACTGGGCCTTCCGGATCCGGGTCTCCAGGAACATCATCAGGGCGCCCAGGACGAAGGCCGCGGCGGCCCCGGTGGCGCCGGTCAGCTTGAAGGGCGGATAGAAGTAGCCGCCGACCGTGATCAGGCCGATGATGAAGAAGCGGAAGATGAAAAGGCCCATCGGTTCTTTCCTTCTATATTAAATGGGATCAGAAAATGTGGTCGAGGGCCTGGCGGACGGTCTTCGCGCCCACGCACTGGATCGCCGGCATGTCATTTTTATCCAGCGCGGCCAGGTTGCCGGCCGGGAGGAGGACGGTCCCGAAACCCAGGGAATGGGCCTCCTTGATCCGGACCAACGGCTGGTTGACGGAGCGGATCTCGCCGCTGAGACCGACCTCCCCGAAGAAGGCCATGTCCTGGGGCAGGGGCACGTTCTTGAGGGAGGAAACGACGGCCATGACGACGCCCAGGTCGACGGCGGGCTCGTCGATCGAAATCCCCCCGGCCACGTTGAGGTAAATGTCCTCCCCGGCGAAGCTGTATCCGGCCTTCTTCTCGATCAGGGCGAGGAGCATGGCCGTCCGGTAATGGTCGAGGCCGATGGTCATGCGCCTGGGATTCCCCGTGAAGATCGTCGAGGAGACGAGGGCCTGGATCTCGGCGAGGAGGGGACGGGTCCCCTTGACCGTGCAGACGACGGCGCTGCCGACCTCCTCGCACGGCCGTTCGCGGAGAAAAAAGGCCGACGGGTTGAGGATGGGCTGGAGCCCCGCGGCCGTCATCTCGAAAACCGCCAGCTCCGACACGGGCCCGAACCTGTTCTTCATGGCTCGCAGGACGCGGTGGCTGTGGTCCCGCTCGCCCTCGAAAAGGAGGACGACGTCGACGATGTGCTCGAGGGACTTCGGCCCGGCCAGCGTCCCGTCCTTGGTGATGTGACCGACCAGGAAGGTCGGGACCTGCCTGTTCTTGGCATAGCGGAAGATCTGGTTGGCCGCCTCCCGGACCTGGCTGATCGTCCCCGGCCCCGAGGTCATCCTGGCCGAGAAAACGGTCTGGATGGAGTCCACGATGAGGATTTTGGGCGCGAGGCGCTCGGCCTGGGCCAGGATGCGCTCGAGGTTGGTTTCCGCCAAGAGGAAGAGACGGCCGTCCCGGACGCCCAGCCGGTCCCCCCTGAGCTTGATCTGCTCCAGGGATTCCTCCCCCGAAACGTAGAGGACCGTGGCCTCCCCGGCGGCCATGTCCCGGGCTACCTGGAGGAGGAGCGTCGACTTGCCGATGCCGGGCTCGCCGCCGACGAGGACGACAGAGCCGGAGACGAGGCCGCCGCCGAGGACCTTGTTGAAGTCCTCGATGCCGACGGTTAGCCTCTGGCGGGGGATGTCCTGGATGTCCTT
>JBGOYY010000067.1:0-15523 GCA_041479905.1 Candidatus Aminicenantia bacterium
ACTCGATGCGGTCGGACTCGGCCTCGTAGCGGAAATGGAAGAGTTCCCAGGTGTTGGGCGAGAGCTCGACCTCCTTGCCATCGGAGAGGTCGACGACAATGACGTCGTCCTCGTCCGGAACCTTGACGATCTCGGCGACGCGGCCGATCGTGCCGTTGACGAAGCGGCCCTTGCGGTCGTTCGTCAAGAGCATGACCTGGGCCCCGGGCTTGAGCTCGAGCTTTTCCTCGGTCGGGAGCGAGCGGCGGTCGAATTCGCCGTCGATGAAGCCTTCGTAGGCCCGGGCCCGGCCGGGGAGCGAGGCTAGCTTCTCGCGGTTGCGGGCGGCGGCCAGGTCGTTCGTGCTCGTCAGAGTGATGGTGAACTCGTCGTCGGGCGGGGAGTAGCCGGGGCGAAGGCGGCTGTTGAGATGGACGATCTGGTCGTCGTCGACGGAGCGGTTGCGGATGGCGTTGAGGAGGTCGATGAACGCGGCGTCGGTCTGGCGGTAGACCTTCTCGAGTTCGACGAAGTCCATGTCGAAGGTCAGCTCGCCGAAGATCTTGGCCGAGAAGAAGTAGGGCGAATCGTAGCGGGCCGTGGGGGCGTCGAGGTCGGGGCCGGAAGCGCCGCGAAAGAAGGGGGAGGGGTCGGCGGCGAAAAGCCCCTTCTCGCGGTTCGTGACGACGGGCGGGAGCTGGTAGAGGTCGCCGATAAAGATCATCTGCAGGCCGCCGAACCAGTCCTTGGGTCGCGGGCCGTTGAGACGGAGGAATTTCTCGACGCAGTCCATGAGGTCGGCCCGGACCATGGAGACCTCGTCGATGATGATGGCGTCGAGGTTCCGGTAGATCGCGTCGCGGGCCTTGGTTTTGGAGAGCTTGCGGACGCCGTCGGGGGTGATGTCGGGCTTGAAGCCGAAAAAGGAGTGGACCGTCTGGCCGCGGACGTTGAGGGCGGCGACCCCGGTCGGGGCCAGGACGGCGATACGCTTGGGCGTCTGCGAGCGGAAAAACTCGAGAAGGGTCGATTTCCCGGTCCCGGCCTTACCGGTGATGAAGACGTGGCGGTCCGTGCCCTCCATGATGTCGAGGGCGAGGCGGAAGCCGGGGTTGATCTCGATCGTGGGCAAGGGAGGCTTGGGCGCGCCGGCGCTTTTTTTCGTCACTGCGGCATTCTCTCCAAATTCACCCCGGGATGCAACCTGGTAATCCAGGGACACGCATAAGAAGACGCGTCCGATTGAGTTATTGTCTCAGCCAATGTTATATATATTAACATTCTATTGACAACTAATCAAACATTGCTATAATAGTTTGGAGAGGAGAATTCGATGGCTGCCTTGGGTTCGCGCATCAAAAAATACCGAGAGGGCCGAGGCCTGAATCAAGAGGCCCTGGCCAGACTTTTAGGGGTATCGCGTCCTACGCTCTCTCTTATCGAGAACGGAGTGAGAAAGGTCAGCGCCGAGGAGATCAGAAAACTCGGCGAGATCTTCGGCGTTTCGGTCGAGGCCTTTTTCGACGAGAGAAAAGAACCCCAATTCGTCATCAGAGAGACCACCGCGGAGTACAAGAGGAGCGAGCCCGCAATACGGATCGATATCCCCCAAAAGAACCTGAAGAGATTCAAGGAGATCCTTCTGTACGTCCTCGGCAAGGTCGGAGCCAAGCCCCATGTGGGGGAGACCGTCATCTACAAGCTTCTGTATTTCATCGATTTCGATTATTACGAGCGCTACGAAGAACAGCTGATCGGTGCTACCTACAAGAGAAACAAGTACGGGCCGACGCCCATGGAATTCCGAAAAATAACCGAAAGGATGATCGAGGCCAAGGAAATCGTGAAACTGGCCGACAAATATTTCAATTATCCTCAGACAAAATACCTCCCGCTTCGAAAATCGGACCTGTCGGAGCTGAGCGCCCCGGCAAAGGACGTCATCGATCACGTCCTCGACCGGCTTTCGGATATGAATGCCGGCCAGATCAGCGAATATTCTCATAACGATGTCCCCTGGCTGGCTACCATCGAAGGCGAAATCATTCCCTACGAGGCCGTTTTCTATCGCACGCCCGCCTATTCGGCGAGGACATATGACGCC
Organism: Candidatus Aminicenantia bacterium; assembly: GCA_041479905.1. Classification (GTDB taxonomy): domain Bacteria; phylum Acidobacteriota; class Aminicenantia; order Aminicenantales; family Saccharicenantaceae; genus RBG-16-66-30. The sequence continues at coordinate 2,084 of JBGOYY010000067.1, forward strand.
GATGGCGATATTTCGTGAGGTCGCGCGCCTGCCCGAGTTCGAACGCGACTTGAAAGGGCTGGTCAAGCGATTCCGGACGCTCGAGGAGGACTTGGCGACCCTTCTGCGGGCCCAGATCACCCCTTTTCACAAGATGGGGATCTGCAACAAAGGCGTGTTCCAGGTCACGGGCTTGCCCTTTTTTGAACCGAAAATATTCAAGGTCAAGAAATTCGCCTGCCGGTCGTTGAAGGGGCGCGGGGCGAATTCGGGATTACGGCTTATCTATGCCCACTTCGAAGAGGCGGATAAGATCGAGTTTGTCGAGCTTTATTTCAAGGGTGACAAGGAAAATGAGAACCGGAACAGAATACTCGGACTTTACGCATCGAAGGGTCAGCCGTAAAGGCTGTTCCCTTTATTGTCGTAGAGGATGAACGCGGGCAGGCCCTCGACCCGGATCTTGCGGATGGCCTCCATGCCCAGGTCCTCGAAATCCAGGACCTCGGAGGCGGTGATGTGCTTGTCGGCGGCGAGCGCGGCCGCGCCGCCGATCGTCCCCAGGTAGAAACCGTTGTAGCGGCGGCAGGCGTCAGGGACGGCGGCCGCCCGGCCGCCCTTGGCCAGAGTGACGCGCGAGGCGCCCCGGCTCAGGAACTCGGTGATGTAGCCGTCCATGCGCTGGGCCGTCGTCGGGCCGAAGCTCCCGGTCGGCCGGCCGCGGGGGGCCTTGGCCGGGCCGGCGTAGTAGATGGGGTGGTCCCGGAAGTAAGCCGGCAGGGGACGGCCCTCGTCGAGCATCTTCTTGAGCCGGGCGTGGGCGATGTCGCGGGCGACGACGAGCGTCCCGGTGAGGCTGAGCCGGGTGCCCACCGGATAGGCGGAAAGTTCCGCGACGACCTCGTCGATGGGCCGGTCGAGGTCGACCAGGATTGCAGAGCCGAAATCCCGGCCTTCGAGCTTGGCCAGGAACCGGCCGGGATCGCGGTCGAGCTTCTCGAGGAAGACGCCGTCCCGCGTGATCTTGCCCAGGATGTTCCGGTCGGCGTTGCAGCTGACGCCGATCCCGATGGGGAGCGACGCGGCGTGACGCGGCATGCGGACGACCCGGGCCTCCAGGGCGAAATACTTGCCCGTGAACTGGGCCCCCAGGCCGTTTTTCCGGGCCAGGTCCAGGATCTTCTTTTCCCACTCGATGTCGCGGTAGGCCTGGCCTTTTCCGGTCGGGGCCGCGGCCAAGTTGTCCAGGTACCCGGCTGAGGCCAGCTTGACCGTTTTCAGCGTCCCTTCGGGCGACGTCCCGCCGATGACGACGGCCAGCCGGTAGGGCGGGCAGGCGGCGACGCCGATGGCCTTTATTTTCTCGGCCAGGAAATCGAGAAGCGTCCGTTCGCTGAGAAGAAGCGACTTGTTCTCCTGGAAGAGGCCCGTCTTGTTCGACGACCCGCCGCCTTTAGCGACGAAGAGGAATTTGTACTGGGCGCCGGGTTCGGCGTAGATATCGATCTGGGCAGGGAGGTTGGTGCCGGTGTTCTCCTCGTCGAGCATGCCGAGGGGAACGACCTGGGAATAACGGAGGTTTCGCTTCCTGTAAGCGTCGAAGACGCCGCGCGAAAGGAAACGGGCGTCGTCGGTGCCCGTGAGGACGCCTTCGCCCTTGTGGGCGATGATGTTGGCCGTCCCTGTGTCCTGGCAGAGCGGCAGTTCGCCCTCGGCCGAAACGGCGGCGTTGCGCAGGAGGGCGGCGGCGACGAAGCGGTCGTTCTCCGAGGCCTCGGGGTCGTCGAGGATAGCGACCAGGCCTTCGAGCTGGCGCGTCCGGAGAAAGAACGAGACGTCGGTGAAGGCCTCCTGGGCGAGGAGCGACAGGGCTTCCGGCTCGACCCGGAGGAAGGTCCGTCCGGCCGCCTTGACCGTCCGGACGCGGCCGCCGGCGAGCTTCCGGTACTTTGCGGCGTCCCTTTTCAGTGGGAAGAGCGGGGCGTATGAGAAGCGGGCCATGGCGACTCCTTCAGTCCTGGATTTTGGCGATCTCCGGCAGGTTCGCCGCCTTGAGCACGGTGTTTAGGGCGGCGAGCTCGAGCGTCCGGAACGATTCCCATTTACCGAGAAGAGCGCTCAGGGCTTGGCGCCTTTCCGTGACCGCGGCAACGAGCTGGCTCGTCGGGGCGGCGTCTGCCTCCTGAAGCATGTTCATTAGTGAATTGAGAGAACCGCTGATGCCCGAGAGTGTATCCGGGGCGCCCGCGGCTCCTGGCCCGCCGGGGCCCATCTGACCGCCCATGCCGCCGGGTCCGCCGGCGCCGCCAGCTCCGCCCTCGAGCGCCGCCGCTTTCTTGTCGAACGCGGCCAGAACCTCCGTGACCTCTGCCGGGCTTTGTGCTTTGGCGACGGCATCCTGGGCCTTTTTGATATGTCCGCGAAGGGCGCGCATCTTCTGGAGGGCGGCCTGGGATTCGAGGACGCCTTCGTACATCGCCCGGGACAGCTCGAACTGCTGGGCCAACCCTGAAGCCGGGGTCTTGACGCGCGGATCCATCCGGAGCGTTAGCGGCTGCTTGAGCGTTTGGCCGTCGACCGTGAGCTTGACGGTGTAGAGACCGGGGGGCGCCCAGATCGAGTTCGGGGTGGGGACGGTGTCATGAGGCGTGGCCGCGATGGGCAGGCCGCCGCGCCGGCCGCCGCCTGCGAGGGGCTGGTAGCGCATGTCCCAAAGGAAGCGATGCATGCCTGCCGCCGTCTTGAGCGTCAGGGGCTTGCGGTACCAGTAGAGCGGGACGGGCGCGCTCTCCGGCGTCGGATATTCGCCCTTGTCCTCGCTCGTGTAGCGCCGGATGACGTGTCCGGTTCCGTCGACGATCTCGATCGTGACTGGCCCGGAGGCGTCGGATTTGAGCGCGTAGTCGATGACCGCGCCGTCGGGCGGGTTCTCGCCGCCGGGCTCGTCCGGAGGCAGGGGCGTGTCCGTGTTCATGTTCCAGCGCACGCGCGTTGCGACCTGCGTTCGGAAGAGCGTCGCTTCGGCCGCGGCCGTCTTTTCATCGAGCTGACGGAGCGGCGTGATGTTATCCAGGATCCAGAATCCCCGGCCGTGCGTGGCCGCGACCAGGTCGTCGTCCTTGACGACGATGTCGCGCACCGAGCTCGGGGCCATATTCAGGCGAAGCGTCTGCCAGTGGTCGCCGTCGTCGAAAGAGACGTGGACCTGGCGCTCGGTCGCCGCGAAAAGAAGGCCCTGCCGCACGGGGTCTTCACGGACGGCGTTCGTCGGCGCGCCGTCGGGGAGGCCGTTCACGATCTCGGTCCAGGTCTTGCCGCCGTCGTGGGTCCGGTAGATGTGCGGCCGCATGTCGTCGAGGCGGAGGGTGTTGACTGCGGCGTAGGCGGTCAGGGCGTCGAAACGTCCGGCGTCCATGACCGACACCTTGGCCCAGGGGGTGAGCTGAGGCGGAGTGACGTCGATCCAGCTGTGCCCGCCGTTGGCTGTCACGTGGATGAGGCCGTCGTCCGTGCCGACCCAGATGCGGTTCGCGTCGACGTAAGAGGGCGCGACGGTGTAGATGACGCCGCGGCGCGAGGGCCGGGCCGATTGTTCGTCCCTGTATTTACCGACGCTCGCCGGCACATCCCAAGTCTCGCGGGTGAGGTCGGGACTGATCTGCGTCCAGCTTTGGCCGCCGTTGCGGGTCTTCCAGAGCGTGTTCGCCGCGAAATAGAGCGTTCGGGGGTCGACGGGGGAGAAAAGAACGGGTTGGGTGCGGATGGTCCGCCAGTCGGGCGCGCGGGAGACCCTGGGACCGACCGATTGGACCTGTCCGGTGCGCCGGTCCCAACGCGTCACATTGCGTCCGCCGTAGACGATGTCCGGGTCGAGCGGGTCGGGCGCGGCGTAGCCGTACTCGTCGACGCCGACGGTGCGCCACTCGCGGAAGGTGATCCGGCCGTCGTCGCCCCGGCTCGAAACACCGGTTGAGCCGCTCTCCTGCTGGCCGCTGTAAACGCGGTAGGGGAAGGCGTTGTCGGCCGTGACGTGGTAGAGCTGGGCCGTCGGCTGGTTGTACCAGGAGCTCCAGGTTTCGCCGCCGTTGACGGTGATCGCGGCACCCTGGTCGCTCGCGTAGAGGATGACGTCGCCGTTCGAGGGGTTGATCCAAAGGTTCTGGTAGTCGTCGCCGCCCGGGGCGCCCTTGAACGCGCGGAAGGTGCGGCCGCCGTCGGTCGATTTCCAGGAGACGGTCGAGACGACAAAAACCGTGTCGGGGTCTGAAGGGTGGACGGCGATGCGGGGCAGGTCGCCGCCGCCGATGCGTCCGGCCGGGCGGGTGTCGGGGAGCCGGGCCCATGTCGCGCCGGCGTCGTCCGAGCGGAAAAGCGCCGTGCCGCGGCCGAAGGCGACCGCGGCGTAGATGCGGCGCGGAGCGGACGGGGCGATGCCAAGGTTGATCTGGACGACCGCGTCCGCGGCGGCGGAGGACGCGGTGGGTGCTGCGGGCATACTGGAGCCGGCGCCGGCCGGCGCGTTGGGTTCGAGCTTGCGCCAATTCGTGCCGCCGTCGATCGACTTGAACAGGCCGCCGTGCGGGCCGCTCCAGGCGGCGTTCTCCCAGGGACCTTGGCGCGATTCCCAGAGCCCGGCGTAGACGATGGCCGGGTTCGAGGGGTCGAAGGCGAGTTCCGAGCCGCCCGTGTTCTCGTCGACGTAGAGGACGCGCTCGAAGGTCAGGCCGCCGTCGAGGGAGCGGTAGATGCCGCGCTCCTCGTTCGGGCCGTAGGGGTGGCCGAGGACGGCGGCGAAGACGCGGTCGGGGTTTCGCGGATCGACGATGATCTGCGGGATCTGCTGGCCGTCGCGAAGGCCGAGGTGGGTCCAGGTCGCGCCTGCGTCGGTCGATTTGTAGATGCCGTCGCCGACCGAGAGGTCGGGCCGCTGGAGGCCCTCGCCCGAGGCGACGTAGACGATGTCGGGGTTCGAAGGCGAGACGGCGATGGCCCCGATCGAGCCCGTCGGCTGGTCGTCGAATATGGGGCGCCAGGTGCGTCCGTAGTCGGTCGTCTTCCAGACGCCGCCGTTGCAGACGCCCATGTAGAAGACGTTGGGCTCGGACGGGACCCCGGCCACGGCCCGGGTGCGGCCGGCGCGGTAAGGGCCGATCGACCGCCAGCGCATTTCGGAGAAGAGGTTCTGGTCGAAGGACTGGGCCGAAAGGGGAGGGGCGAGGAGGGATACGAGGAGGGGGAAGAGAGCGGCGAGGGCCAATATGGCCAGGGTGGATTTCCTCACTTGATCTCCTTGAGGAGTTCCGCGACGGCGGCTTCGAGCTGTTCGTCCTTGCCCTTGACGACCGCCTCTTTCGAGTTCTCGACCTTGATGTCGGGTTCGGTCTGGTGGTTATCCAGGTAGCCGACACCGGCGACCTTGACCCCGAGGGGAACGACTCCCCAGCGGATGCCCGAATCGCCGAGCATCTCCCAGCCGGCGAACGAGCACGTGCCGGGCACGGGCATGCCGACGAGCTTGCCCAGTTTGAGGAACTGGTAGGCGAAGGCGTAGCAGTGGCCGTCGCTGTATTGGGCCTCGCCGACGATCGAGATGCTGGGCTTCGTCCAGCGAAAATTGGGCTCGTAGCCGTTGCTGCGCTTGTCGGTCGTGTAATCGAAGAACTTTTTGCCGCTCAGGAACATGGCCAGGTCGGCGACGAGGTCGCCGCCGCCGTTGAAGCGGGTGTCGACGACGATCCCGGCCTTGTCGGCGAACTTGCCCATGACCTCTTCGTAGGCCGAACGGTAGGCGCTGTCGCTCATGCCGGGGACATGGATGTAGCCGAGGCGGCCGCCGCTGAGGCGGTCGACCTCTTCTTGGTTGCGCAGGACCCAGCGACGGTAGAGCAGGCCGCTTTCCTCGCGAGCGGAGACGGGCTTGACGGCGATCTCCCGCTTGCCCGTTTCGTTCGCGACGACGAGGAGAGTGTTCTGGCCGGCCTTGCGGTTGAGGTAGCGGTCGAGGTCCTTGTCGGCGGCGATCGGCTCGCCGTCGATCGCCTCGATGACCATCCCGGGGACGACGTTGAGCCCGGCCTTGTCGAGCGGTCCGCCGGCGATGACCTCGACGATCTTAACCCCGGGGCCGCTATACGCTTGGTCGTAGAACGTGCCGAGCGAGGCCGTTTCGTCGGGGTTCTCAGCGGACCTTCCGTAGCGCGCCCCGCTGTGGCTGACGTTGAGCTCGCCGAGCATCTCGGACAGGAGCTCGGCGAACTCGTAGTTGTCGCCGATGCCCGGGAGGTGTTTCTGGTAGACCGGCTTGAGGGCGTTCCAGTCGGCGCCGTGGTAACCCGCCGTGTAGAAGGTCTCGAGCGTCCGGCGCCAGACGTGCTCGAACTGGGCGCTCCGCTCGGCGGCCAGGTCGACGGTCATCTCGCCCTTGATGCCGATCGAGTCGCGCTTGCCGCTCGAGGGGTCGATCTTGGCGAGGGAGCCGTCGGCGAGCAGAATGATCGACTTCTGCTCCTTGTCCCAGGCCATGCTGCCGCCGTTGGCGTTGAGGGCGGCGAGCATTTTCGTTTCCCGGGTCCGGAGGTTGGTCGTCCACAGGTTCATGCCCTTCTCGAAGCGCGAGAGGTAGTAGAGCGTGTCGCCGTCCTTGTTGACCAGGGCGTCGCCGAGCGAGGAGGAGTGGATGGTCAGGCGGACCTTGCGCAAGGCCAGGCCGCCCCAGTCGATGACCAGCTCCTTGACCTCTTCTTTTTTCTCTTTTTCCGCGGGCTCCTTCTTGTCCTTGGGCGTCTCGGCTTTGGTCTTCTTCTCTTCGATGTCCTTGAGGAGCGCGGCTTCCTCCTTGGTCAGGCGGAAGCGGTCCCAGGCGTCCCGTGTGAAGAACAGGCCGTAGACGTCGTTCTGGGACCCGCCGCTCTGGGCCGCGGCCTTGAGGCCGTCGCGGTTGCTGAACCACATCATGGCCTGGCCGCCGAGGATCCACTTGGCCCGGCCGTCGTCGAAGCCGCTCTCGGTCAGGTTGACCACCTTCCCGGAGCCGTCGGCCTTGATGATGCCGACCTCGCCGGGGGCGAAGCCCGGAACGGCGTAGTCGAAGAGGATCCAGCGGCCGTCGGGGCTCCACTGGTAGTACTGGCCGCCGTCTGCCGACGGAGCGAGCTCCTTGTCGGTGAGCAGGACGCGCGTCTGCTTAGATGCAAGGTTCAGGACCTTGAGGATCATGCGGTCCTCGACGAAGGCGAGCTCCTTGCCGTCGGGGGAATAGGCGGGCTGGGTGTTCTGGTGGGAATTGACGATGAGCGGCGTCTCCTTGAGCACCGTCGAGGCGTAGAAGTAGGGTTCCTCGGCGCGGGCGCGGCGTGTCTCGTAGATACCCCAGCGGCCGTCGCGCTCCGAGGCGAAGACGAGGGCGTTCGCGTCGGGGGAAAAGGAGACGCTGGATTCCTGGCCGAGGGACGCGGTGACGCGCTTGGTCACGCCGCCGTCGACGCTCGAGGCGAAGATGCCGCCGCGGACGACGACGGCGATCTCCTTGCCGTTCGGCGAGACGGCGAACTCGCGGGCTCCGCCGCTGACGGGAACGACGATCTCGTTGTTGGCGCGCGAGTCGGCGGAGATGGTGATAGGCACTTGGCGGGGGGCGGCGCCGGCGGCCGGAAGCTGGGTGTAGATCGCGCCGTCGTAGCCGAAGCAGAGGGTGCCGTCGGTCGCGAGAGACAGGAAACGGACGGGGTTGGCCTTGAAGCGTGTGACCTGGGTCGAGGCGCCGCCGCCGGCGCCCATCCGGTGGACGTTGAAGGAGCCGCTCTCCTCGCTCAGGTAGTAGAAGGCCTTCTCGTCGTCGGTGTAGACGGGCGAGCGGTCCTCGCCGGCGAAGGTCGTGATCTTATGGTGGCGGGCGGTCTGGGTGTCGTAGACCCAGATGTCGCGGGCGATGGCCGAGGTGTGGTGCTTGCGCCATTCGTTCTCGCCGCCCTTCTTGTCGTGGTAGATGATGAAGCGGCCGTCGCGGCTGTAGCGCGCGTCCTCGGCCGGCGTCGCCAGGACCTGGACCGCCCGGCCGCCGGCGACGGGGACCTTGTAGAGCTCGGGCTGGGAACCGGTGGGGAAGAGGCGGTTGGCGGCCGTGTCCTGACGGGCGGCGCCAAAGAGCACGTCCTTGTCGTCCGGCGAGAAGGAGAAGGGGAGCTCGGAGGCCGAGTGGAATGTCAGCCGGCGGGGCTGGCCGCCGCTGGCCGGCATGACGAAGACGTCGAAGTTGCCGAAGCGGTCGCTGGCGAAAGCGATCATCTTGGCGTCGTGACTCCAGACCGGCATGAAATCATGGGCTTCGTGGATGGTCAGGGGGACGGCCGTGCCGCCGTCGGACGGGACGCGGTAGAGGTCGCCCTTATAGGTGAAAACGATCGTCTCGCCGTCCGGCGAGATGGCCGGATATCGCAGCCAGGACGAGGCCGTCTGGGCCGCGGCGAACGCGGCGCACGCGGCGAAGAGGCCGAGGATAACGAAAAATGCTTTGGTCTTGTCGATGGCGGCTGGATGATGGTTCATGGCGGGACTCCTTGCAAGAAATCGGGACAGGCAGAACCAGTAGCGCCGAATGATACTCCCGGCCCGGAGCGAAGGTCAAGACGGGGAAACTGATATTACGACTTTTCCACGGGCGTGGCCTTCTTCAAGGTACCGTAGGGCCTCCGCGGTCTCGTTTAATGGATAACGTTTATCTATGATCGACTTAACTTTGCCCGCTTTAAGCAGATCTTTAATGAATAGAAGATCCTTTTGGCTTATATGCGCGACCACGAGCCGCATATTCTTGACCCCAGTCATTGATTTGAGCATGAGCTGGAATATCCGAGCTATGGAACCTCCCGCCAGGACATAGATCCCGCCGGAGCTCAATATGCGTTTATACTCCGAAATCGAACGGTATGCCGCGATATCAAAGATCAGGTCATACAGCTTCCCATTTTTGGTGACATCTTCTTGAGTGTAATCAATGACATGGTCCGCGCCGATCGAGCGCACAAGGTCCATTTTTGTCGTGCTGCAAACGCCGGTCACCTCGGTTTCGAATGATTTAGCGAGCTGTACCGCGAATGTTCCCACGCCGCCAGAGGCCCCGTTGATCAAGACCTTTTGCCCCGCCTGGATCAGTCCTTTATCGCGAAGACCCTGCAAAGCCGTGAGTGCCGCCATTGGCACGGCCGCCGCTTCTTCAAAAGTCAGATCGGGCGGTTTCAGCACGAATCTATTTTCATCGACACATGCATACTCGGCAAATCCTCCGTAGCCGCCATCTCCGAAAACTTCATCACCAGGCTGAAACTGCTTGACATTGCCGCCAACCGCTTCGACCCTCCCCGCCATGTCGGCTCCAAGTATCTTGTGTTTTGGCTTTAGAAGCCCGGCGCCCATTATTCTGATCAAGAACGGGTCAGCTCTCAAGTGACGCCAGTCATATGCATTCGCGGACGCGGCATGGACTTTTATCAATATTTCATTGTCCTTGGGAATGGGTTTTTCCACCTCTTGAAGCCGAAGAACATCGGGTGGGCCAAACTTTGTGTAAACCATCGCTTTCATGGATATTTGTCTCCTTGAAGACTTGCCGGTCATGATCATTTTAGCCATTTCCGCGCCCGGAGACCAGTTTTATCTATGATGCCCGCAAAAGTGAGATTTCCCGCCCCCTAGAGCGTCCTATATCATGTCAGGGATACCGCAGGCCGTTGACGAACGCCCTCTCAAAATGCTATTATTATGTATGATTCAATCATACATTTAATAGGACAAATGGGAGAGCGATTTGATCAAGCTGCGCGAACAGGCTACTTTGGCGGGCGTCTCGGAATTGAGGACGATCATGAAGGATATTCTGAATGAAACAAAGACGGGACCGGTGATCCTGACAAGAAGGAACAAACCGATCGGAGTCATCCTGAGCTATCCGGAATACCAGGAAATGTCGAGGCTCGTGGAAATCCTGGAGGATTCGGCCCTCGGGCATGAAGCGGCCGACCGGATCGATAGGAAGGGGAGAAAAACCGTTTCTTTGGAGACAGCGGAGAAGAAGCTCGGATTAAAGTGATGCACAGGATCGTCTTGGATGATCTCGTCCTTGAAAGAGATCTGAAGTCTATTGATCCCCGTGATCGAGAACGCATTCTGCGTGCAATCAGGAAAAAGCTCACAGAAGGACCCCGGGATTTTGGAAGACCCCTCGGAGGCGGCCTGAAGGGCTTTTGGAAACTCAAGGTGGGCCCATATCGCGTCGTTTACAGGATCTTTGAGAAAGAGAAGCTCGTTGACGTGGCCCTTGTCGGCTTCCGGAGGAACGAGGAAGCCTACGACAAAATGATGAGAAGAGTAAAGCCGCCCGGTTTCACTCGCCGGCGACGGTCATCTCGGCGACCTTGACGGTTACTCCAAAAAGGGGAGAGTCTAATCATAACGGTGACTTGCGCAGAAAAACTTTCCCGCCGTTGATGATCAGAATGGGCTGGCGCAGGACGGCCAGGTCCTTGACCGGATTGTCCGCATAGACGACCAGGTCGGCGTCCAAACCTGGTTTGAGCGCGCCCTTGGTGGACGAGATTTTCAAGCACTCGGCCGAAAGTGAGGTGGCCGACCGGATCGCATCCAAGTTCGAGAGGCCCGAAGACGCCAGCTGAATGACCTCGTCGATGACCGAGGGTTCATCTCCCACGTACCCCGAGTCTGCTCCGGCGACAACGGGGACTCCGAGCCGTCTGGCTATCGCTATAGCCCGGCGGCCGCTTTTTAACAACATCTCCAGTCTCGGTCGAAGTGCCTGCATTTCGGGCGGGGCTTGGGGTGTCAAGCCGACACTGAATCCATAGAGCGTTGGGACGAAGTATACGCCGAGGTCGCGCATCAGCTTTAGGGTCGGCTCCGTTATTAGAGTACCGTGTTCGATGGTGCGCACGCCGGCCTTGACGGCCGCCCTAACGCCCTCGTCCGAGTAAGCATGGGCCGCCGCCGGCAGACCGAGCCGCGTCGCCTCCTCGACCGCTGCCGTCAGTTCTTCATCGTTGAGGTTGCGGGTGCTCGGGTCTGTTTCGAGGACTCCGGCACGCTCGTTGGCGAAGACCTTGATCCAATCCACTCGGCGATCGGCATTGGCCCGGACGATGCGGCGCGCGCCGTCGGGACCGATACGGTCAGGGCTCCTAAGGTCATCGAGAGCCGGGTGGTCGAGAAAAATCGCCGACATATCGGGCTTGAACCTGATCGGACAGGCCAAAACCGGATAGCCCGAGGCAAGGATGGTCGGGATGTCCGCGTCGCCGCGGTTGCGCAATGCGCGCAAACCGACGTCAGCATAGTACCATGTGAACATACTGCGTCCGGTGGTAATTCCGAGAGACAGCATACGCTGGGCCGCGGCAATGCTCTCCAAGTGGATATGCGCATCGATGAGTCCCGGCAGTACCCAGGCGCCCCGTAGGTCTATCCTCTCGCCCGGCATTGTCGCGGAAACCGAGGAGATGCTTTGGATTTTTCCGTTGCGCAGCACAATCGTCTGATCAAGCGATGGTGTATCACTTAATAGGTTGACGACATTGGCGTGTTCAAGGATAAGGGTCCGGCTATCCTGCGAGAATGCCGGACTCAAAACGAAGGCCAGCAGCAGAAAGGCAACTCCAGCTCGTATTTTCATGGTTGACCTCTTCATTACAGCTCAATTCCCGCCGAAGTGGACTCGGGTTCCGGAGGCTGGCCAGCTCGACCGGCCCGGAAATGCCTTGGCGATTTCGACGTAGGCGTCTATCCCCGTGCAATGGCAGAGCATGACTTTCTGGAGGTCAAACTCGCGGAATGTTTCAATCGTCTTCTGCAGGCGAAGGGGAGAAGCCTTGATGAGATGGGTTCCACCCATGATCGCGTAGATCTTTTGCCCACCGACGAGTCCGCTGACGTACCGGATCGTGTTGACCACTCCCGAGTGACCGCATCCGAGGAGAATGACCACTCCCTCGGGGACGCGAAAGAACAGCGCCTGGTCGTCAAGGATTGGATTGGGCTTTTTCAGGTCCGCATCGAGGAAAGCGAACTCGCGTACTCCTGTATCTTCAAAATCCGTCAGCCGTGGTATCTGACCGGTAACCATCACCCCCTCACAAACCGAGGTTGGGTTCGCCGTTTCGATGAGGTTGCGGACGCGGCGGCGCAGTTGATCGCGAGAGAACGGCATGACGTCCGGCACGGCACGCGGACCCTCCTTCCAGTATCTTGTGGTAAAAGCGGCTGGGTGGACGAACAAATCGACGGGACCGCAAGCCTCGAGGGCTTTCCCGAGTCCGCCGGTATGGTCGTCATGCCCATGGCTGATCACGATGGCGTCGATCTTGCTGAGGTCGACGCCCAGGGATCGGGCGTTCCCAAGAAGGGTTTGGCCCCCTCCTGTATCAAAAAGGATCCGGTGGCCGTCAATCTCGACGAGAAACGACAATCCCCACTCGCCCAGTACGGCCCCGTTTCCGGCCATATTTTCCACGAGGACAGTGATATCCACTCGGGGAAGCGTGGCCAACTCCAAGGGACGTTGCGATCGAGCCTGTCCTGGCAAGATCGCTACAACGCATAGCGCTACGATAACGGTATTGAGAAAACGACGCATTCCTACCCCTCCGTGAGCTTTTCGATTGGGCCAAGCGTAACAATAAACGAGGGGTCCGTCAAGGTTGCAGCGGTTGGGATTATTCGCCGGCGACGGTCATCTCGGCGACCTTGACGGTCGGGCCGGTGACCGGGCTGTGGAACTCGAGGTCGCTGCCGATAGCTTCGATCCCTTCGAGGATTCGGCCCAGGTTCCCGGAGATCGTGACCTCGGAGACGGGATAGGCGACCTCGCCGTCCTCGACCCACAGGCCGAACGCCCCGCGCGAGATGTCGCCGGTCACGGAATTCAGCCCGTGGCCGAGCGTCCGGATGAGGATGAGGCCCCTCTTCGTCCCGGCGATGATGTCTTTGTGCGATACGGTCCCGGCCTCGAGATAGAAGTTGTTCGGCCCGACACCGTTGCCGTCGGCGTTTCCGGTCGACTTCAGTCGGAGCTTTCGGGCCGCGTAATAGTTGCAGAGGTAGTTTTTGAGGACGCCGCGCTCGATGACGACGGTCCGTCGCGAGGGCATGCCGTCCGAGTCGAAGGGGTGCGTGCCGAGCTCTCCCGGCAGGAGTCCGTCGTCGACGACCGTGAGACGCTCGTTCCCGACGCGCCGGCCGAGCTTGCCCTCGAGGAACGTGGCTTTCTGATAGACGGCCGTCCCCGTGACACAGCCGAACAAAAACCCCATCAGCCATGCCGTCTGGGTCGGTTCGAAGATGACCGGCACGTTCTGGGTCTTGACCTTCCGCGGCTTGAGCTGGCGGACCGTCCGCTCGACGGCCTTGCGGGCGATCGCCTCGGGGCTCTCGAGGTCCTTGAAGTGGCGCTTCGACGAG
>JBGOYY010000068.1:0-15191 GCA_041479905.1 Candidatus Aminicenantia bacterium
GGGGGGGTGCCGACGACGACGACCGCTTGGCGCCTGGCGCAGCGGCCCGCCTCGGGGGCGGCGCGGAATTGACGGCGACGTCGGCGGACTCGCAGGTGGCGAAAGGGCCCGCCGTCCTCGGCCAGTACGAGAACATGTACATCGTCGCGGCAGGAGAAGACGGCCTTCTCGTCATCGACCAGCACAACGCCCACGAACGCGTCCTTTTCGAGAAGTACCGGGAGATCGATCGAGAAAAGATCTGGCCGCAGAAGACGCTCCTCATCCCTCCCATACTCGAGCTCTCCCCCTCGATGGTCGTCAGCCTCGAAACGAACGTCGTCCTCTTCGAGGACCTGGGCTTCCGCGTCGAGACCATGGGCGGGCGCTCCTACGCCCTCAAAGAATACCCCGACCTCTTCAAACCCGAACAGGCCGTGGATATCTTTCTTGGCCTGCTCGAAGAGGCGGGCCAAAAGACCGCCGAAGACCGCCGCGAGCACATGCTGGCGACGCTTGCCTGCAAAACGGCCGTCAAAGCCGGGGAGCCCCTGAACAGGGAGAAGATGGGCTATCTCGTCGAGGAACTGTTTAAAACCTCTCAGCCGGCGCTTTGCCCGCACGGGCGACCGGTCGTGGTCCGCATCGATAAGTCTATGATCGATAAGGGCCTCGGAAGAAAATAGGGTGGTTTGACCCCCTCTTCCGACTCTGTTAAGATTTGACAGCTGAACGGGACGGGGAGTGGCGCAGCCTGGCTAGCGCGCCTGCCTTGGGAGCAGGAGGTCGGCGGTTCAAATCCGCTCTCCCCGATCTACATACAGCCGAAGCGCGCCTGTAGCTCAGGTGGATAGAGCAGCTGCCTTCTAAGCAGCGGGTCGGGAGTTCGAGTCTCTCCAGGCGCGCTCTCCTATTCCCCGAGAAAATGGCTATTTAGCCACCATTTTAGGCATCTGTTGAGCACACATTTAGCACAGTGGGCTTGCCAGGCTGAAGGGCTAGGGAAGAACGCCGGCCTGTCACGCCGGAGGTCGCGAGTTCGAGCCTCGTCGCCCCTCGCTTCGCTTGGGCGCAACTTGACATCATCATACTCCGGAAACTAGGATGGCCGAATGAACGTCCATCCCCCCGATCCGGCGGAAGATCCGCCCCTTGTCCCCAGTTCAGATCCGCACGGCGGTGGACGGAATCAGTCTGTTCGGCTGATCAAGCATGACGTCCTCCTATGACGTCCAAAAAGGAGCGAACATGAACATGACCACCGCAAGAGCCGCATTCACTCGCCGCTGGATCCCGGTCTTCGCCTTCGTCCTGGCGGTCGCGATGTCGGCGGCCTACTTGACGCCGCAGGCGCAAACCGCCGCCAAGAAGGCCATGACCGTCGAAGATTACGCGAAATGGCGCGAGATCGCCAGCCCGGCGATTTCGGGAGACGGACGGTGGGTTGCCTACGTCCTCCAGCTGACCAACACCATCCCGGCCGAAGCAAAGCCGGTCCTGCACCTGCTGAATCTGGAGACCAACGCCGATGTGACGGTGAACGACGCGTCCGATCCGGTCTTCTCTTTGGATTCGAAGTGGATCGCCTATCAGGTGGATCCGGGGGCCGCCCAACGCGCGCGCGCTACCCGGACCGGCCCCGGCGGAGCGCCCTCGACGCAGCCGGCCGCGCCCGTCCCGGCAGAAGCCCCCGGTACGCAACAGGATCAGGGCCAGACCGGCCGTGGGACCGCGGCGGCGGCCATCCCTCCGCGGCGCGTCGAGCTGCGCAATCTGGAGACCGGAGCGGTGCGTTCCTGGCAGGACATCGGAATCTTCGCCTTCGCCCCGACGTCCACCCATCTTGTCCTCCGCCGTCGCGGCGCCGAAACGGCCGGTCCCACGGGCCGGAGAGGCGGTGGCGGCCCGCAGGCGCCGGTCGGAGGCGCCGGGTCTGCGAGCGCCGCCGTCGGTTCGCGCGGGCAGGACGCCATTCTGCTGGATCTGCGGACAGGGAGTTTCCAGCTTCTCGGAAGCGTGGGCGAGTTCGCCTTCAACCGCAGCGGCGAGCTTCTCGCCTTCACCGCTGAGGCCGCCGTGAAGGACGGCAACGGCGTCTTCATCTTCGACTCGCGCAACGGGCGCGTGACACCGCTCGACAACGATGCCCAGATCTACAGCCGACTCGCCTGGAACGAGGACGGCACGGCCGTCGCCGTGCTCAAGGGGAGCGAAGTCGAGAAGATGCGCGAAAGGAACAATGTGCTCGTCGCCTTTCCGGACATCCCTGCGGCGTTGAAGGACGGTGCCGGCGCACCGTTGGCGGTTCTCCTCGAACCCGCAAAAGCGGACGGCTTTCCCAAGGGCTGGGTCCTCAGCGACCGGGCTGCCCTCGCCTGGAGCGAGGACAACAAACGGGTGTTCTTCGGTATCAAGGAGCAGGTGCCGACGCCCGATACGACACGCAAGTCGACGGACGAGGCGGCCGACGTCGACGTCTGGAACACGGGAGACGAGCGGGTCCAATCCCTCCAAATGGTCCGCGCCGAACAGGATCGCAACTTCACCTTCCGCCAGGCCTTCGATGTCTCGGCGAAACGGTTTGTCAAGCTTGCGGACGAGACGATGCGAGAGCTCGACGTCGCCCCGGACGGCACATGGGCCGTGGGATTGGATAAGCGCGCCTATATCCGCAACGAGAAGATTCTGCCGACGGCGGACATCTACCGTGTGAACACATCCACAGGCGAGCGGACGCTCGTCGTCAAGGACCAACTGACCGGCAGGCACATGTTCGGCATCACCCCTCACGGCCGGCATTTCCTCTTCTGGAAGAACAACAAGATCCAGGCCTACGACTTCGAAACGGGGACGATGAAGGCCCTCGGCGCCGGCAAGGTGAGCTTCGTGGACCTTGAATACGACCACCCGGGGACGAAGTCCTCCTATGGCTTCGCCGGCTATTCCGGCGACGGCAAGGCGATTATCGCCCAGCACCGCTACGATCTGTGGCTCGTTCCCTTTGACGGTAGCGAGCCAAAGAACCTGACCCAAGGCGCCGGGGCCAAGAGCGAGATCCGCTTCCGCATCCTCCGCCCCGTGCCGGCGGACCCGACTCTTCCCCGCTCGATCGGTCCCCGCGGGACCATCGATCTCTCGAAGCCCGTCACCCTGTCAGCCTACGGCGAATGGACGAAGAAATCCGGATATTATGAGCTCGCAGGCGGGCAATTGAAGGAGCTCATTTATGAAGACGCTTCGTTCAGCAGCCCGGTCCGGGCGATGAAGGCGGATCGCTTTCTCTTCACCCGCCAGACGTTCGTCGAATTCCCGGACCTCCGCGTCTCGGGTCCGAGCTTCAGGGAGTCCCAGAAGATTTCCGACGCCAACCCGCAGCAAAAGGATTATCTGTGGGGCCATCGCCTTCTCTTTGACTACAAGAACAAGGACGGCGTGAGGCTGCAGGGCATCCTGGCCATCCCGGACGATTACAAGCCGGGCGGAAAGCGTCCCATGCTCGTCATCTTCTACGAGAAGAACTCGCAGAACATGCACATGTACAGCGCCCCGGCCTATCTTCCCAGCATGGGACGGATGCCGGTCCAGGCGGTCAGCGACGGCTATCTGTCCATGCTGCCGGACATCCACTTCCGCACCGGCTCCTCGCACACCGACATGCTGGAATGCGTCGAGGCGGCCACGCGCAAGGTCATTGAGATGGGCTACGCCGATCCGAAGCGCATAGGCCTCTCCGGACACAGCTACAGCGGCGAAGGCGCGGCCTTTATCGGGACAATGTCCAAGATGTTCGCTGCCGTCGGCATGGGTGCCGGCGTCGTCGACCTGTACAACGATTTCAGCATGCCCTGGGGCTGGGGATACGGCTACCAGGGCGGGAGCGGCGATACCGCGTTCCAGTACTACCTCTACGATCAGGGCCGCTGGGGTTTCTCGCCTTGGGACCGGCCCGACCGATACCATTTTGAGTCGGCCCTCACCCATGCCCCGAACGTGAGCGTGCCGTTCCTCATCATGCACGGGACGGCCGATCCGACCGTCGGCTTCATCAACGGTCTCGCTTTCTACAACGCCCTGCGCTACAACGGCAAGAAGGCCGTGCTACTGGCCTATCCGAACGAGGGCCACGGGCTGCGCGGATTGGCGAACCGAAGGGATCTGACCATCCGGTTCTTCGAATTCTTCGACCATTACCTCAAGGGCGCGCCGGCGCCGAAGTGGCTGACCGATGGCGTGCCTTACCTGAAGAAGGAGGGGAGCGTCTCCTAAATCCCCGTTGGTTGTTGCTGGCCCTTCCACGGGGGATTGTCAGTCTATTTTGATAACGATTCTCGTGGGGTGAACGGGTGATAAACAGACAACCTGTCCCCCGAAAATTTCGGGGTGATTTTTTTGGTTGCATTCCCCGCGACTGAGTGCTTCCGAATGCATAATGCTATGCGGGGCGACCAGGGTAAAAATATATTAGAATCAGGAACAAGCAGGAACAACTCCCCGAAAACCCAGATATAGCTAATGTGTCCGCCAAAAAGGACTTGACAACCGGAGGGAACTGTACTATATTAATAGTACAGTAATACGGAGGTCAAGCCGTGATCAGGGTTGACGCGTCAAGTTTCATTCCGATCTACGAACAGATCAAGAAAGAGATCGTCCGGCTCGTGGCCACGGGCCAGCTCAAAGTCCATGATCCGCTGCCGTCCATCCGGGACCTGGCGGCCGAGATCATTGTCAATCCGAACACCGTGGCCCGGGCCTACCGCGAGCTCGAACAGGACGGCCTCGTCTCGACCCAGAAAGGCCGCGGCTCGTTCATCGCGGACGGGGCCACGCCGGAGGCCTCGAGCAAGCTCAAAGCTTATTTGGGCCGGATCATGGATGAGGCCATCGCCGAGGCGAGGACGTTCGACCTTGGAGAGGACGCCATCCTGGGGATCTTCGAGGACAGGCTCCGGAGAAGCTCGGACAGGAAGAGAGGAGGCCGGCATGAGTGAGCTATTGCGGATCCAGGGTCTCTCCAAGAGCTTCGGCCGGAAGCGGGTGCTGGAGGATCTCGACCTGGCCGTCGAGAGCGGGCGCGTCTATGGCCTTCTCGGCTGCAACGGAGAAGGCAAGACAACGCTGGCCCGGATCCTCATGGGCATCATCCCGGCCGACGGCGGGGACGTTCTTTACAAGGGCCGGCGGATCGCTTTCGGGGAAAGCGCCTATAAGCGGGAATTCGGCTACGTCCCTGAAGACCCCTTTTTCTATGAGGACATGACCGTCCGGGGCCTGCTGGACTTCAACGCCCGCTTCTATCCCCGGTGGGACCGGAAAAGGGCCGCCTCGGACCTCGAACGCTTCGCCCTGGACCCGAAATCCCGGGTCGGGACACTCTCGCGGGGCATGAAGCTCAAGCTCGGTCTGGCCGTGGCCCTGGCCGCCGCTCCCGAATTCCTCATCCTCGACGACCCGACCTCGGGCCTGGACGTCCCGACGCGCCAGGACTTCCTCCGGGACATCATCCGCGAGCTGGCCGCCTCGGGCACGACCATCCTCTTCGCCACCCACCTCGTCCACGAGCTCGAGCGCATCGTCGAGCGGCTGCTCGTCCTCCACGGCGGCCGGCTCATTCTGGACGAGGATTTCGAGAAGGTCAAAGCCCAGCGCCAGGCCAGCCTCGAAGACATCTTCGTCAGCCTCGTGGCCAAGGCGTAGGCAAGGGAGGCCTCAATGTTCACAGCCCTTTACTTCAAGGAATGGAGAGAGAAAGCGCTCCTCTTCTTCTTCGAGCTGGGGATCCTCTCCCTCCTTCTCGCGGCCCAGTTCGTCTTCCGCGAAAAGAAGGACGTCCAGGAGTGGCTGGTTTACGCCGTTCTCCTGCTCTTTTTCCCCTTCGCCGCGCTCATCCTCGGGGCCGCAGGCTTCGAAGCGGAATATCGACAGGGAGCCTGGGCCTACCTCTTTTCGCGGCCGGTCCGCAAGCCCGTCATCTGGCTGGCGAAGTACGGCGCGCTCCTGAGCATGCTTGGGGCGCTGTGGCTCGTCTTTCTGGCCGCGTGGCTCACCCTTCCTGGGATCAGGGAACTCGCCGGCGGTGCCCGCATCCTCCTTGGATTCACCGTCGAGTCGGAATTCGCCTGGTGGAGTGTGTGGTCCTCCGTGTTCCTGCTGACGGTCGCATTCTCGCTGTCGCTGCTCCATGAACGGCAGTTTAACGTTCTCTTCCTGGCGCTCATCACAGGTCTCGGATTGACCGCGGCCGCGTGGGCAGTCCTGATCTCCAAGGCCGGCGGGTTCCTGGCCTGGGTCGCTCCGTCGAAGGCCTTGGCCACACTCCTCGTGAGCCAGGTCCTCATTGCCCTGGCCTTTGCGGCGGCGTCCATCCTGACCCTAGCCCGATCGGACTTTTCGCAGTCCAGGAAACAGACGAGGAGTTTTGCCCGATACATCATGCCCTTCCTCCTCCTGGCCTTGGCGGGCACGGCCGCCTGGGCCCTGTGGGCCCCCGTTCGGGGCGAGCATTATATATACCTACGCGGAACTTCCGGGGGAGAGCCCTACTACGGCAGCGAGCGCGGGGTCTTCAAGTACTCCTCGGCGTCAAACCGAGTCCAATGGCTGGCGAAGACGAAACACCCCGGCTATTTCATCTTTTCGGCGTCAAGCGGCAAGGTCGTCTATACAGCTTTTGACATCCGAAGCCGGAACGACATCATCGAGGAGCTGTGGGTGGTGAACGCGGACGGCTCCGGCCGGAAGAGGATCCTCGGCCGCGGACCCCGGGAGAGCCATTGGCCCCAGGAAGTCCCCATCTCCGACCTGATGATGTCTCCCGACGGCATGAAGGTCGCGATCCTGGCCGGCCAGTGGGCGCCTGAGCAACCGCCGGCGCTATGGATCGTCAATACTGATGGGACCCGGCTCGAGAAGCTCCCTGACGATCCCGCGCTCTTCGGGAATTCCGCCGAGCGATTTTACATTCGGCTTGCAGCCTGGGCTCGGGGAGGGAGCGCCATCCTCCTGAGCAAGATCAGCGGGCAGAAGCCGTCCGCTTTCAGCCTCTGGTTTTATGATCTCGATCGCAAGGCCGCGAGGATCGTCCTCGATAATGCCGTGACGGCCTCCTGGCTGTCGCCGCTATCCCCGCGAGGGGATTGCCTGGCGCTCAAGTATCAGAAGAGCCCGGAGGCGCCGTGGAGGCTGGCCCTGCTCGACGTCAAGACCCTGGCGACGACGGATATCGATAGCAATTCGGAAGAGCCGGTGCGTTCCTTCTCCATGATCTCATGGGACAAGAAGGGAGAGCGGTTGGCTTACGTCGTCCGGAAAGCGCAGGCGGAAGGACCGGACGCCTATGTTCTGGCCATCTATTCCCTGGCCGATCACAAGACGGTCGCGGAGAGGGTGATGACCAAAAGCGAGAGCGTGGCGCTTCTCTTCTGGCCGTCCTGGACGGCGGACGGCGCGAAGCTCCTTGTCCTTGACCGCGAGACGAACGGCCTGAAGGTCTTCGATCAAGAGCTTCGCGAAGTCGATCGGGTCCCCCTGCCGGCTTGGATGACATCGACCGCCGGCCTGGTTGTCGTCGGCGACCAAGCCCTCATAGAAGACGACAAGACGGACTCGCTCTGGCGCTTGGACCTCGGGAAAAAGAGCTGGAAAAAGCTCTACTGACCGGCTCCCCCGCGAGCGGCCCCTCGTCGAATCGGGGCCGTTCTTGAGCACAATTCTGAGCACATCATCAGGAAGCAAGCCCGTAAATCATTCATCTTCCTTCAATTGAAAAGGCGGCCGAGCTGCCTTCTAAGCAGCCGGTCGGGAGTTCGAGTCTCTCCAGGCGCGCCATTTTTTTTCGCGAGGCGGCTCCTCTCCCCCGAGACGGTCCCTCACCCCTGTAGAGGAGACAATTTTTGGTAATTTCACCCAGGCAATGCTCACGCCGGGTGATTGACGCAATTTGTCGATAAGAGAGAATAGGGCCATCGGAGTAATGCCTTGGTTCCCGTGAGGTCCTGTCCGGCGAGAGAAAATTCGGCTTCCCAGTCGTCTAATAGAAAATGGGGATCGAGGTACCCGGTGATTGACAGGAATTGTCCAAAATAATATGATTACGGAATAAAAAATGGCATCCAACCTGGGCGAGCTTCTTTTACGGGAAAAGATCCTTTCCGTCGACCAGTTGAAGTCCGCTCTCGAATTCCAGAAGAAAAACAGCTTGCCCGTCGGCACCTCGCTCGTCCAGCTCGGCTATCTGACCGAGGAGGACATCGCCCAGGCCCTCAGCCGCCAGCTCGGCTACCCCTACATCGACCTCGACCAGTTCGACGTTTACCCCGAAGTCATCAGCCTCATCCCGGTCGACGCGGCCAAGAAGCACATGGTCATGCCCATCCACCGGATCCGGTCCTTCCTGACCCTGGCCATGGTCGACCCGACCGATCTCGAGATTATCGAGGACATCCGCTTCCGGACGGGGCTCTCCATCCAGCCCGTCATCGCCTCGGAGACGGGCGTCGTCAACGCCATCAATAAGTACTACGGGACGGCCGACTCCATCCGGGTCAAGAAGATCATCGAGGATATCGCCCTGGCCGACGACGGCCGCGTCAACATTGTCGAGGACGAGAAAGAGGACAGCGTCCTCGACAACATGGATAGCGAGGCCGACGAGGCCCCGATCATCAAGCTCGTCAACCAGACCTTCATCGACGCCATCAAGCGGGGCGCGAGCGACGTCCACTTCGAGCCGTACGAAACGAGCTTTCGCGTCCGCTACCGGATGGACGGCGACCTCTACGAGATCGTCAGCCTGCCCCTGAAGTACCGCAGTCCGGTCATCTCCCGGGTCAAGATCCTGTCGAACATGGACATCGCCGAGAAGCGCCTGCCCCAGGACGGCCGGATCAAGATGCGCATCCGCCTCGACAACGGGAAAAAGAAGGAAGTCGATATGCGCGTCTCCTCGATACCCACGCTGTGGGGGGAGAAGATCGTCGCCCGGATCCTCGATAAAGAGATGCTCAAGCTCGACCTGACCCAACTCGGGTTCGAGGAGGAGTCCCTGGTCGCCTTTGAGGAAGCCATTCACAAGCCATGGGGGATCGTCCTCGTCACCGGGCCGACCGGGAGCGGCAAGACGAACACGCTCTACTCGGCGGTCTCGACGATCAACACGCCGGACATGAATATCCTGACCGCCGAAGACCCGGTCGAGTTCAACGTCCCGGGCATCAACCAGGTCCAGATCAAGGAAGAGATCGGCCTGACCTTCGCCACCTGCCTGCGGAGCTTCCTGCGCCAGGACCCCGACATCATGCTCGTCGGCGAGATGCGTGACCAAGAGACCGTCGATATCGCTATCAAGGCCGCCCTGACGGGCCACCTGGTCTTCTCCACCATCCACACGAACGACGCCGCGAGCTCCATCGTCCGCATGGTCAACATGAACATCGAACCCTTCCTCATCGCCGACTCGCTCATGCTCGTCGTCGCCCAGCGGCTCATCCGCCGCCTCTGCAAGAAGTGCGCCCAGCCCCACGCCCTGCCCGAAGCCGCCCTGCTCGAGATGGGTTACCAAAAGAACGAGCTCAAGGGACTCCAGATCATGAAACCCGGCGGCTGCGAAGCCTGCAACAGGACCGGATACAAGGGCCGGACGGCCCTCTTCGAGGTCATGAAAATCGACGACGACATCCGGGCCATGATCCTGACCCGGGCCCAGTCCCGGGATATCAAGAAAAAAGCCATCGAGAAGGGCATGCTGACCCTGAGGCGGAGCGGCCTCGTCAAGATCAAGACCGGAGTCACCTCGGTCGAGGAAGTCCTGCGGGAAACCGTCCGGGACGAATTCTAGGGAACGACAAGGAACGGAGGATAACGACATGGCGAAACCGATATTCGAACTCTTGAAGGCCTGCGTGGAAGCCGACGCGAGCGACCTCCACATCACGACCTACATCCCGCCGCGCATCCGCGTCCACGGCCTACTCAAGGACATCGAGCACCCGGCCCTGACGCCTTCCGAGACGAAAGAGATCATCTACAGCATCATGACCGACAAGCAGAAACGGCAGTTCGAGGAGAAGCTCGAGCTCGACTTCTCGTTCGGGGTCAAGGAGCTCGGCCGGTTCCGGGCCAACGTCTTCATGCAGAAGGGGGCCGTGGCCGGGGCCTTCCGCCGCTTCCTGCCCTCGATGTGGAGCTTCGCCCAGCTCGGCATCCCCCAGCGCGTCCAGCAACTCTGCTTCCTGCCGCGGGGCCTCGTCCTCGTCACCGGGCCGACCGGCTGTGGCAAGTCGACGACCCTGGCTTGCATGATCGAGCACATCAACTCGGAGCGGCCGGTCCACATCGTCACCATCGAGGACCCCATCGAATACTACCTGACGCCCCGCAAAGCCATCATCAACCAGAGGGAGCTTTACGCCGACACCATGTCCTACGGCAACGCCCTCCGCTCGGTCCTCCGCGAGGACCCGGACGTCGTCCTCATCGGCGAGATGCGCGACCTCGAAACCGTCGAGGCCAGCCTCCGTGTGGCCGAGACCGGCCACCTGACCTTCTCGACGCTCCACACGAACTCGGCCGTCGAGAGTATCAGCCGCATCATCGACATCTTCCCCAGCCAGTACCAGACGCAGATCCGGATCATGCTGTCCATGTCGCTCGAGGCCGTCATGACCCAAGCGCTCCTGCCCCGGATCGACGGCAAGGGCCGCGTCCTGGCCATGGAGATCCTCATCCCCAACCCGGCCATCCGCAACCTCATCCGCGAGAACAAGATCCACCAGATCTACTCGACCATGCAGATGGGCCAGGAGAAGTTCGGGATGCAGACGTTCAACCAGTCCTTGGCCAGCCTGTACTACCGCAAGCTGGTCAGCCTCGACATGATCATGAGCATGAGTTCCTTCCCCGAAGAGCTGACCGATATCATCCAGCGCCGGGACGGCGTAAAGATCACCCGCGGCGACACCGCCGGGTTGTCCAGAAAATAGGGGCGAGTCCCCGAAAGGCGAGGTGAACGATGCCGACATATGTTTGGAAAGGGAAAAACCGCTACGGAGACACGGTCGGGGGCGAGCGTGTCGCCGCGTCCAAGGAAGAGGTGGGGCGCATGCTCCAGAAGGACCAGATCACGGTCCTCAGCGTCGCCCCGGCCAAGGGGGGGTTTGCCATCCCCTTCCTCAAGCGGGAGAAGGTCAGGCTCAAGGACCTGGCCGTCTACAGCCGTCAGCTGTCCGTCCTCATCGACGCCGAGCTGCCGCTCATCCAGAGCCTGGGCATCCTCGAGGAACAGCAGAAGAACACTTATTTCAAGAACGTCATCAAGACTATCAAGGAGGACGTCGAGGCCGGCTCGACCCTGAACCAGGCGAAAAGGAAGCACCCCAAGGCCTTCGACGACCTCTACTGCAACCTCATCGCCTCGGGCGAGCAGTCGGGCTCCCTCGACGTCATGCTCCGCCGGCTGTCCGAGTTCATCGAGAAGAGCGTCCGGCTGAGGGCCAAGGTCAAGCAGGCCATGATCTACCCGGTGGCCATCGTCATCTTCGCCATCGTCGTCTCCATTTTCCTGCTCTGGAAGGTCATTCCCGTCTTCGCCACGATCTTCCGCGACCTCGGCGCCGAGCTGCCCTTCCTGACGGCCTTCGTCGTCGGCATGAGCAAGTTCGTCGAGAAGTACATCATCTTGATCGTCATCGGCCTCGTCGCCCTCCTCTTCTTCTTCCGCTACTACCGGAGCACCAAGCAGGGGCACTGGACGACCGACCGCCTCATCCTGAAGATGCCCCTCTTCGGGAAGCTCCTCTACAAGGTGGCCATGACCCGGGTGACGCGGACGCTGGCGACGCTCATCTCCGGCGGCGTGCCCATGCTCGAGGCCCTGAAGATCACCTCGACGACGGCCGGCAACGTCATCATCGAGCAGGAGATCGTCGAGGCCCGAAAACTCGTCTCCGAAGGCAAGACGATGAGCGAGTCGTTCAAGCAGGCCGGGCGGTTCCCGACGATGATGCTCCAGATGATCAACGTCGGCGAGGCCACGGGGACGCTCGACGAGATGCTGTCGAAGCTGGCCGAATTCTACGACGAGGAAGTCGACGTGTCCGTGTCCGCCCTGCTCTCGATCCTTGAGCCTGTCCTGCTCATCTTCGTTGGCGTTATCGTCGGCAGCCTGGTCGTCTCCATGTACCTGCCGATCTTCGACCTCATGTCGAAGTTTTAAGGTTTCGAGAGGCGGTCCGGCGGCGGCGAATTCGGCCCCATGAAAGCGCGCGGGATGACCATGAAACGCTTGATCGAGAAGAGACACGTCCTTCTGTACAACCTGTACCGGCTGGCCGTGCTGACGTCGCTCCTCGTCTCGGCCTTCATCATCCAGCTGTCCTCGTCCGACGCCCAGCCCAACCTGCCCTTCTATTACCTCATCCTCGGTACCTATGGTTTTTCGGCCCTCTTCTTCGGCCTCTATGTCTGGGGCCGGGGGCTCGTCGTCCAGGCCTACGTTCAGGTCGTCTTCGACCTTCTCCTCATCACCGCCTTCGTCTACATCTCCGGCGGCATCGCCTCCTCGATGTACTTCCTGTACTTATTCCCGATCATCGCCGCGGGCCTGGTCGTCTCCGGCCGGGCCGGTTTCCTGGCGGCATCCCTGTCGGCCATCCTATTCGGCCTCCTGGTCGACGGCGTCTACTTCGGGTTCATCCCGGCCTACCGGCCCGAGAACGCCGTTAAGACGTCCCTCGGCTCCATGCTCGTAACCATCTTCATCGCTTGGGGCGTCTTCTTCGTCATCGCCGGCCTGATGAGCAAGCTGGCCGGGAGCCTGCGCAAAACCCGCGAGGCGCTCCGGGTGGCCGAAAAAGAGCTTCTCATCCGCGAGCGCCTGTCGGAAGCGGGCCGCGTCTCGGCCAGCCTGGCCCACGAGATCCGGAACCCCCTGGCCGCCATCTCGGGCTCCGTCCAGGTCCTCAAGAAAGAGCTCGCCCTCAGCGACGAGCAGCGCGACCTCATGGGCATCGTCATCAAGGAGTCGGAGCGGGTCTCCCACAGCCTGGAGCAGTTCCTGGATTTCGCCCTGCCGTCCAAACACGTCTTCTCCGTGATCAGTCTGACCGACATCCTGGACGAGACGCTCAAGATCCTCAAGGGGGGCGGCGAGCTCAACGGCAAGGTCGAGGTCACGGGCAACTTCCGCTCGTCGGATCTCCATTATTACGGCAACGCCGGCCAGTTCAAGCAGGTCTTCTGGAACCTCATCAAGAATGCCGTCAAAGCCATGCCTGAGGGCGGGCGGCTGAGGCTCGATTTCCTCGGCTTCCAGAGGAAAGAATTTCGGATCGTCGTCGCCGACACGGGGAAGGGCATGACCGACGAGGACAAAGAGCACCTCTTCGAGCCCTTCTACTCGGGCTTCGAGAACGGCCGCGGTCTGGGAATGTCCATCGTCCGCAAGATCGTCGACGACTACGACGGGCGGATCGACGTCAGGTCCGAGCTCAACAAAGGGACCGAGATCGCGATCACGCTGCCGCTCCGCAATCCGGCCGGAGCGTAAGGCCGCAACCATGGAAACGATCCTGATCATCGACGACGAGAAAAGCCTCCTCGACCTGCTCACGGTCGTCTTCAAGAAGGAGGGCTACGCCGTCAAGTCCTCTCTCTCGGCCGCCCGGGGCTTCGAGATCTTGGAGAAGGAAGACGTCGACCTGGTCATTACCGACATCAAGATGCCCGGGGCCAACGGCATGGACGTCCTCCGCTACGCCCGGGAGAATCGGCCCGACCTGCCGGTCATCCTGATCACGGCCTACGGCAGCATCGCCCAGGCCGTCGAGGCCCTCAAGGCCGGGGCGCTCGACTACGTCGTCAAGCCCTTCGACGTCGAGGAGCTGAAGATCATCGTCGGCCGCGGGTTGGCCTCGAAGCGACTCCAGCAGGAAAACATCCTCCTCAAGCGGGACCTGAAGGACCGCTACGGCTTCGAGCAGATGATCGGCAAGAGCCGGGCCATGCAGGAGATCTACATCCTCATCGAGAAGGTCGCCTCGACGGATTCGACCGTTCTGGTCACGGGGGAAAGCGGAACGGGAAAAGAGATGGCCGCCCGGGCCATCCACCTCCAGGGCGCCCGGCGCGACCATCCCTTCGTATCGATCAACTGCGCCGCGCTCCCGGAGAACCTCCTCGAGAGTGAGCTTTTCGGCCACGTCCGCGGCTCGTTCACCGGGGCCGTCTCCGACAAGAAGGGCATGTTCGAGATGGCCCAGCGGGGCACTCTTTTCCTCGACGAAGTCGGGGAGATGTCGCCCTGGACCCAGGTCAAGCTCCTTCGCGCCCTCCAGGAGAGGAAGGTCCGCAGGGTCGGCGGCACGGACGAGATCGCCGTGGACGTCCGCATCATCGCCGCGACCAACCAGGACCTGAAGAAGCGGATCCAGGAAGGGAAGTTCCGCGACGAGCTCTTCTACCGCCTGAACGTCATCTCCTGCGACATGCCGCCGCTCCGCAAGCGTATCGAGGACATCCCCCTCCTCATCGCCCATTTTCTCCAGAAATATTGCGACAAGATGGGCAAGAAACCCAAGCGGTTCACTCCCGAGGTGGTCGGGCTTCTCGAAAGCTACTCCTGGCCGGGTAACATCCGCGAGCTGGAGAACATCATCGAGCGCATCGTCGCCATCGAGGACCGCGAGACGGTCACCGTCAACTGCCTGCCCCAGGAGATCGTCTCGCCACAGAAGAAGAAGCTCGAAACCCAGGCGCTCTTCACCCCGGGGTTCAGCCTGACCGGACATCTCGACGAGATCACCAAGAAATACATCCACGAGGCCCTGGCCGCCACGGGCGGCAGCCTGCAGAAAGCGGCGCCCCTCCTGGGCCTGAGCTACAGGACCATCCGCTACCTCATCGGTAAGTACAACCTCAACCAGGTCCGCAAGGCCGAAAAGCGGAACGGCAACGGCGACCGGGATCCTTCCTGATAGACAATAAATGGCAAAAATGACGCATTTTGCGTCATTTTTTCTGTCAACCCCCGGACAATTGTTGTATATCATTTAATATCTATTACTTAGCGTGCATGTAAAGTTGGCACGGATATTGCTATAGGATAGGTGCCAGCTGAGAATGGCAAAACAACCCGGCTGAAGAGATCAGCCAGGGAATCTTAAGGAGGTTTTCAATGATTAAGAAGATGAGAGGATTCACCCTCATCGAGTTGCTGA
>JBGOYY010000069.1:0-15145 GCA_041479905.1 Candidatus Aminicenantia bacterium
CACGCTCAGATTGCGGAATCCGGGTTCAAAGCCCTTTTCGCCAAACTGAGAAAGCGTCACATCATCGAGACCCTGGCCGCTTTCATCGGCGGCGGCTGGCTGCTCATAGAAGTTGTCGAGCGGCTCCTTGTCAGCCATTATCACTTTCCGGAAGAAACCATAGACATTACGGTCGTTACCCTCATCGGCGCCCTCCTCTGCACTCTAATCTGGCGTTGGTTCCGTGGCACGGAGAAGCGGCCGGGAAACATCAAGGTTGAAGTCCTTATCGTTCCATTGATTATCCTGGTCGCCCTTGCCATAGATCTGAACCTCATCCTCCAGATAGCCGGCATCCCGGGGAAGGAGTTGCTGATCGCGGTTGTTGCCTTTCTTCTCGGCATTGCCTGGATCGTCTTCAAGTCCCTGCAGTGGGCGGCGGGCTCGCCTGAAACAGGAAAAAAGGAAGTCGAGGTATTACCGCCAGCCAGGGCAAGAGCCGAAAAATCCATCGTCGTGCTTCCCTTCGTCAATATCAGTTCGGAAGAAGGCCAGGACTATTTTTGCGACGGCCTGAGCGAAGAGATCATCAACGCCTTGAGCCATATCAGGGAGCTGAGGGTCGTGGCCCGGACCTCAGCCTTTGCTTTCAAAGGAAAAGAGATCGATATCCGCGAAGTCGGAGAAAAGCTGAACGTGAACGCAGTTCTGGAAGGAAGTGTGCGAAAGGATGGAGACAGGCTGAGGATCACGGCTCAGCTCATCAACGTCGCCGACGGTTACCACCTCTGGTCCGAGCGGTTCGACCGCGAGATGAAAGACGTTTTTAACATTCAAGACGAAGTGACGCTGGAGATCGTGGACAAGCTGAAGATCGAGCTGCTGGGAAAAGAAAGGGAGCAGGTCGTCAAACGCTACACGGATAACTTAGAAGCCCATAACCTGCTGTTGAAAGGCTGGTATTTCTGGAGCAAAAGGACAAAAGAAGGGGCGAAAAAAGGTCTGGAATGCGTCCATCAGGCTCTTGAGATTGATCCCGCATACGCGCTGGCTCATGCTCAGCTTGCCATGAACTTCATCAGCCTAGGGGCGCAAGGCTTTGCCCGGCCGCATGAAGTCTTCCCAAAAGCCAAGGCTGCAGCCCGGAAAGCCCTTGAAATAGACAGCTCACTTCCTAAAGCCCATGCTGCCTTAGCCTGGATTTCCTTTTTCTATGACTGGGATTGGCCCGCGGCTGAAAAAGGATTCAAAAAAGCTCTTTCACTCAATCCGGGATTAGACTATGCCCATTTTGGATATGCTGTCTTTTTAGCGTCCCGAAGTCGCTTCGAGGAAGCCGTTCCTGCCCTAAAAAAGGCCGTGGAACTCGACCCTTTATCTCTCTGGATGAATGCTGAACTAGGTCACTGTTTCCGTCTAGCACGCCTGTATGATGAAGCTCGAGAACAGCTCAAGAAAATCATTGAGATGGACCCGAACTTTGGCTTGGCCCATTACTATATGGGGATTTTGTATAACGATAAAGGGATGTATAAGGAAGCTATACCGGAATTTCAACGAGCGATCGAGCTTACAGGCGGCTATTCCTTGGAATTCGGGCATCTGGGATACGCTTATGCCAGGTTGGGTCAAAAAGATGAAGCTGAAAAGATCCTTCATATGCTGAAAGAGCGCTCGAAGGAAGAATATATCGGATCGACAACTTTGATGCTAATACATCAAGCGCTTAGAGAAGACAATAAATGGTTTGAATGTTTGGAGAAAGCGACAGAAGAGCGTGAGCCCCAATTACCCCTCATGAATGTTTTGCCCGAATTTGACATCGTCCGCTCAGACCCTCGATTCAGAGCCTTCCTCAAGAAAATGAATCTCGATAAATAGTGATGGGCTATACTTGGCCTACCGAGACAATGTTTTTCCGGAACGTCATCGGCGGGCAGGGCCCGCCCCGCGAGGAGTCCTCCATGGATCGTCCTGAAATCTTTCGCTCATCCTTCATCCCGAAATCTTTCCTGGCCGCCGTCGTTGGCGTCCTAGTCCTTTTTGCCTCCTGCGGCCGGGACAAACAGTCCGCCCAGCCTCCTCCGCCGAACCAAGGCCGGAGGATCAGCGTCCCCTTCGATGCGCTCCAGGCTCAGTTTCGCAACCCCGACATGATCTACGCCCCATTCGTCTTCTGGTTCTGGGACGAGCCGCTCGACCCGGCCAAAATGGGCGAGATGTCCCGCGTCATGATCGGCCAGCGGTTCAACCCCGGATACGCCCATGCCCGCAAGTCGATGGTCGGGACCCCCGACCTTCCGGACGCGGAGTGGCTGGGCGACAAGTGGTTCGAAGCCTTCGGTGCGGCCCTCGGGGAAGCGGAGGCGGGAAAGGGTTATCTCGGCTATTGCGACGAATACTGGTGGCCCAGCTTCCAGGCTAACGGTCGCATCCTGAAAGAGAATCCGGAGTTAAAGGCCCAGTCGCTCCGCTGGGAGGCCATCGATGTCCCGGGCGGCTCGGAGGTTCGGGTGCCGGCGTCGTTCTTCGCCGTCGCAGCCGAACGCGAGCCACCGCTCTCGGCCGCCGCCGGCCGGATGCCCGCCCTGATCCGCAGCCGGACGCTGCGGACGATCGGGGCCGGCGCGCCCTTCGCCTGGAAGGCCCCGGCCCAGGGCGCGTGGCGGGTCTACGCGTTCAACCTCTACAGCCATGCCGGCGCGGACGGCTCGACCGTCAATTATCTCGACTCGCGCCTGGCTCCGGCCTTCATCTCGACCGCGCTCGAGCCCTACGCCCGCCGGCTGGGCGATAAGCTCGGCAAGTCCATCCCCGGCGACTTCATCGACAACGAAGGCGATTACGGCTGGGGCCTGGCCTGGTCGGACACGTTGGACGCGCGTTACAAGGAACGGTTCGGCCGCGATATCCGCCTTTGGCTGCCCCTCTCGGTCGACCGGGACGTCGAGGGCGTCTTCGCCCGGGCCCGCTGGGAATGGTTCGACCTCGTCACGGACATCTACGCCGAGACGTTCCGGGCGGTGACCGACTGGCACGAGAAGCGCGGCATGTCGACCACGGCCCACTTTTGGGAGGAAGGGATCCAGCCCCAGGTGAATGCGGTCGGCGACCACCTGAAGATGCTCCGCACGCTGACCATGGCGGGCCAGGACTGCCTCGGCCGTAAACCGCTCCGGGTCCACGACTTCAAGGAGGTCGAATCGGTCGCGGAGTTCGAAGGCTCGCGAGCCGCGACGGAAATCATGGGCGCAGGGGCTTTCGACGGGACGCCCTGGAACACCTTCAACCCGGCCTTCCTCAAGCAGGCCGCGAACGCCGTGACGGCCTGGGGTATGAGCCACATCATCCCGCACGGTGTTTTCACGACCCGCAAGCTCACCGGCAATCCCTGGCCGCCGGACTGGTACTCGGAAAACCCCATGTTCCCGTACCTCCACCTGTGGACGGACTTCGCCCGGCGGGCGAGCTTCGTCAACTCGATGGGACACGCCGTGCCCGACGTCCTGCTCTGGAACCCGATCGAATCGGCCTGGGTCCAGGCCGACGCCGACATCCTCGACGCGGAGATGTGGACTTTCTCCGACACCCATCCCGGAGGCAAGCGGATCAACGAGATCGACCGGGTCTACGCCGCGGCCATCGACGACCTGACGGCGGCCAGGGTCGAGTTCCTGATCGGCGACCGGCATTACCTGAAACAGATGGAGGTCAGGGACGGGAAGCTCGTCCGCGGCGAATTCTCGTTCCGGACCCTCGTTCTGCCGGCGGTCGACATCCTGCCGCTCGAGGCGGCCCGGAAGATCGTCGCCTTCGCGGCGTCCGGCGGACGGGTCTTTGCTCTGGCCGCGCTTCCCGCGGCTTCGGCCGAGAAGGGGATAGCCGACCCGGAGATGGCCCGGTTGATGGATGAGCTGAGGGCCCAGCCGACCTTTATGGCGGTGGGCGAGGCGGGCTTACCGGCTTTGGCCGCGCAGGCCGCGCCGGGGCTCGCGAGTCCGGTCCGATTCGCCTCCGGGGCTTTTCCGATGCTCCAGGCTCGCCGGCGGATCGACGGCCGGGATTTTTTCTGGCTGGCGAACAACACGGACAAGTGGCAGGTCTGCGAGTTGGAAGTCAAGGGCGTCCGTGGCGCCGCATCCATCTGGGACTGCGAAACGGGGGACGTCCGGCCGGTGGCGTCCGTGGAAACGAAGGAAGCGAGCCGGCTCACGCGTGTCTTCAAGCCGTACGAGGCCAGCTGGCTCGTCTTCGACCCGAATGAGAAGGCGAACGCCGGCCCGGCCGAGCGCAGAGCAGAGGTCGAGGTCGTCGCGGTGATCGAGGGGACCTGGAAGGTGAGTTTCGACCCGAAGGTCCAGCCGGCGATGGAGTACCCCGGCGTACCTTCAGCCGAGTTTTCCTCCGGGGTCGAAAAGCCGCTCGAGGATTGGAAGGCGTGGGGACTCACGAAATTCAGCGGGCTGTTGGATTACGTCAAAACCGTGACCGTCGACCGGCCGGCGCAGGATATGAAGCTCGACCTGGGAAAGGTCTGTCATGTAGCTGAGATCTGGGTCAATGGGAAGAGCTGCGGAGCCCGGCTGTGGGGGCCGCATGTATTCGATGTCGGTGAGGCGCTCCGGCCCGGGGCGAACGAGATTCGGGTGCGTGTCGCCAACCTGATCAACAACAGCTATGGGGAGATCACGGAATCGGGCCTGCTCGGCCCTGCCCGGCTGGTCCGGTGACCCCGTCCTTTGACCATGGCCGTTATCCCATATTAAAAAGGAGTAAAGGATGAAACGCAGAACGTTCGTCAAGGGCGCTGCGGCAGCCTTGCCGGCGCTGGCCGCCTTGGGCCTTCCGAATTTCGGAGCCGCCGGGGAGCTCGAGCCGATCACGCTTCCGAAGCCCGAAATGGACGGAGGCATGTCCGTGCTGGCGGCGCTGAAGGACAGAAAGACGGTCCGGAACATCAGCCCGGACCCCCTTCCGCTTCAGACGCTCTCGAATCTTCTCTGGGCGGCCTTCGGAGTGAACCGGCCGGAGGCGGGGCTCATGGGAAAGCCTGGGAGAACGGCTCCTTCGGCCAGCAACTCGCAGGAAATCGAGCTTTACGTCTGCCTGGCTCAAGGAGTCTACCTCTATGAAGCGGTTCCTCACCGCCTGGCGCCTGTCGCCGCGGGTGATTTTCGAGCCAGGGCCGGCCGGAGTGCCGCGGTGAAAGCCC
This sequence comes from Candidatus Aminicenantia bacterium, assembly GCA_041479905.1. Classification (GTDB taxonomy): domain Bacteria; phylum Acidobacteriota; class Aminicenantia; order Aminicenantales; family Saccharicenantaceae; genus RBG-16-66-30. The sequence continues at coordinate 5,192 of JBGOYY010000069.1, forward strand.
CCGTGAATATCTTCTATGTCGTGGATCTCGCGAGATACGTCGTGGGGGAGGGGCAGCCGGACCGGTCGATCGGGAACCCCGAGGTTCAAAAATCCTATTATTACACGGACACGGGTTTCATCGCCCAGAATGTCTATCTGTTCGCGGCCTCGCAGGGCCTGGCGGCCTGGTTTCATAACTGCGACAAGGAGAACACGGCCCGGGAGTTTAAGCTACGGCCCGAACAGCGCGTCCTGTTCGCCCAGACCGTAGGCTATCCTATAAAGGCCTAGCACAGCACAGATGCGGATACTGATCATCGAGGACGAAGGCAAGATCGCTGCGTTCCTCAAACGGGGGCTCAAGGAAGAAGGTTACGCTGTGGATGTGGCTGCCGACGGAGAGCAGGGCTATTTCCTGGCCTCCACCCAGGACTGCGACCTGATCATCCTCGACCTTATGCTCCCCGGCCTGGACGGGCTCGACCTCTGCCGCAAGCTGCGGGCCGAGGGCAACGAGGCGCGGATCCTCGTCCTAACCGCCAGGGACAAGGTCAGGGACAAGGTCCAGGGCCTCAACGCCGGGGCGGACGATTACCTCACCAAGCCTTTCGCCTTCGAGGAGCTCCTGGCCAGGGTCCGGGCCCTGCTCCGGAAGAGAGAAACGGGCTCGCCGACAAAGCTCCAGGTGGCCGACCTCGCGATGGACCTCCTGACACACAAGGTCCTCCGCGCCGGACGGGAGATCGAGCTGACGGCCAGGGAGTTCGCTCTCCTCGAGTACCTGATACGGAACGTCGGGACCGTAGTCACCAGGACCATGATCGCCGAACATGTCTGGGACGTTAACTTCGACACCTTCACCAACGTCATCGACGTTTACATGAGTTACCTCCGCAACAAGATCGACCGGGCCTTTCCCGACAAGCTCATCCGAACCGTCCGGGGCCGCGGCTACGTCATCAAGGGCTAAGATGCGTGTCTTGAGGTCCGTCCGCGTCCGGATCATCGCCCTTTACATGGCGATCCTCCTCCTGTCCCTCACCCTGTTCAGTTTCGTCCTCTTCCGCGACCTCGAACGAAGGCTGAACGACGACATCGACAAATTGCTGGAATCCCGGGCCCAGGGTGTCGCGGATTCCGTGAACACTTATTGGGAAACGGAGAAGCTGGAAGCGGCCGGGGGCGGGATCCAGGCCGGGTCTCTCAGCAAGATCGGCAACGCCAACTTCGTCAAGATCGCCCAACGCTGGGTCATGGACAGGACCGATGACCCGGAACTTCTGGACATCATCGTCCAGATCTTCGATGTCAAAGGAGGTCAGATCGCCTCGTCCAAGACCATGCCGGAAATGGATAGCCTCCCTCCCGACGTCTTCCGCTCCGTCCTCCGGGGCGGGAAGCGGTTCGACGACTCCCCGGCCGCCCCTGCCTCGGGGAACCCGGTCTCCCTGAGGGCCTTGACCATCCCCGTTGTCGAAAATCAAAGGGTCGCCTATATCGTCCGGGTCCTGAGTCCCCTTACCTCCCTGGGTTTCCTGTTCAGGGACTTCAGGCTCATCGTCTTCATCCTCTTCCCAATCGCGGTCGTCCTGAGCGGGGTCGTCGGCTCCATCATGGCCAGGGTGACCCTGAGGCCCATCCATCGCATGATCGAGACCATCCACGCGATCACGGAAGAGAACCTGAGTCTGAGGCTCACTCTCCCGGAGTCGAAGGACGAGGTCCGAAGACTGGCCGACACCTTCAACGACATGCTGACCAGACTCGAACAGGCCTTCACGTCGCAGCGGCTCTTCATCGAAGACCTGACCCACGAGCTCAAGACGCCACTGGCCGTTCTCAAGGGAGAGCTGGAGGTGACGCTGAAGAGGATGCGTTCGGCCCGGGAGTACGAATCGGTCCTGGAGAGCAGCCTGGAGGAGATCGACCGGATCATCAGGATTGTCGAGGACCTCCTCGTCCTGGCCAGACTGGAAAAGGGCGTCGCCGCTCTGGACAAGGTGGACCTGGAGGCGGGAGAGCTGGTGGCCCAATGCGTCGAGAACATCCGGGTCCTGGCTGAGCCGAAAGGCATATCCGTCCGTTTTGAGTCGAAGGACGGAACGAACGTCCGGGGGGACTCCATCAAGCTCCGGCAGCTCTTTCTCAATGTCCTGGACAACGCCATCAAGTACACGCCGCCGGGCGGAGAGGTCGAGGTGGAGGTCGTCCGGGAAGAGGAGTGGGTCAAGATCACGGTCCGCGACACGGGGCCGGGGATCCCGGAAAAAGACCTGCCGCGCATCTTCGGCCGGTTCTTCCGGGGTCAGGGGCACGGCCGGGAAAAGGGTTTCGGCCTGGGCCTGTCCATCGCCAAGGCCGTCGCCGAAGCTCATGGGGGCCGGATAGAGGTCTCGACAGCCGCCGGCGGGGGGGCCTGTTTCGATACGTTCCTGCCCATCCGGCCCCCGGCCAGGTTGTCCGCGGTTTCCGGGGATCCGTCTGTTCCAAGAAAATATTAGAGGAACTTAATGTTCCTTTAACCGTCGTCTAACCCTCCTTTCTCTATGCTTGGATGTGAAAGGAGTTGAATCACATGAAAAGATCATTGTCCCTTCTCTTGGGAGTCCTCATGGTCCTCGGGCTGATATCCTTCAGCCTGGCCCAGAGAACTCAGGCCCCGGCTAAGAAGCCCGACCGCACGACCTTCATCGGGACGGTCGATTCCGTGACCATGGCCGATCTCGTCAAGGGCACGAAGTCCGAGATCGTGGTGGTCAACAAGGCCAACACCAAGATGAGCTTCCTGGTCGTCGCCACGACCACCTTGTACAACGCCAAGGGCGAGACGATCGGTCTGGCTAAGATCGTCAAGGGCAACGAGGTCAACATCAAGTACAAGACGACGGCCGAAGGCGTTTACGAAGCGGTTTCCGTCAAAGTCACCAAGTAGACACATCGAATTCTCCTGTTCTGTTCAAGGCAGGTTTTTGGGCCTGCCTTTTTTTATCGTCGCTCGGCTGTCAGAAGTGGAGATTCAATGCCTGGAACGGCCATCCACCTCTTTTCAAAATAGGGATTACTTGGTAGCCGTGGACGGGAGCTGATTGATGGCCATGATGCAAGCGGCCTTGATCATCCTCATTATCGCATCGGTGATCATGACAATCGTCGAGATCGTCAACCTGCATTTCTTCTTTAGGAAAAGTCGGACGGCGTCGCCACTCAAACGATATCCCTCGGTTTCAATCATCAAAGCGCTCAAGGGTATCGATGCCTGTCTCATTGAAAACCTGGAATCGTTTTGCGATATTGATTATCCGAAGTTTGAAATAATTTTTGCCGTGGCAAGTCCGGATGATCCTGTCATCCCGCTGATCGATCATTTCATGAGTCAGTCCGGCAAAACCAACATGAAACTCGTGGTTGACCCGTCAGCCATTGGATATAATCCCCAGATCAGCAATTTTAGTAACGGCTACCAGGCTTCAACAGGCGAAATTGTCATATTTAGCGATTCCGATACGCGCGCGACCCCCGATTTTATCCGGCGCTTGATCGTGCCGCTTGAGGATGAACGAGTGGGCATATCTTCGGGATTTGCCGTGTTCAGAGGATCTCAGGGTTTTTGGTCGCTGGCCAAGTGCATGACTTACAACAGCTCTGTGCCGCTCTATAATGCTCTGTGGTGCAAGTTCATTCCGATAACGGTCGGCGCGGCAATGGCGATACGAAGGCAGGTCTTTGAGAAAATAGGCGGGTTCAAGCCGATTGCCGACAAACTCACGACCGACCAAGAATTGGGCAAACTCGTCGTCCGGCACGGCACCAGAGCGAAGCTCATTCCATATCTCATCGCCATGTATGAAGGACGTATGCCGTTCGTCGATCATATCAAGCAGATCATGAGGTGGCTGGTGGCGATCAAGGCGGCTTCTCCAGTTGATTATAATTTCATATTATTGACTAATACCGCATTTCTAAGTTTCATCTTTTGGCTGTTCGCACCGGCTGACCGGTTTCATATCGCTGTCCTTGCGGGCACGGTTGTGTTTCGAACATTAACGCCGCTTTATGTGCATTCGAGATATATCAAGGATCCAAAAGTCGCTTTGCACTCCTGGATGATACTGCCGATAGATTTCATCCTTCCCGTCCTGTGGTTGATCGGTCAGTGGCATCGTCGCGTCACCTGGAGGGGAACCGACTTTATCGTGCGAAAAGGCAAGCTGGCGCCGGTTGAGAAGGGCGGCAAATGAATTTCGTCGATCGGCCAAGGTTGTTTCATATAAACCCGGCATCGAAAGACGCCATCGCCTTGACTTTTGATGACGGCCCTTGTTTGACATCCACTCCGGACGTCCTGGACCTCCTTAAAGAACAAGCCGTCCGCGCGACCTTTTTTATGATTGGCGAGCGAGTCAGGCGGCATCCGGATCTGGCGAGACGAGTTCTCAATGGAGGACATCAAATCGCGAATCACTCCGATAGGCATGTTGCGTTTCGTTCATTGGTCCCATCGGTCTGCAAAAAAGAGACAGAAAAAGCCGAACAGACGTTTCGATCCGTCATGGGCCTTGCGCCCAGGTTTTATCGCCCCCCGAAAGGATTGATCAACCGGTACGTTATCAAGGCGATAAGCAGCGCGGGTTATTATGTCGCGACTTGGTCCTGCATGCCCGGAGATTATTTCGGGTGGCATACGGCGGCATGGATCGGCAAAAGGCTTTCCAAGGTGCGGCCGGGCGATATCGTCGTATTGCACGACGGCTTGAGTAGGCACCCGGAGCCTGATAGGATAAGGACGTTAAGCATTCTCCCCGAGTTCATCAGGGGGATGAAAAAACAAGGAATCCGCTTTGTTACAATTGCCGATCTATTCGGATTGCCGCCGTATTTTTAGGCGACGGCGGGCTAAGATATATTTCGCGTCCTCCCGCCCGGGTGTATTTTTATGGTAAATTTGCCGCTCGGCTTATTCATCGGAATTTTGGCCGGCGCGATGTTCAGCATCGGCACGGTGCTGCAGAAAAAAGCGGCCGCGGTGCTCCCTAAAATCGAATCCCAAACGGGCAAACAGAATATCAAGAATTTCCTGTCCAATAAAACATGGCTGGTGGGGGTCATCCTGACAACGGTGCAGTGGTATATCGCCCTGCTCGCCATACCCCTCTTGCCTCTGTCGCTGTTCAGTTCGCTGCTGGGAGTGAATTTGGCCATCCTCGTCGTGCTTTCCTACTTTTACCTCAAGGAACCGGTTAAACGCATGGAGCTAATGGGGATCGCGGCGATCATTGCCGGCGTGGTCGTTTTAGGCCTCACGGCGCAAAAGCGGGCGGGGAAGATCACCTTCACGGAGATGATCGCCACCTTCACCAAGCCCCGGGCGGTGGTTTATACCCTCCTCCTCATTGTCGGCGTCGTCGTGGCTATCGTGTATAGCCGGACAAAAGGGTATGCGCGCGGGGATATCGGCTTCGGCCTTGCCGCGGGATTCCTCCTGGCCATTGGACAGATTTACAGCAAGGCGTTTATGAGTGGATTCAACGAAGGGCAGAGCCTGTTCATCGCCGCAACGACTTTCATGTGGTGGATCTTCATCCTCCTGTTGGCCATCGGCAACATGGGAAATATGGTGACAATGCAATTTGGGTTCCAAAAAGGGAAGGCCGTGGTCGTCGCCACGCTGGCCCAAGTCACGGGCTTAGTGGGCGGAGTGCTCGGCGGGGTTATCATCTTTAACGAGTGGGGCGGCCTCGTGCCGGAGATTGTCGGGTTGAAAATCGGAGCCGTGACAGCCATCCTTGCGGGCGTGATGATCCTCTCGCGGAGAACCGGACAACTGAAAGCCTGCGGCGCGCCCTTCAATCCGGTTTAAGAATATAATAGAGAAAACAGATGAAGATTTTACTCATATCCCCATCGGTTGAACCGACCGAGAAGACCAACAAGCAAATGATGATGCCGCAGCTGGCCTTGATCATCCTCCAGGGCCTGACTCCCAAAGAGCACCAGGTTGTAACGGTCGATGAAGAAGCTGAAGGCATCGATCTCGAGCATGACTGCGATCTTGTCGGGATCAGTTTCATGACGTCCAATGCCTCCCGTGCATATTGGCTTGCCCAGGAGTTCAAGAATAGAGGAAAAACAGTCGTTCTGGGTGGTGTGCATCCGACGCTGCTTCCTGATGAGGCATTGCCCTATGGCGATTCCGTCGTGATAGGCGAAGCCGAAGGTGTTTGGGCCGAATTGCTCGAAGATTATAAAAACGGCCGTTTAAAGAAAATATATCATAATCCACGGCCCGACCTTTCGAGATATGTGCCCAAAGATTTCAGCAAGATCACCAAACGCAGCCTTTTCGCCCTGGTGCCTATCGTGACTTCCCGTGGTTGTCCCTATCATTGTGATTTTTGCTGCGTCACGGATCTTTTCGGCAAAGAGATCCGCCATATCCCTGTCGATAATGTCGTGAGGGATATCAAAGAGTCGGGCAGAAAAAACTTCATGTTTCTTGACGACAATATTATCGGGCATCCCAGCTATGCCAAGGAGCTCTTCGCCGCTCTAAAACCGCTCAAGATTTCGTGGGTTGGACAGTCATCCATTTCCCTCCTTGTCAACGACGATGAGCTTTTGAAGCTGGCCGCCGAAAGCGGCTGTAAGGGCCTTTTTATCGGCCTCGAGAGTGTCAAGGAGGCTCAGATGAGCTCCTTGCGGAAGTCGTTCAAATCTCTTGAAGGATTGGAAAATGCCCTGAAAAGAATGCGTAAAGCCGGAATATTCGCCCATGCCTCAATGATCTTCGGTTTTGACGAAGACACCAAAGACGTCTTTGATGATACCGTAAAATTCCTTATAAAGAACAAAGTCCACACTGTTTCCTTTAATGTTCTTACGCCGTACCCGGGGACAAAGACTTTCCAGAAAATGAAGGAGGAGGGCCGGTTGCTGACCGACGACTGGAAATACTACGACCACAGCACCGTAGTCTATCGACCCAAAAACATGTCTCCTTATGAATTGATGGTTGGAAAAATTAGATCAAGGAAGAAGTTCTACAGGGCATGGTCAATTCTTAGGCGGCTTTTTGGAAATTTCAAGCATGCCGGTATCTATCTGGCAATGAACTGGGGCCATGTCAAGGCCGTCAAGGTGGAAGAGAAGAGGTTGGCTGTAGTTAAGAAGGAAATTTATGATGAGCCTACCAGGCGCGGTTGAGACTCAAGCGGAAGCGATGGCGTCCGGGGCGGCACGGGGCGGGACGGGCTGCTTCCGGTCTCCCAGCACCAGCCGGACTTGGTGCGTACCGCCGTCATCGGTGAGAGGGATGGAGCGGGGGTCGACCGGCGCGCCATCCAGTTCCGCCTCGGCGATCCCTCGGCAGCGGCGCTTCGGGTTCGAGACCGCGATCTCGTAGAGAGTCCGGCCGAAGCGCCAGACGATCGCGTAGTCAAGCCAGGAGGAAGGGATGCACGGGTCCATCTCGAAGGTCGAGCCCCGGCGCCGGAGCCCGAGGATGCTCTCGAGGCCGGCGCGGTACATCAAGCCCGCCGAACCTGTGTACCACGTCCATCCGGCACGCCCGGCGTGTGCCCGGTCGGCGTGGACGTCTCCGGCGATGACGTAGGGCTCGGCCATGTAGCGCCCGACACCGGCCGCGGTCCTGGTATGGTTGACGGGATTGAGCATATGGAAGAGATCCATCGCCTCGTCGCCGCTGCCCAGCCGGGCCATGGCCATGACGACCCAGAGAGCCCCGTGGGTATATTGGCCGCCGTTCTCACGCACGCCGGGCGGATAGCCCTTGATGTACCCCGGATCCTGGATGGATTCGTCGAAGGGCGGGGTGAGCAGCAGTATGATCTGAGGTCCGCGCCGAACCAGGTGGGTGCGGACGGCGTCCATGGCGCGTTCCGCGTAGCGCACGGGAACCGCGCCCGAGAGCACCGCCCAGGACTGTGCGACGGCGTCGATCCGGCACTCGTTGTTCTGGGCCGAGCCTAGAGGCTTGCCATCGTCGTAGTAGCCGCGCCGGTACCACTCGCCGTCCCAGGTCTGCTCCAGCATGCTGCCGAGCCGGCGGGCCTCGCTGCGGTAGCGCTCGGCCCGGGCCTGGTCCCCCCGAGCTTCGCAGAGCGGCGCGAACTCGCTTAGGACCACATGGAGGAAGAAGCCCACCCAAGTGCTCTCTCCGCGCCCTTCCCGTCCCACGCGGTTCATGCCGTCGTTCCAGTCTCCGCTCCCCATGAGGGGAAGGCCGTGGGCACCCGCAGTCAGTCCACGGTCGATGGCGCGCAGGCAATGCTCGAAGATCGGACCCTTTTCGGTCGAGATGCGGGGCTGAACGTAGGCGTCCTGCGTTTCCGGGGCGAGTGGCGGGGCCTCCAGGAAGGGCGTCGGCTCTTCGAGTACGCCCGCGTCTCCCGTCGTCCGGACGTAGTGCGCTACCGCGTGAGGAAGCCATAACAGGTCGTCGGAACAGCGCGTGCGGGTGCCCCGGCCGCTCTGCTCGTGCCACCAGTGCTGGACGTCGCCTTCAAGGAATTGCCGGCCGGCCGCTCGCAACAGGTGTTCCCTGATGAGATCCGGCCGGGCCAGCGTCAAAGCCATGACGTCTTGAAGCTGGTCGCGGAACCCGAAGGCGCCGCTCGGCTGGTAGTAAGCGGACCGGGCCCACAGCCGGCAGCTCACGTCCTGGTAGAGCAGCCAGCGGTTCATCAACAGATCGAAGGAGTCGTCCGGCGTACGGACTTGGACCGTGTTGAGGATGCCGTCCCAGCTCTGGCGCACGGCCTCCCGGGCGATTTCCGCGGCGTCCACGCGACCATGCCGGCCCAGAAGCTCCCGGGCCTCATTCCCATCCTTCCCCTGCCCAACCAGGAACACAAGGAGGCGCGTTTCCCCCGGGATCAGAGTGACGGAGACGTGCAGCGCGGCGCAGGGATCGAGCCCCGCTCCGAAGCGGCCCGACAGGGCTTCACGGCGGAGCGCCGCCGGTTGCGCCAGGGAACCGTTGCGACCCAGGAACGACAAGCGATCTCCCGTTGCCGAGCGCAGCCCTTCGCTCGCGTGCGCAAAAGCCACGCGTCCCGCGAACTCTTGGTTGTAGGGATTCCTGGCCAGGACCGCTCCGGTCGCGGAGTCGAGCTCGGTCACCACGTGCCTGCACTGGCCCGCCCGCGGCGGCCCCAGCACCCACTCGTTGTAGGCGAATACGCTCAGGCGACGCGCCCTTCCGCTTTCGTTCGTAAGCGTGAGCAGTGAGAATTTCACCGGGTCCTTCGCATCTACGAATACGTCGAGGTCTTGGCGCAGGCCGTGCGCTACGCGAGCGAAACGAGTCAGCCCTGCGGAATGCCGAATCACGAAGCGACCGTCCCCGCCCGTGCGGGGCATCGGGCCCGGCGTGGGGGACCAGGTCTCTTGGGTGTCCTCGTCGCGGATGAAGATCGCCTCGGCCGTGGGGTCGGTCACGGGGTCGTTCGCGAAAGGCGTAAGGCGGTTCTCGCGGCTGTTCTCCGACCAGGTGGTGGCCGACCCTGAGGCCGTGACCACCGTCCCGAACGCGGGGTTGGCGATGACGTTGGCCCAAGGCAGAGGCGTCTCCTGGTTCGCTTCAAGGACGACCACGTAGTCGTGCCCGTTGTCGGCGAAGCCGCCCAGGCCGTTGGCCAGGGCAAGCGGGGGCACGGCCACCTGCGCCGGCGACGCGACGGCTGAGCTCGATTCCGCGGCGGGCGCGGATTCCTCCGGCTCCGGGTATTCGGGATCGGGCCGGTCGAGTTGGTTGGCCAGATCTCCCCGCTCGCCGCTCAGGACGGCGCGCGCCACGCCCGCGAGGAGAATGCGTTCGGCTTCAGCCATGCGGTCCCCACGGAGCAGGTAAGCCCCGCCGGGCCGGTGCTTCCAGGTCCTCCAGGGTCCATTGTCGAGGAGGGCCACGAGCAGCGCGTGCATCTCGTCGAGATAGCTCACGGGGTGCTCGTTGAGG
>JBGOYY010000070.1:0-14993 GCA_041479905.1 Candidatus Aminicenantia bacterium
CCGACGAAAAGGGACGTCGCGATGGAGGCCGCGCCCACGTTGACCAGGGTGTTCCCGATCAGGATCGTGGCCAGGAGGTCGTTCGTCCGGCCGAGGATCTTCCGGGCCAGGCCGGCCCGCTTCGAGCCTTTCTTCTCGTGATATTCGAGGGAGAAAGGGTTGACCGCGATGAAGGCCGTCTCCGACGAAGAAAAAAAGGCGCTGAGCAGGAGGCATAAGAGAAACAGCAGGATCCCGGCGAGGAGCATGGGCCTCCGTTCAAGCGGCGATACGGGGCTTGGCGGTCTTGAAGCAGCGGGACAAGGTGCCGAGGAGCTTCTCTTCCACCTTGGACGATGGCGAGGCGACCGCTTCGGAGATCTCGGAGACCATGAGCTCCGTGGCCTTCTCCATCATCTTTTTCTCGCGGAAAGAGAGCGGCTTGTGGAGACTGAGGTAGTAGAGGCTCTTCAGGACGGTGGCCATGTCGGAAAGCGTCCCCGACCTCATCAGGTTGAGGTGCTCCTTGTAGCGCCCCTTCCAGTCCGTGGTGACGTCCACGTCCCCGTTCCCCATGAAGTGGTAGATCTTCTTGATGGACCCCTCGGTCACCGGCCGGCGGATCCCGATCTCCAGGGCGGTCGTGCTCGGGACCGTGACCAGGGTGTTGTTGCAGATGATCCTCAGGTGGAAGACCGTGAACCGTTCCCCGTCGTAGGAATCCTCGCCGATGCCTTCGACGATGCCAAGACCTTGATTGGGATAAATGACTTTATCGCCAATTTTAAGTGATTTCATGCTTCCGTATTATACCGGAACAGGGGAGAAGAGTCAACGCAGTTCTCCAGGGGAGCGGCCTTGACAGGTCGGCGGCCTTCGGGTAACATACACCCTTCAAAGGTGTTGGACAAGCATGAAGAGAACGTTTCAACCGAACAACAGAAGACGCAAGAAAACGCACGGTTTCCGAGTCCGCATGAAGACCAAAGGTGGCCAGGAAGTCATCAAGAGCAGAAGGCGCAAGGGTCGAAAGCGCGTTTCTGTCGGATGAATGAGCGCCTGACGCCTCTCGAGAGAATCCGCAGAAAAAGCGATTTCGCGAGCCTCTATCGAGACGGCGGCCGCTTTCGGGGACGATATTTTCACCTGGTCTTCCGCAGGAACGAGTTCGGCCATTCCCGGCTGGCGGTCGTCGCCAGCCGGAAAGTCGGCTCCGCGGTCGTCAGGAACAGGGTCAAGAGGCGCCTCCGGGAGCTTTTTCGCCGGCACAAGGAACTCCTGAGAGAGCCGACGGACCTTATTGTCATAGCCCGGCCGGAATCGGGAGACGCCCCTTGGGCCGAGTTCCGGGAAGCTTATTTCTCGGCGTTGATAACGATTTTTCGAAAACGGATATCATCGTGAAAGCCGCCGCGCTCTTCTTGATCAGGCTGTACCAGCTGACCCTGTCCCCTCTCCTCGGCACGCGTTGCCGGTACCACCCAACCTGCTCCGCCTATACCCAAGAGGCCATCACGAAGCATGGCTTCTTTAGGGGTGTCTTTTTGGGCCTCCGGAGGCTTTTCCGGTGCCATCCTTTTCACGAGGGCGGAATCGATCCCGTGCCCTGAGAGTGAGACCGCATGGAAAAACGACTGATCCTGGCCATCGTCCTGTCCTTCCTGGTGCTGATGGGCTACCAGCACTTTGTCGTCAAGCCGAACAAGCCGAACGTGGCTCCCCCGGTCACGCCGTCGGCGACATCGACCGCACCCGCCGTGCCGGGGACGGCCGGAGCGGCCCAGGAAAACAGACAGGCAGCGCCGGCCGAGACCAAGCCGGCCCCGGCCGTTCCCGCCCCCGACCTCGGCGCCGTGGCCGGACAGGCCGAGACGGACGTCGTCGTCGAGACGTCGCTCTACAAGGCCGTTTGGACGAACAAGGGCGGCGTTCTTAAGAGCTGGAAACTCAAAAACCACAAGAACAGCCTGAAGGAAGACCTCGATCTCGTCCCCGCCATGGCCCGGGAAATCGGCCGCTACCCCTTCTCCCTGGGCCTCGACGACGCGGCCTTCGCCGGCCTCCTCAACTCTTCGCTCTTCGAGGCCTCGCAGACCGCTCTCGACCTCCGCGACGGAGCGAGCGGCGAGCTTCGTTTCGTCTTCTCCGACGGGGCTTCGGTCAAGGCGGAGAAAGCTTTCCGTTTCACCGGCGGCAGCTACGCCCTGGAAATGGAGATCCGGGTCTGGAAGGACGGTCAGCCGGTTTCCCCCTCCGTCCTGTGGGGCCCGGGAATCGGCAATCCCACCCCTGCCGAGCTGAAGCAGAGCTACAACTTCAGCACGGGGTCGGCCGTGTACACCGGGGGCAAGGTCATCCGGATGATCGAGAGGAAGTACAAGGCCGAGCAGGGCGCCTACAATTTCGTGGACTGGGCCGCCTACGAAGATAACTATTTCGTCGCCCTGTTCGTCCTCCCGTCCCAGAAGGGACAGGCGGTCTTCCGCAAGGAAACGGCCGGCCAGGCCCCGGCCTTCTTCGTCTACGTGACGGAACCCCGCCGGGCCTACATCGGGCCCAAGGACGCCGAGGCCCTCAAGGCCTTCGGGAACGATGCCAAGAAGGTCATCAGCTTCGGGATGTTCGGCAGCATCGCCGAGATCCTCCTTGTCGTCGTCCGCTTCTTCCACAATCTCATCCCCAACTGGGGGATCGACATCATCCTGCTGACCATAGTCATCAAGATCATCTTCTTCCCGCTGACTTACAGCTCGACGAAATCGATGGTCAAGATGGCCGACCTGCAGCCCAAGGTCAAGGCCTTGCGGGCCAAGTACAAGAAGTCCAAGTCCGATATCGCCCAGCGGCGGCTGATGAACGAAGAAATGATGAAGCTCTACAAGGAGCACGGCGTCAACCCGGCCGGCGGCTGCCTGCCCATGCTCATCCAGCTCCCGGTCTTCTGGGGAGTTTTCCGGATGCTCGTCGTCTCCATCGAGTTCCGCCACGCGCCTTTCGCGCTCTGGATCACCGACCTCTCCGTGCGGGATCCCTATTACGTGACGCCCGTCCTCATGGGCATCACCCAGTTCATCTCGCAGAAGATGACTCCGACCTCGGCCGACCCCTCCCAAGCCAAGATGATGCTCATCATGCCCTTCGTAATGACCATATTTTTCATGAACTTCCAGAGCGGACTGGTCCTCTACTGGCTGACGACCAACGTCCTTCAGATCGGCCAGCAGGCCCTCATTAACCGCATGATGCACCGCAAGAAGTGAGATGCCATGGAAAACGAAATCAAGTCAGAAAACGGAAAACCGGCCGACGAGAGACCGGAATACAATGGCCAGAACCTCGAAGAGGCCATCAGCTTGGCCGAGCACCGGCTCAAGCTTCCCCGAGAAAAATTCAACTACGAGATCGTCACCGAGAAGACCCGGCTCTTCGGTTTGAAGTGCAAGGAGATCGTCATCCGCGCCTGGGCCAAGGACGATGACGCGGACAACGCGGCCGAGCGTTTTCTCGCTCGGTTCATGGACCATTTTCCCTTGGAGCTGAGCTACCAGGTCCAGAAGCGCCCGGACATCATCTTCGTTGTCTTTGACGGCCCGGACAAGACGATCCTTCTCAGGAACGACGGGTCGCTCCTCCTCGCGATCCAGCACGTCCTGAACAAGGTCTCGCCGATCAAGGTCCAGGTCGACTGCGAATTCTACAGACGGCGGAAAGAAAAGAAACTTAAGGAATACGCTCAGCGCGTCGCCCAGCAGGTGTCGGACACGGGGCGGGAAGAAATCCTCGACCTGATGAACCCCTATGAGCGGCGGATCATCCACATCGTCGCCAACGAGGTTCCCGGCGTCACCAGCGAGAGCATCGGCGACGGCTTCCTCAAAAAAGTCAAAGTCTTCCGTGCCCCCCGCTGACGCGAGGGCGTCCGGCCAGTCATCTACTTTTCTTCGCTCGGGGTATTCCCGCCGTCGGCCGCGCAGGGTCCTCGGGGATCGCCTCCGTCCGCTGGAAAGAATAATCCAAGACTCGTTCCGGATATTTCCCAGAAGTGCGGCTCCGAGCCACTCCGCCGCGCTTCTGACGGTCGCTCCCAAGAGTCCGCTCCCAGCCGCTCCGCTCCGGCGATCCCCTCGGCTCCTGTTATCAGCGGCCTCCTCAGGGCATCGGCCCGACGCCGGCGGGGAGCGAATTCTTAGAAGCGACCAGCAGAATTGTGGCGGAGTACCCGGAGACACAATTCTAGTAAATATCTGAAACGAATGTTTTTACTTTCGCTGGAATCATTCAAGATATTTCCTATAAGCGTGGCGGAGTAGCTCGGAGCCGTATTTCTGGGAAATATCTTGTTTGAGTCAGATCAGTAACGACGGTCAGATTTGCAAGCCTCACTTGCCCGCGACGCCATGCGGGGCCGAGGGGTGTCGTCAGAGGGAGCATAAAGCGGTGATTCAGCCTTTCTGGGACGGATACGCGGCCTCCTCCCATCGGATCCGGACCGGGAAGGCGTGAAGAATAAACCCATTCGACTCCCCGGCCTTAAGTCCGGGGGTATGCGCAGGGTTAATACTGAGCGGCGCTTGGCGCCGGCGAACGTATCACCGCAGCGGACGGAGACGACCCCCGAGGGCCCGAAAGGCATCGCCCTCAGAGGTCCAGCTTTACTAATGTCAGGGGCTAATCTAGAATGGAGAACCGGACAGAAATAGATCCATGCTCGAAGACACCATCATCGCGATCTCGACGCCGCCGGGGTTCGGCGGGCTGGGGATCGTTCGGATCAGCGGCAAAAAGGCCCTCGCGGTGGCTGGGCATATCTTCCAGCCGAAGAAAAGATCGAAGAAATCGTTCCCGGCACGGCGCCCGGTTTTTGGGACGATCCGCGATCCGGAGCGGGAAACGGCGCTCGACGAGGCTTTCCTGACCTATTTCAAGGCCCCCCGGTCCTACACGAGGGAGGACGTCGTCGAGCTGAGCGCGCACGGCAGCCCGGCTGTTTTAGAGGGCATTCTAAGGCTTGGCACCGGGGCGGGGGCGCGCCTGGCTCAGCCCGGGGAGTTCACCCTCCGCGCCTATCTGAACGGCCGCCTGGACATGCTCCAGGCCGAGGCCGTCAACGACCTGATCAGGTCCGTCTCGCTGACCCAGGCGCGGATTTCCTCCCATCAGCTCGGGGGGAGCTTATCCCGGAGGATTTTCCGGCTGCGCGGCAAGCTCATCGCCCTGCTCTCCAGGGTCGAAGCCGGCCTGGAATTCCCGGATGAGAAGCTCAGGACCGGAGCCCCGGCAGACCGCCGGACCATCGATTCCCTGGCCGCCGAGGTCGAGAGGCTCGTCGTGGGCTACGAGGCCGGCCGGGCCCTCCGGGAGGGCCTCACCCTGGCGATCACGGGCAGGACGAACGTCGGAAAATCGACCCTGTTCAACGCTCTTCTCGAGGAAGACAGGGCCATCGTCACGCCCTTCCCGGGGACGACCCGGGATTTCCTCAGGGAGAAGCTGGTCATCGACGACATCGTTTTCCACCTCGTAGACATGGCCGGGCTGGGGAAACCCGCCCATCCCGTTGAAAAGACAGGGATTGCCAGGGGGCAAAAGATCGCCCGGGACGCGGACGGCCTGCTCGTCGTTCTCGACGCGTCCCGAAAGGAAAGCGGCGAGGATGAACGGCTGGTCCGGAAATACCGGGCAAAAAAAATGCTCCTCGTTTTCAACAAATCCGACCTCCCCGAGAAGATCGACAGGCGATTGGTCCGGGAGCTGGCTGGCGGGTCCCCTGCAATCGATGTCTCGGCTCTGAAAGGCAGGAACATCGACAGGCTGAGGGAGGTTATCCGCGGGCATTTCGCCCCGGGATCGGTAAAAGAGGAGGACGTCATCCTCCACGCCCGGCAAAAAGACCTCCTTCAGGGCATTCTCGAAGCCCTCCGGCGGGCGGCGGGCCTCCTGGCGAAAGGGCATTCCGTTGAGCTCTATGCCGAGGAGATCCGTAGTTGCTTGCCCCTCGTCGGCGAGCTGACGGGGCAAGTGCGCATCGACGAGGTCATCGACGACATCTTCGGGCGGTTTTGCGTGGGGAAATAGGGACTCCGGATGAAGGCGGCAGACGGATTCGACGTCATTGTCGTCGGGGCTGGGCACGCCGGCTGCGAGGCCGCTGCGGCTGCGAGCGCCATGGGCCTCCGGACCTGCCTGGTGACCATCCATCTCGAGACCATAGCCCAGATGTCCTGCAACCCGGCGGTCGGCGGCCTGGCCAAGGGGCACCTCGTCAGGGAAATCGACGCGCTCGGCGGCCTGATGGGCCTCCTGGCGGACGAGACAGGCATCCAGTTTAGGCTCCTCAACCGGAGCCGGGGTGGGGCGGTCCAGGCCCCACGGGCTCAGTGCGACAAGGCGGCCTACCGACTGGCCATGAAATACAGGCTCGAACGGATGCCCAACCTGACGATTTTCCAGGGCATCGTCGCCAAAGTCCTGGTCACGAGGGGCGCCGCCCGAGGGGTGGAAACCCTGGACGGGACCTGCCTCGAGGGAAAAGCGGTCATCCTGACGCCGGGGACCTTCCTCAACGGGACGATCCATATCGGGCTCCGGAGCTATCCGGCCGGCCGGGCGAACGAACCGTCGTCGGTTGACCTTGCGGAGCAGTTGAAAAAGCTGGGCCTGAGGGTTTTTCGCCTGAAGACGGGCACGCCCATGCGCCTGGACAGGGACACCATCGACTGGAGCTCTTTCACGCCGCAGCCGGGAGACGCGGAGCCGGTGCCTTTTTCCTACAGGACGAGCGGGCGTCTCCAAAACAAAGTCCTCTGCTATCTGGGCTACACCAACGCGGCCACGCATGCGGTCGTGCGCCGCAACCTAGATAAATCCCCCCTATATGGCGGAAAGATCAAGGGTATCGGACCGCGTTACTGCCCCTCGATAGAGGACAAGGTGGTCAAATTCCCCCAACGCACCCGCCACCAGTTCTTTCTCGAACCGGAAGGGCTCGAAACGACGGAAATCTACATCAACGGCATGTCCTCGAGTTTGCCATACGATGTCCAGCGGGAGATCTTAGGCACGATCCCCGGCTTGGATAAGGCGAAAATCATGAGGCCGGCCTATGGCATCGAATACGACGCCGTCTCCCCCACCGAACTCCTGGCCACTCTCGAGACGAAAAAGGTCAGGCGCCTATACCTGGCCGGGCAGATCAATGGGACATCGGGATATGAAGAGGCGGCCGCCCAGGGCCTCATAGCCGGGATCAACGCGGCCCTATCCATCCGGAGAAAGGCGCCGTTCGTCCTGAGGCGGGACGAGGCCTATATCGGTGTGCTCATCGACGACTTGGTCACGACCGGCGTCGAAGAACCCTATCGCCTGTTCACGTCGCGGGCCGAATATCGGCTCTTGTTGAGGATCGACAACGCCGACCGCAGGCTGATGAAATATGGCCGGGAGCTGGGTCTCGTTCCGGAAAACACCTGGAAGGAATACCAGGAAAAACGGGATCGTGTGGAGAGCACGTTTTCGTTTTTAAGGAAGAACAGGCTGAAATCGGCGGCCGGAGATAGCGTGACCCTCTTCGAGCATCTGAAAAAACCTGAAATCGGCCTGAGAAGTGTGCTAGAATATGGGAAATTCCCAGGCGCGTTGAGCGACGAGGAGTGCCGGCACATCGAGTCAGAGACAAAATATGAAGGCTACATCAAGAAGCAGGAGAGGGAGATCGCCAAGTCCGGGCGGTCCGATTCGATGAAAGTACCCGTGAACGTTGATTTCAGTAAGGTATCGGGATTGACGAGGGAAGCCATCGAGAAATTCGAAGAAAAGAGACCTGCGACCTTGGGTGAGGCCAGGAAGATACCCGGCATGACTCCGGCTGCAGTCCAGAATCTCAGCCTCTATCTCGAGATCCAGGCGAAAAGAGGGGTCTCGAGGGCCCGTGTTTCACGTGAAACTTGACCGTACGATGAATAAGATCATTGCCGTAGCAAACCAGAAGGGCGGGGTCGGCAAGACCACGACTGCCATCAATCTTTCGTCCTGCCTTGCTCTCAAGAACAGAAGGACTCTCCTCATCGACCTCGACCCCCAGGGCATGTCGACGCTGGGATTGGCCAAACCGAAAGTATCCGGGCAGGGAATATACCAGGCGATGATGAAGGACCGGGACCTCATGGATTGCATCCTGGGGACGGACCTCGAGAATTTCTATCTCTGTCCGGGCTCTCCCGAGCTCTCGGGCATCGAAGCCGAGCTGTACGAGGTCGAGCGAAGAGAAAAACGGCTTCTCGACGCGGTCGAAAAAGCGAGACGGTTCTTCAACTTCATCATCATCGATTGCCCGCCTTCCCTGGGATTCCTGACGATCAACGCGCTGACCGCGGCGGACTCGCTGCTCATCCCCGTCCAAACGGAATTCTTCTGCATGGAAGGGATCCCGGACCTCTTCCATGCTCTGGAGACGGTGCGGACCTACTTCAACCCCAAGTTGGCCATCGAGGGGATCCTCCTGACCATGTTCGACGAGCGGACCAACCTTTCCAAGCAGGTCGCGGAGGAGATTCGCAAGTCGTTGAAACATATCATGTTCGAAGCTGTCATTCCCCGCAGTGTCCGCCTGGCCGAAGCGCCGAGCTTCGGCAAACCCATCGTCCTCTACGATATCAAATCCAAAGGGGCCGAGGCCTATCTCAACCTCGCCGAGGAGATCATTCGCAGATGAACAAGAAAGCCTTGGGCAAAGGATTGGGAGCGTTCATCCCGGACGAGTTCAGCATCTTAAAAGACGAGAGGTTCGCCGAGCTGGACCTCGAAGACATCAAGCCGAACCCCTTTCAACCCCGGACGAGGTTCGACGACAAAACGATTGACGAGTTGGCCCAATCGATCAGGGAGACGGGTATCGTGCAGCCGGTAATCGTGGTCCCGGAAGACGATCATTACATGATCATCGTCGGGGAACGGCGGTGGAGAGCCGCCCAGCGGGCGGGTTTGCGTAAGATCCCCGTCCTCATCCGGAACATCCCCAAGGACAAACAGCTCGAGGTCTCGCTCATCGAAAATATCCACCGCGAGGAGTTGAATGCCCTGGAGATCGCCCGGGCCTACCAGAGGCTCATCGACGAACATGGCTATGCCCAGCACGAGCTCGCCGACAAGGTCGGGAAGGACAGGTCCTCGGTCACGAACTACCTCCGCCTGCTCAAGCTCCCCCAGGAGATCCAGGACCGTCTCGCCGACGGGACGATCTCCATGGGGCATGCCCGGGCCATGCTGGCCCTCGAGGATGCGGCCACGCAGCTTTACGCCTGCCGCCAGGTCATCGACAGGAACCTGTCGGTCCGCAACACCGAAACCCTGGTCAACCGGCTGAAACGAAAGGCGCCGCGCGCCCAGAGGAGCCTGGCCGATCCCGACCTCTATGCCCTTCAGGAAGAAATGCTCAAGATCCTGGGGACGAAAGTCCTCGTCGCCGGAGGCCGGAACAAGGGCGTGGTGAAAATCTATTATTTCTCTCTAGACGACCTGAATCGGATCTACGACAGGATCAAAGGAGCAAGTTCATGAAAGACAAGCCGCGCGAACTGAACGAAAACAAGCTGGCGGGTTTGATCGACATGGATTCGGAGTTCAATGGCGACCTCACGTTCAAGGGGTCATTCCGGATCGAAGGCCGTTTTAAGGGCACGATCAACTCGGACTCCCTTCTCGTCATCGGAGAGCGGGGCAAGGTCGAAGCCGACGTCAAGGTAGGACAGCTCATCATCAACGGCGAGATCCGGGGCACCCTCCAGGCGACCGAGAAAGTCGAGATCCACAACAAGGGCCGCGTGTTCGGGACCATCCTGTCGCCCACCCTGCTCGTCGAGGAAGGAGCGTATCTCGAAGCGACCTGCCAGACGAAGGGCGCCGCCAAGAGCGTCCCCGCCGCGGCCAAAGAGCCGGCCGGCGCCTGACCGCGAACGGGCGCGGCGGAATCGCCCGCGCCGTGTTTCTCCGCTTGAGTGCCGAGCGTCCGAAGGATATAATCGAGGGGTAAATTTCTAGGAAGGCGTGTTCATGGGCAAGTACATTTTCGTTACCGGCGGCGTCATTTCGGGTTTGGGCAAGGGCATTGCCGCGGCTTCCATCGGCCGGCTCCTGGAGAGCCGCGGCTACAGGATCACTATCCAGAAGTTCGACCCCTACCTCAACGTCGACCCGGGGACGATGAGCCCGTTCCAGCACGGCGAGGTCTATGTCACCGACGACGGCGCCGAAACGGACCTCGACCTCGGCCATTACGAACGGTTCACGTCGACGAAGACGACGCGGGCCCACAACTGGACGGCCGGAAGGATCTACGAGGCCATCATCAAGAAAGAGCGCAAGGGCGAATACCTGGGAAAAACAGTTCAGGTCATCCCCCACGTGACGGATATGATCAAGAGCGCGTTCGAATCCGTTGCCGACGATAACGATATTATTATCTGCGAGATAGGTGGAACCGTGGGCGACATCGAAAGCCTGCCCTTCCTCGAAGCCACGAGACAGATGCGGCTCAGCCTGGGGGTCGGAAAGACGCTCTTCGTCCATCTGACCCTCGTCCCCTTCGTTGGCTTTTCTGGAGAGCTCAAGACGAAGCCCACCCAGCACAGCGTCAAGGAGCTTCGGGCGATCGGCATCCAGCCGGACATCCTGCTCTGCCGCACGGCCCGCGATCTCTCAGCCGACATCAAGTCCAAGATCGCGCTGTTCACCAACGTCCCCGTCGACGCCGTCATCACTGCCAAGGACGTCGATTCGATCTACGACATACCTCTTAACTTCGCGAAGGAAGGGCTCGACACCGCCGTCCTCAAAATGCTCCGTCTTCCGCGCCGCAAGAAGAATCTCGCCGCGTGGGAGGCCATGGTCGATCGGATCAAGAACCCCAAGGACGAGGTCGAGATCGGGCTCGTCGGCAAGTATGCCGGCCTGCGCGATTCCTACATGAGCTTGAACCAGGCCCTCATCCACGGCGGGCTGGCCAACCGGCTCAAGGTCAAGATCGACTGGATCGAAGCCGAGGCCCTGGAGAAGGACGACCCGGCGAAGATCCTGGGGTCGAAGGACGGCATCCTCGTCCCCGGCGGCTTCGGCAAGCGGGGGATCGAGGGCAAGATCCGGGCCATCACGTACGCCCGCGAGAACAAGATCCCGTTCTTCGGCATCTGCCTGGGTATGCAGTGCGCCTCGATCGAGTACGCGCGTTCGCTCGCCGGATTGAAGAAAGCCAACAGCACGGAGTTCGTGCCGGACGCCCCGCACAAGATCATCGTCCGCTGGCGCGAACTGGCTAGGGATTGCGACCTGGGCGGGACGATGCGGCTCGGCCAATATCGCTGCGACCTCGTCAAGGGGTCGGTCGCCCATCAAGCCTACCGCGCGCTCAAGATCTCGGAGCGTCATCGCCACCGTTACGAGTTCAACCCAAGCTACAAGGACGCCCTGGCCGACGCGGGCATGATCTTCTCCGGGATGAACCCGGACTACGGGCTGGTAGAGATCGTCGAGGCCCCCGACCACCCGTGGTTCCTGGGCTGTCAGTTCCATCCCGAGTTCAAATCCAAACCCCTGGCCCCGCATCCACTTTTCAAGGCGTTCATCGGGGCGAGCTATGCCCGCCGGCGCCAGACGGGGAGGGCGCCGGCGGCCGGGCGAGATTCGGCAGATATTTTATAAGTAATAGATAATAAATAATATATAAAGGTCTGTGGGTCCCCGTCAAGGAGGGCGATATGGACATCAACCCGAAGATCTTCAGGGAATACGACATCCGCGGCATCGTCGGCCAGGACCTGGACGAGACGGTCGTCGAAACCCTGGGCCGGGCGATGGGCACGTTTTTCCTCGGGCGCGGCCAGAAGGACGTCGCCGTCGGGCGGGACTGCCGGCTGAGCTCTCCGGGCTTCGGCGCCGCTCTCATCCGGGGCCTTCTGGCCACGGGCTGCGACGTCACCGACCTGGGCGTCGTTCCGACGCCGCTCCTCTACTTCTCCGTGTTCTTCAAGAAGAAAGAGGCCGGCGTCATGATCACCGGTTCGCACAACCCGCCCGAGCACAACGGCTTCAAGATGATGTCCGGCGAGGACACGCTGTACGGCAAGACGATCCAAGCCCTCTACGAGATCGTCCGCAAGGGCGTCTTCCCCCGCGGCGAAGGCCGCGTCACCTCCCTCGACGTCGTGTCCGAATACCAGGACTACGTCGCGCGGAACGTCCGCTTCTCCCGGTCCGTCAAGGTCGTCATCGACGCCGGGAACGGAACCGGCGGCGCCGTGGCCGTCCCGCTCTTCCGGAGGATGGGCGCGGAGGTCGTGGACATGTTCTGCGAGCCGGACGGCCGCTTTCCGAACCACCACCCGGACCCGACGCTCCCGGAGGCCATGGAAAAGCTCATCGCCAAGGTCCGCGAGAGCGGCGCCGAGCTCGGCATCGGCTACGACGGCGACGCCGACAGGATCGGCGTCGTCGACGACGAAGGGCGGATCCTCTGGGGCGACCAACTCCTCATCCTCTTCGCCCGCGACATCCTCCCGTCCCGGCCGGGGGCGGCCGTCATCTCCGAAGTCAAGGCCTCGAAGGTTCTCTACGAGGAAATCGAGAGGCTCGGCGGCCGGCCGATCATGTGGCGGACGGGCCACTCGCTGATCAAACAAAAGATCAAGGAGGAAAAGGCGCCCATCGCCGGCGAGATGAGCGGCCACATCTTTTTCGGGGACCGCTGGTTCGGCTTCGACGACGCGATCTACGCCTCGGCCCGACTCCTCGAGATCCTGTCGCGGGCGAAGACGAGGCTATCGGCGATGATGGCCGATCTGCCCAAGACGTATTCGACGCCGGAGATCCGCATCTACGCTTCCGACGAGGTCAAGTTCAAGATCGTCGACGAGGTCCGCCGCGAGCTCGCCGCCCGCTACCCGGTCGTCGACATCGACGGCGTGCGGGCCATCTTCCCCAAGGGCTGGGGTCTCGTCCGGGCCTCCAATACCCAGGCCGTGATCGTGCTCCGCTTCGAGGCGGACACGGAGGCGGACCTGGCCGCCATCCAGAAGGAGGTCCGCGGCGTCCTCCAGAAGGTTATCAATACGCTCGGGCCGTCATGAGGGAACGAATCGGCCGGGGCGGGGCGAAAAAGGCCGGCCGGGACGTCCGTGCCGTCATCCTGGCCGGCGGCCGGGGCACCCGTTTCTGGCCTCTCGGCCGGGCCGCCAAGCCGAAGCAATTCCTCCGCATCACCGGCCGGGAGCCCATGCTCCTCGAAACGGTCCGCCGTGTCCGGCCGCTCGTCCCCGCGCGCCGGGTCACCGTGGTCGCCGATGCCGCTTCGACGCGGCTGGCCCGAAAGCTCCTGCCGCGCCTGCCCAAGGAAAGCTTCCTCGTCGAGCCCCGGGCCCGGAACACGGCCCCGGCGCTCATGCTGGCGACGGCGCGCGTCTGGCTGGACAATCCCGAAGCCATCGTGGCGGTCTTGCCCGCCGACCACCTCATCCGCGACGAAGCTCGGTTCCTGCGGACGCTCCGGGCCGGCGTCGAAGCCGCCGCCCGTGAGCGCGCCTTGGTGACCTTCGGCATCCCGCCGGCCTATCCCGCCACCGGGTACGGCTACATCCGTCACGACAGGGAGAGCGGCCGGAAGATCGGCGGCGCCGTCTTCTATCCTGTCCAAGGGTTCAAGGAAAAACCGAACCTGGCCCAGGCCGACGAGTACCTGGCCTCCGGGGACTACGCCTGGAATTCGGGGATGTTCCTCTGGCGGGCGGACGTTTTCGTCGAGAAGCTCGAGATCTTCGCCCCCGAGCTCATGCCCGCCTGGACCGGGATGGTCGAGGCGCTGAGGTCGGGGAATCGGAAAAAACTCCGAGCCGCTTTCGCCCTGGCCCCAGCGCTCTCGATCGACTACGCCGTGATGGAAAAAGTCGACGGGGTCCTCGTCGCCGACGGGGATTTCGGCTGGTCGGACGTCGGCGCCTGGTCGACGCTCTTCGAGATCTGGCCGCGGGACGGCAACGGCAACGCCTGCCGCGGCGAAGTGTTGGCCCTGAACGCCAAGAATTGCCTTGTCTGGAACCCGGGCCGGCTGACGGCCCTGGTCGGCGTCCGGAACATCGTCGTCGTCGAGGCCGGGGACGCGCTGCTCATCTGCGACGCGGCCCTCGACCAGAAGGTCAAGGAAATCGTCGACGCGCTGAAGAAAAAGAAAAAGCATAAAAAATATATTTGAAAGCCAACTCTTCAAGGAGGTGTCGAAAGTGAGAAAACGGATTCTGGTACTCGTCACGGCGGCGTTCGTCCTTGCGGCGTTCGCTCATGCCGCCGGGGTCACGCTGGACGTCAAGGAGCACGTCCTCCAGAACGGCATGAAGATCCTGATGATCCCCAAGCCGGGCGTCCCGCGCGTCGTCTGCCACATCTATTTCCAGGTCGGCTCGATCAACGAGCGCCCGGGCATCACCGGCAGCGCCCACGTCCACGAGCATCTGATGTTCAAGGGCACCGAGGTCATGGGCGTCACCGACTACGCCAAGGACTCCGAGATCGACCGGAAGGTCGACGCGCTCATGGACAGGATCTACCGGGAGAAATACTGGAAGGCCGACGGCGACGCGGCCAAGATCGCCGGCTGGCAGAAGGAGGTCGGCGAACTGGCCGCGGCGGAAAAAGCCTTCATCATCAAGGACGACCTCTGGACCCACTACATGAAGAACGGCGGCACCGGGCTCAACGCCTCGACCAGCCAGGAGACGACCGGCTATTACGTCACCTTGCCCTCGAACAAGGTCGAGTTGCAGATGCTCCTCGAGTCCGACCGGCTGATGAACGCCCGCTTCCGCGAGTTCTACTCCGAGAAAGACGTCATCATGGAAGAGCGGCGGCTCAGCGAAAACCAGCCGGGCTACTTCTTCGGCGAACAGGTCAACGCCGCCTTCTACGCGGCTTCGCCCTATCACTGGGACGTCATCGGCTGGATGGACGACCTGAAGAAGATGACGAAACAGGACCTC
>JBGOYY010000071.1:0-14348 GCA_041479905.1 Candidatus Aminicenantia bacterium
CAAGAAATAAATGCCCCGGTCCCCCAAGCTCGAAGGGCACCCGGAGGAGGTGGCCCTCGTCGAGAACCTCAACCCGGCGCAGCGCCGGGCGGTCCTCCACGGCGGCGGGCCGCTCCTCATCATCGCCGGCGCGGGGACGGGGAAGACCAAGGTCATCACCCATCGGATCGCCCGGCTGATCGCCTCGAAGGCGGCCCGGCCGAACGAGATCCTGGCCGTGACCTTCACCGAAAAGGCGGCCAACGAGATGGAGGCCCGGGTCGACGTCCTCGTCCCCTACACGTCGTCTTTCGCCGAGATCAGCACGTTCAATTCCTTCGGCGAAAGGGTCCTGCGCGACTACGCCCTCGACGTCGGCTATCCGCCGGACTTCCGCCTGCTCGACGACGTCGAGCAGGCCATCTTCTTCCGCGAAAACCTCTTCCGCCTGCCGCTCGCCTATTACCGGCCGCTCGGCCAGCCGACCCGCCACATCCAGGAGCTCCTTGGGGCCATCCGCAGGCTGAAACAGGAGGACGTCCGCCCCGAAGACTACGCCCGCTACGCGGAAGGGCTCGGAGAACGGGTGTCGAACGAGAGCGAAAAAGAAACGGCCCTGAAGCACCTCGAGATCGCCCGGGTCTTCGCGGAATACCAGACTCTCCTCCGGACGCAGGGCCTGATCGACTTCGAGGACCAGGTGACCCTCGTCGTCGACCTCTTCCGGCGGCGGCCCTCCGTCCTCGAGGAATTCCGGCGGCGCTACCGGTACATCCTCGTCGACGAGTTCCAGGACACGAACTACATCCAGTTCGAGCTCCTCAAGATGCTCGCCGCCGGGCACAGGAACCTGACCGTGGTCGGGGACGACGACCAGAGCATCTTCCGCTTCCGAGGCGCCTCGCTCAGCAACATCCTTGGCTTCGAGGAGGTCTACCCCGAGGCCAAGAGGATCGTCCTGACGCGGAACTACCGGTCGACCCAGCCCATCCTCGACGCTTCTTATCGGCTCATCCAGCACAACAACCCGAACCGGCTCGAGTTCAAGTACCGGGTCGACAAGCGCCTGAAGGCGGACGTCCGCGGCTCCGGGAAGAGCATCCACATGCTCCAGCTCGACACGCTCTTCCACGAGGCCGACGACGTGGCCGACCGCGTCCTCGACATCCACGGCCGCGGGGCGGCCTGGAAGGACATCGCCATCCTCGTCCGCCGGAACGCCGACGCCGACCCCTACCTGCGGTCCTTCAACATGAAACAGATCCCTTTCCGGTTCTCGGGCAGCCGGGGGCTCTACCAGCAGGAGGAGGTCAAGGTCCTCGTCGCCTTCATCCGGTGCCTGACGGATTTCGATAACAGCCGCGATCTCTTCTACCTCGCCCTTTCGGACGTCTACAAGGCCAGCCCTTACGACATGACCCGGATCGCCGGGTACGCCGAGAAGAAAAACCTGTCCCTCCACAGCGTCTTCAAGATGATCGCCGAAGGCTCGAGCCCCGTGGAGATCGCCAACGAGACGGAGGAGACGGTCAAGAGGATCTTCGCCGACATCCTCGCGTTCGTCGATCTCGCCGGGGCGAAGAATGCCGGGGCGGTCGTCTACGCCTTCCTCGAAAAAAGCGGCTACCTCAAATCCCTGATCAGCCCGATGGACCTCGAGTCGGAGGTCCGGATCAAGAACATCCGCCTCTTTTTCGACAAGATCAAGGGGTTCTCCGACCTCGTCGACAACGACTCCATCCGCTCCTTCGCCCGTTACCTCGACCTGCTCCGCGAAGTCGGCGACAACCCGGCCACCTCGGAGGCGGAGCTCGACGAGGACGCCGTCAACGTTCTGACGGTCCACAAGGCCAAGGGGCTCGAGTTCGGGACGGTCTTTCTCGTCGGCCTCATCGAGGACCGCTTTCCCGGCCTGGAGCGGCGGGAGAAGATCCCGGTCCCGGACGGGATCCTCAAGGAGAGCCTGCCGGGGCGGGAGAACTATCTCCAGGAGGAGAGGCGGCTCTTCTACGTGGCCATGACCCGCGCCCGCCGGGCCCTCTATCTGACCTGGGCCAGGGA
This sequence comes from Candidatus Aminicenantia bacterium, assembly GCA_041479905.1. Classification (GTDB taxonomy): domain Bacteria; phylum Acidobacteriota; class Aminicenantia; order Aminicenantales; family Saccharicenantaceae; genus RBG-16-66-30. The sequence goes on from JBGOYY010000071.1 coordinate 2,041, forward strand.
CTATGGGCTCAAGCGCCTGAAGAAGATCAGCCCCTTCGTCCTCGAGGCCCTGGACATCCCCAAGATGCCGGAAGAAGTCCTGCGGGCCTCCGTCCTCGAGGAGATCCGGCGCTACGCCCTGTCCGACAGCCGGCCGAAGACGCCGGCCCCGATTCGGCCGGCGGGGAGGCTGCGGTTGAGCCACGTCCAGGTCGAGGACTACCTTATCTGCCCGCTCAAGTACAGGTTCCGCCACGTCATGCGCGTGCCCGTCCTGCCCCACCACTCGCTCGTCTTCGGCCGCGTCCTCCACGCCGCGATCCACGCCTATCTCAAGCAGAGGATGAAGGGCAAGCGCCCTGCCGAACAGGACGTCATCGATGAATACGGCAAGAATTGGGTCAACGAAGGCTTCCTCAGCCGGGAACACGAAGAGCTGCGCAAGGCGGCGGGCGAGCAGGCCCTTCGCCTCTTTTACCGGCGGGAGGAGGAGTCGGGGCGCCTGCCGGCTTTCCTCGAAAAGCCTTTCCGCTGGCAGGAGGGCGGCGTCCGCTTTTCGGGCCGCTACGACCGCGTCGATTTCGAGGCGGACGGCCCGGTTATCATCGATTTCAAGACGACAGAGGCGTCCTCCCAGAAGGAGGCCGACCGCCGCACGTCCGACAGCCTCCAGATGGACGTCTACGCCCTGTCCTTTTTAAAGACGGAGGGGATGCTTCCGGTCGAGACGCGTCTCCATTTCCTGGAGTCCGACATCGTCGGCCATGCCACGAAGGGGGAGAAGGAGCTGCGCCGGGCGGCGGAGAAGATCCGTCAAGCGGCGGAAGGCGTCCGCAACGATGATTTCACGGCCCGGCCGGACTGGCACAACTGTTCGATCTGCGAATTCAAGACGATCTGTCCATCCTCATTCGCCTATTGATCGTCCTCCCGTTGATGGACTGCCCCCATCAAGGCGACAGCCTTGATGGGGACTGCCCCTATCGGGGACTGTCCTAAGCGGGGCGATATCCGAAGCCCCGGTTAGGGCTGTCCCTCTTTTGCTATTGCGGCTTGACCCAGAACGGCATGACCGCCCAGATCTTCGTCCGGTCCATCATGCGGACCGTGTCCAGGATCTTTTCCCGGCCGGCCGCGCTCTTGATATCGAGCCCGATCCCGGAACGGCTGAAAACGGCCTGCCAGAACGAGCGCTTTTTGGGCCAGACGTCGAAACGGACTTCCTCGTCGGCGTCGATCCCGGCCTCCTTTTTAGCCAGGCCGACGGCCATGGTCAGGCCGCCGAGCTCGTCCACGAGCTTGCGGTCCTTGGCCTGGCGTCCCGTCCAGATGCGGCCCTTGCCGACGGCGTCGACCTCGTCCCGGGTGAGGCCCCGCCCCTCCGCGGCCTTGGACAGGAACTGTTCGTAGGTCCACAGGATCTCTTCCTTGAGGACATTCCGCTCGTCGGGCGTGAACGGCCGGAAGGGCGAGAAGATGTCGGCCTTTTCGCCGAAGGCGAGCTTCTCCGAGGTGATGCCCAGTTTTACAAGAAGGCCGTCGACGCTGAACTTCCCGGCCAAGACGCCGATCGACCCGGTCAGGGTCTGCGGCTGGGCGACGATCTTCGTCGCGGCCATGGCGATCCAGTACCCGCCCGAGCCGGCCACATCCGACATGGAGACGATGATGGGTTTCACCTTCCGGGCCAACGCGACCTCGCGTCCGATGACGTCCGACCCGACCGACGATCCGCCCGGACTGTCGACGCGGAGGACGATAGCCTTGACCGAACCGTCGTTACGGGCGGTCCGTATCCACCGGGCCACGGTCGACCCGCCCATGACCTGGGGCAGGCTTTCGCCGGTCATGATCGTCCCGACGGCGTAGATGAGGGCGACCGTGCGGCCCGTTTCGAGGCCGACCGAGGACGGCTTGACCTTCGTATAGTCGTCGAACCTGACCCGGGCCGGAGTCCGACCGTCCTGCCGCAGGAGCGCCTGGACCTCGTCCTCGTAGAGGCAGTCGTCGACGAGCCCCGCCGCCTTGGCCCGCTCGCCCTGGAAGAAGCCGCGGTCGACGAGGGCCCGGAATTCGGCTTCGGTCTTGCCGCGGGCCTTGGCCGCCGTGGCCACGTACTGGGCGAAGAGGTCGGAATAAAGGGATTCCATCTCTTCCCGATGGGCCGGTGTGAAACCCTTTTCCGTGAACATGTTGGCCGCAGTCTTGTATTCCTCGACGTGTTCGAACTCGGCCCGGACGCCGAGCTTGTCGAGCGCGCCCTTCAAGAACGGAACATAGCCGCCGATGCCGTTGATGCCCAGCCAGCCCAGGGGGTGGAGGATGATCCGGTCGCAGGCCGTGGCCACGAAATATTCCATGTCGAAATCAGGGGCCTCCTCGATCACGGCGTAGACCTTCTTGCCCGAGCGGCGGAAATCGAGGATGGCCTCGCGCATCTCGTTGGCTTTGGCCCAGTCGCACTGGAGGAGGCCGAGCCGCAGGAGGACGGCCTGGATGCGGCCGTCGACCTTGGCCTTGCGCATGTTCGTCCAGAGATCGTACATGGCCAGCGGCTTCGTCCCGAGGAGGAGCGAGCTGAGGGAGTCCGGCGCGGCGACCTCGGAAACGGTGCCCGAGAGCGGGACCTCGAGATAGCCGCGGGCGGGCATGTCCACGGCCGTCCCGCCGATGTCCATGACGACCAGGAAGAACGTGCCGGCGGCGGCCAGCAGGAAAAAGAACAGGAAGATCATCCCGACATAGGCGGATTTTTTCATGGCGGCTCCTCGTCTTTGCCCGGTCACGCGGCCCGGGTCCGGGCCACCCAACTATAGCAGAAATGAGCTTGATTTCAATCTTCGAAATATGGACAATAAACCCTCATCCCGCCGCGTCCTTCCCGCAGCGGGGCCGGCGATGGCGGGAGAGACAGGAGGTATACTGAATGTCTTTTCAAAAGCTTTATGTCGGTAACCTCAATTACAAGACCACGGAAGAGACGCTGAAGGAGCTGTTCGCGCAGTTCGGCGAGGTTACCTCGGTCAACATCCTGCAGGGCCGCGGCTTCGGCTTCGTCGAGATGGCCACTCCGGAAGCGGCGCAGGATGCCAAGGGCAAGCTGAACAGTACCGAGTTCGACGGCCGCAAGCTCATCGTCAACGATGCCCGCCCGCAGGCCGAAGGACCCCGGACCGATCGCGATCGGCGCCCGGGCGGCCCCGGCGGCGACAGAAGAGGGTTTTCGAAGTTCTGATCGCTTCCTGATTTACTCGTTCATCACATATGAGGTCTCGCCCCTGCAGAGGGGCCTCGGGGATTGTCTCCGTCCGCTGCGGGGGTGAACCTTTGGCCATCTCGCTTCGTTGTACCCAGTGAAGTCCCAGGAGAGGAGTCTAGAGGTGTCGGACCGGCTGAGTGTTCCCTTGACCGCCGGATGGCAACGTCATACAGTTCCCTTGGGGCACAGCTAGGACCTGGCGGCGGATCGAGGAGCGGACACACGTGGACGAACGAAGGGACCCCGGAACGATGGCCGAGCTGACCGAGATCGTCTCTCTCCTGGAGCGGATCCAGGACGGGGACCGGGAAGCTTTCATGAAGATCATCCGGCTCTACCAGCAGAAAGTGTTCGTCATGGCCTACTCCATTCTCCGCAACCGCGAAGACGCGCTCGACGCCGTCCAGGAAACGTTTCTCAGGCTCTTTCAGAAGGCCGGCCTCTACAAGCCCGGCAATTCGTTCCAAGGCTGGCTCCTCCAGATGGCCAAGAACATCAGCATCGACAACTACCGGAAACACCAGCGGAAGCGGCGGGAATGGGAGACTTCGAAGCCGCTCGAGGAAATTCCCATCGCGGTCGAAGACAGGGCCTCGGATTCGGCCGCGTCGGACCTTCGGAGCGCTTTTGCGCGGTCCGTCGACAAGCTGGCCAAGAGGCAGAAGATGGTCTTCGTTATGAGGCACTACAACGAGCTTCAATTCAACGAGATCTCCGAAGCCATGCGGATCTCGGTCGGGACGGCCAAGTCGCTCCATTTCAAGGCCGTCCAGAATCTCAGGAAGTGGCTGACACCGGATTTGGGGATGCAACGATGAACACATGCGCGCTGAACAGGGACGATTGGGCGGCCTTCCTCTCGGGCGACCTGGAGGAAGGAAGGAGAACGACGATGGCCGAACATTTCGAAAAGTGCCCGGAATGCCGGGCCGAGGCCGATGAGATGCGAAGGGTCCTGGCGAAAACCGACGCCGTCAAGGCCGAGATCCGCGAGGCGGTCGCGTCTGTCGACTGGGAGAAGTTTCCCGCCGTGATCGCCGACCGCGCCATCGCCGCGTCCCGAAAACCCGAGCGCGTTTTGCCGGCCGCACGGCCGTGGGCCTGGCTATTCCCCCTCCGGATGAAACCGGCCCTGGCCGGGCTCGCCGCCGGACTCGTCGTCGGCGCGGCGGCCATGTACTTCGCCCTGAAGGCCCCCGGGCCCCGTCCCGGGCTGGGCACGGGATATTATGCCTCCGGCGAGTTCCTGGACCGGGCCGAGCTCGCCATGGCCCGCCGGAACACTCTGGACTATCTCGAAAAGAGCCAGTACGTCCTGCTCGACGTCTTCGAATCGGCCGGGGAAGGGGCCGGGGTGCCGGCTGCATTCAGCTCGGAACAAGCCCGGGACCTCCTCTCGAAGAAAAAGTACCTCAACGCCCAGCTCGAGAGGTTCCAGATGGCCAAGGCCAAGGCCATCTGCGACCAGATCGAGATGCTCTTTCTGGAGCTGGCCCAGATCAGTGGCGAGCTGCCCGCCGCCGAGCTCGGCAGGATCCGGGGCTTCGTCGAGGAGCGCCAGCTCCTCCTGAAGATCAACCTGGTCAAGAAAGAACTGCAAAGTGAGATCTGACATGAAAAAATTCACCGCCATCGTCGGCCTGTTTTTCGTCCTTTCGGCTGGGCTGGGTCTTTACGCCCAGACGACCCCGGACGAGACGCTCTTCAGGGAGGCCAAGCTCCTCGTCTTCGACAAGAGCTGGGAGGCCGCCTTGATCAAGCTCGACGACCTCCGTGAGAAATTCCCCAACGGCCCCTATGCCGGCCAGGCCCTCTTTTATAAGGGAGAGTGCCTGAGCGGCCTTGACGGCCGGGAGAGGGACGCCCTGCGGGCCTACAAGGACTATATCCGGCTTGCCGACGCCAAGCCCAGCCTCGTCGAGGAATCCGAAGGTTCGATCGTCGACCTGGCTTTCGCGCTCTATGAAAAGGGCGACGCATCCGCGCTCCGGGACATCGAAGGCCGGCTCGGACATGGGAACAAGGTCATCCGCTACTACGCGGCCTACAAGCTGAGCCTTGTCCAGGATAAGAAGTTGGCCGCCAAGGCCGCGCCCGTCCTCATGAAGATCGTCGAGTCCGAGAAAGACCCGGAGCTCCTCGACCGGGCCCGGATCGCCCTCCTCCGCGTTTCTCCCGAGAGCTTGAAATCCGTCGAGGACGGGAAACCCGCGTCCGGCTCCCCCCGGATGCTCAAGATCCGGATCTGGAATAAAGGCCAAAAAGAACCCGCATTCTCGCTCAACATCCCCTGGGCCCTGGCCGACCTGGCCCTGGGCGCTCTAGACGAGGATGACCGGGCGGAGCTCCGAAAAAAGGGGTATGACCTCAGCAAGATCATGAACGAGCTGGCCAAGTCCAAGGAGAGCATCCTCCGGATCGTGGGCGACGACGGCTCGGTCATCGAGATCTGGATCGAATGATAAAGGAAAGAGGAGAAGAGACATGAAAAAAATAGCGCTCGTCATCTTAGGTGTCTTCTGTCTGGGAATTCTTGCCGCTCCGGCCGCCGCGGCCAACCACAACGACTTCAAGGCTATCCAGAAGGCCGTCAAGAAGAACCCGGCCTACGAAGAGGGCCGAGAAGCCAAGTGGCTCAAGATCCTCATCACGGACAGCCATGACAGAGCGGAGCGGGTTAGCGTGACCCTGCCCCTGGCCCTCGTCGAGCTCATTCTGGGATGCACGGACAGCCGGCATTTCAAGGTCGACGACGGAAACTGTGAGATCGACCTCAAGGCCGTCTTTGCCGATTTGAAAAAGGCCGGCCCCGCGTCCCTCATCGAGATCCGCGACGACGGCGCCCTCATCAAGATCTGGCTGGAATAAGAGAGAAAAACTCTTCTTTCCACTAATTATAGGGCCGAGGGGTGTCGTCGGCGGAAGCATAAAGCAGTGATCCTGTTCTTTTAAGCCAATACATAGTTGAGGATCACTACTGCGGACGGGGACGATATCCCGAGGCCACATTGACAAGGCCTCCGGGCCCCCATAAAATGGGGGAGCCAGGAGGTCGATTTGGGCAAAACGCTGACGGAAAAGATCCTCGGCCGCAAGGCGGGGAAGGACGTCCAAGCCGGAGAAGTCATCACGGTTTCCCCGGACGTCATCCTCTCTCACGACAATTCGGCGGCCATCATCCAGGAGTTCCGCAAGCTCGGCGTCAAGAGGGTCAAGGCGCCCGAGAAGATCGTCATCGTCCTCGACCACATCGTCCCGGCCTCCGACGAGAAGTACGCCCAGAACCACAAGTCCATCCGCGAGTTCGTCGCCGAGCAGGGGATCCCCAATTTCTTCGACATCAACGCCGGCATCTGTCACCAGGTTCTGCCCGAACAGGGATTCGCTCTTCCGGGCAAGGTCATCGTCGGCAGCGACTCCCACACGCCGAGCTATGGCGCGCTCGGGGCCTTCGCCACCGGCATCGGCCGGACCGAGACCGCCTGCACGTGGGCGACGGACGAGATCTGGCTCCGGGTGCCGGAGACCATGCGCATCGATCTCTCGGGTCGTTTCCGGGCCGGAGTATTCGCCAAGGACCTCAGCCTGAAGCTCATCGGGGACCACGGCGCCGAAATGGCCAACTACAGGGCCGTCGAGTTCGCCGGGCCCGCGGCCGGCGATTTCAGCGTCGGGGCCCGGCTGACCCTGGCCAATATGTCCGCCGAGATGGGCGCCAAGAACGGCTATTTCGCCCCGGACGAGAAGACCCTGAAATGGCTCGAAGGCCGGGCCCGAGGGCCTTTCGTCGTCGCCTTATCGGACCCGGACGCCCGCTTCGAATCCATCCTTGCCTACGGCCTCGATGCGCTCGAGCCCCAGGTCGCCTGCCCGCACACGGTCGACAACGTCAAGCCGGTCACCGCCGTCGCCGGCAAGCCCGTCAACCAGGTCCTCATCGGCACGTGCACCAACGGGCGCCTCGAAGACCTCGAAGTCGCCGCGAGTATCTTCAAGGGCCGTAAGGTCCATTCGGGAGTGCGCTGTCTCGTCATCCCGGCCTCGTGGGAAGTCTACCGGGAGGCGCTCAGAAGCGGCGCCCTCGCCATCCTGGCCGACGCCGGATGCGTCATCCTCAACTCGGGCTGCGGGCCGTGCCTCGGCGCCCACGAGGGCCTCATGGCCGCGGGCGAGATCTGCCTCAGCACGTCGAACCGCAACTTCCGGGGCCGCATGGGCCACCGCGATTCGGAGATCTACCTGGCCTCCCCGGCCACGGCCGCCGCGACCGCCGTCGCGGGCAAGATCGCCGACCCGAGGGAATTCGCATGAGCCAAGGAAAAGTCTGGAAATACGGCGACAACGTCAACACGGACGTCATCTTCCCCGGCCGCTACACCTACCAGATCATGCCGCCCGAGGAGATGGCCAAGCACGCCCTCGAGGACCTCGATCCGGAGTTCGCCGGGAGCGTCCGGCCGGGCGATGTCATCGTGGCCGGCAAGAACTTCGGCTGCGGCTCGTCCCGGGAACAGGCGGCGGCCTGCCTCAAGAGCGCGGGCGTCCAGGCCGTCGTGGCCCGATCCTTCGCCCGTATCTATTTCCGCAACGCCATCAACCTCGGCCTGGCCGTCCTCCAGTGCGACGAGGCCTTCGACGCTCTGGAGAAGGGCGACGCCGTCGATCTCGATTTCGCCAAAGGCGAGATCCGCTCGGCCAAGGGCACCTTTCGCTTCCTGCCTCTCCCGGATTCCGTCATCGGCATCCTCGACGCCGGCGGCCTGCTCGAATACACCAAGAAGAAACTCGCAAAGGAGTGACCAATGTCCAAGCACAAGATCGCCATCCTCCCCGGGGACGGGGTGGGGAAGGACGTCGTCGAAGCGACGATGATCGTCCTCGACAAGGTCGGCCTCGACGCCGAGTACATCTATGGGGACATCGGCTGGGAATTCTGGTGTGCCGAAGGGAACCCCCTGCCCGACCGGACGCTCAGACTCCTCCGTGAAACCGACGCCTGCCTTTTCGGGGCCATCACCTCAAAGCCCAGGGAGGACGCCGCGGCTGAGCTCGCGCCTGCCCTAAAGGGAAAGGGCCTGTCCTACTTCAGCCCGATCGTCCGTTTGCGCCAGGAGTTCGACCTCTACCAGAACCTCCGGCCCTGCAAGGCCTACTCGGGCAATCCTCTGAATTATAAGGAAGGGATCGACCTCGTCATCTTCCGGGAGAACACCGAGGGAATGTACGCGGGCGTCGAATTCCTGCCCCTGCCCCAGGTCGTCCGGGACGCCCTCCTGACGCACCCCAAAATGAAGCGCTTCAAGGACGTCCCGGCGAACGAGATCGCCGTCTCGACCCGCATCATGACCAAGTCCGCCTGCGCCCGGATCGTCCGGGCCGCCTTCGAGTTCGCCCGGAAGAACGGCCGCAAATCGGTGACCCTCATCGAGAAACCGAACGTCCTCCGCGAGACGGGCGGCCTGATGCTCGACACGGCCCGGGCCGTGGCCAAGGATTACCCGGAGATCCGGTTCTGGGACGCCAACGTCGACGCCATCTGCATGTGGCTCCTCAAGAACCCCCACGACTATGACGTCCTCGTCGCCGAGAATCTCTTTGGCGATATCGTCTCGGACCTCGCCGCCCAGCTCGTCGGCGGACTGGGCTTCGCCTGCAGCGGCAACATCGGCGACACGTACGCCGTCTTCGAGCCGACGCACGGCTCCGCCCCGAAATACTCGGGCATGTACAAGGTCAACCCCATCGCCACTATCCTCGCGGCCAAGATGATGCTCGACTGGATCGGCGAGACGGACAAAGGGCGGGTCGTCGAGGCAGCGGTCGCCGAAGTCATCCGGGAAGGGAAGGAGCGGACCTACGACATGGGCGGACACTCGACGAGCCTCGACATGGGCCGGGCCGTCGCCGCCAAGCTCTAGGCGCCGAACCGACGGGCGGATACATGCTCATCCTCGCGGTCGACACGACGACGCCCAGCGGCTCCGTGGCCCTTCTCGAGGACGACGTCCTCCTCGGCGAGGCCAACATCGAGTCGGCCGCGACCCATTCGGCGCGTCTCCTCCGGTCCGTCGATTTCCTGCTCGGGACGCACGGCCGGGACGTCAAGGACGTCGGTGCCTTCGCCGTGGCTGCGGGCCCGGGGTCTTTCACCGGCATCCGCATCGGCGTCGGCGCCGTCAAGTCCCTGGCCTTCGCCTCGGGGAAGCCCGTCGCGCCCGTGTCGACGCTCCTGGCCTTGGCCGTGAAGTTAGCCGCCGACGGGCCCCGCCTCGTCTGCCCTCTCCTCGACGCGAAAAAAGAAGAGATCTACGCCGGCCTGTTCGAAGCCCGGAAGGCCGGCCTGGCCGAGCTCATCCCCCAGGGCGCCTACACTCCGGACGCTTTTTTCGCCCGGCTGCCCGCCCGGCGGGTCATCGCCTTCGCCGGGAGCGGCCTGGCCGCTTACCGCGCGAGACTCCTGCTCTACGTCCGGGACAAGGCCCGCTTCCCGCGCCGGTCCTCGTTCCTCGCGGCCGAAGTCGGCCGTATCGGCTGCGGCATGATCCGCGAGGGGAAGGGGGTCGACGCCGCGTCGCTCGAGCCCTTCTATTTCCGGAGGTCGCAGGCCGAGGAAAAATGCCGACTTTGATCGAGGGCGATAGCCGCTATTTCATCCGGCGGATGCAGGAGGGCGACCTCCCCGCGGTCCGGGCCATCGAAGCCTTGTCCTTTTCCAATCCCTGGAGCGACAACACCTTCCGCGGCGAGATCCAGAACACGGCTATATCCTTCCCCTTCGTCGTCGTCCGGCGGCCGGGGGACGAGGTCGTCGCTTACATCGTCTTCTGGCAGATCCGGGACGACGTCCAGGTCAACAACATCGCCGTCCACCCCGACTGCCGCGGCCTGGGCATCGGCGAAGCCTTGATGCGATTCGCCGTCGCCAAGGTCCGTGGAGAGGGCGCGGCCTTCATGACCCTCGAGGTCCGGCCGTCGAACACTGCGGCCGTCACCCTCTACCAGAAGCTCGGCTTCGAGGTCTTGGGCACGAGGGAAAACTATTACACGAAGCCCGACGAGGATGCCCTCGTCATGGGCCTCGTCCTGGATCAGTAATCGACGCGGACGAGCGTCAGGCCCTTGGCGGCGGCCGTCGGTCCGGCGAGCGTCCTGTCCTTGCGGCGGAAGATCTCCTCCACCTGGCCGGGCGGGATCCTGCCCCGGCCGACCTCGATGAGCGTTCCGACGATCGTCCGGACCATGTAGCGCAGGAACCCCGCGGCTTCGATGGTGTAGACGATCTCGGGTCCGGTCTTCCGGATCTCCGACCGGGCCACGGTCCTCACCGGCGAGCGGTCGCGGTTGGAGGAGAATGCCGTGAAATCGTCGGTCCGGACGAACAAGTGGGCCGCCTGACGCATGGCTCTCAGGTCGAGGGGATAGGGCCAGTGGAGGACGTAGCGCCGGTCGAGGGGGCTCGGTTGGGGCGCGTGGGCGATGCGGTAGCGGTAGACCTTGGAGCGGGCCGATTTCCGGGCGTGGAAACCGGCCGGGACCTCGCCGAGGGAGAAGACGCGGACGTCGGCGGGGAGGACGGCGTTGAGCGCCCGGAAGAGGTCGGAGTCGGCCAGCCTGAAGGCGCCGCGGAAACTGGCCACCTGGCCGAGCGCGTGGACGCCCGCGTCGGTCCGGCCCGCCCCGTGGACCACGGTTTTTTTCTGGGTGACCTTGCAGACCGCATCCTCGAGGACGCCTTGGACCGTGCGGCCGTCCGGCTGGCGCTGCCAGCCGCGGAAATCCGTGCCGTCGTAGGCGAGGACGATCCTGTAGTTCTTCATCTCATGAAGAGAGGCCCTCGAGGGCCAGCCGGACCGCTTCCTCCGCGGTTTCCGCGACGGTGACGCCCCGGATATCCCAGGTCCGGAGGCCGACGACCTTCTTCCCGTGGATCAGGCCGTAGGCGATCTCCGAGAGTGTGCCGTACTCGCCTTCGACGGCGATGATCGCATCGGCGTTCATGACGACCAGGGAATTGCGGGTATAGCCGAGGCCCGTGGCGACGGGGATATCGACCCAGGGGTTGGCGTCCGCCGGAGAATTTCCGGGCAGGATGCCGACGACGAGGCCGCCCTCTTCGCGGGCCCCGCGCGCGGCTGTTTCCATGACCCCGCCGAGCCCGCCGCAGACGACGACCGCACCGGAGCGGGCGATGAGCCGGCCGACCTCGAGGGCCGTGTCCAGGGCCTGCCGGCCGGGCCGGCTGCCGCCGATGACGGCGATACGGATCCTCTTCCGGATGTCTTTCATGGAGCGTCCTTTCCTGCCGTTTCAGGCCTCATTCTATCACAGCCGCGGCGTTTCCGGGGTGTCCGCCCTTTATTGACTTCAGGCGGCGAGTATGCTAAAAAATGAGATAAATATCAGGACGGGCCCGGTATGTCATTCATAAACTATGCGACAAAAACGATCGCCATCAAGATCGTCTACTACGGTCCCGGGCTGAGCGGAAAGACGACCAACCTCCGCTACATCTACTTGAAACTCGACAGCGCCTACCGGGGGGATCTCGTCTGCCTTGAGACCGACACCGACCGGACCTATTTCTTCGACCTCCTGCCCATCCGGGCCGGGATGATCGGCGAATTCAAGGTCCACTTCCAGCTCATGACGGTCCCGGGCCAGGTGTTCTACGAGGCCTCCCGCAAGAGCGTCCTCCGCGGTTCCGACGGCATCGTCTTCGTCGCCGACTCCCAGGTCCCGCTCCTCGACGCCAATCTAGAGAGCTTCGACGGCCTCCGTCGCAACTGCCTCCAGCACGACATCGACCTGATGAAGATCCCTCTCGTCTTTCAATACAACAAGCGGGACCTCAGCTACCTCATCCCGGTCGAGACCTTCAACAACCTCTTCAACCCCGGCCGTTCGCCCTGGGTCGAAGCCTCGGCCGTCAACGGCGTCGGCGTCTTCGAGTCGCTCCGGGAGATCTCGAAGCTATCCGTCCCCATCGTCCGTGAGAAGCTCTTCGGGGAGAAACCCCACGAGGAGTCCGACGCGAGCCAACTCTCGGCCCGGGATCTCGATGGCCTCCAGG
>JBGOYY010000072.1:0-14025 GCA_041479905.1 Candidatus Aminicenantia bacterium
CTCGGAGACGAACGCGATGTACTTCTTGGCCTCCAGCGGGTCCTTGGTGACGTCGATCCCGTTGATGAAGCAGGTCCCGGTCGTCGGCGGGATGAAGTTCAGGAAGAGGTTGATCGTCGTCGTCTTGCCGGCGCCGTTGGCCCCGAGCAGGCAGTAGACCTCGCCGGGGGAAATGTTCAGGTTCAGATTATCTACCGCAAGGACGCCGTCCTCGTAGCGTTTGGAGAGGTCCTCAGTCCTGAGGACTGGTTTTTGATTGATCACTTCGACCTCCTGATTGATTCATTGGGATGCATAAAAACTGATTTTGTTGTGTCCAAATTGTAGAAAAGATAAATGGAATGAATGGGCAACCGAATAACGGGCTAAAAGAGAGGGTCTTTTTCCGACCCGCCTTCGATTCAAGCGAAAATTCTCCACTTCGGTAGCATCGCCCTCTAAATATTCTGCAAAATCAGTGCCAATTAACAGGCCTAACGTATCTCGTTCATAAGGGATATATTGCGAATCGCGTAGTTTTCATTTGCTCAACATTGTGAAACCCTTTACCCAATGATCGTGTAATTAGTTGCCCTGCTTTTTGAGAAAACCCAAGCACGAATGGACGCAATCGAACCAACATCCGAGTCGCCCCGGACTGGGATGTCCAACGCGAATGATGGGCGAGGAAAGGTGGCAAGGAAGCTCATGATTACAATCATAGGAACTGCTTTTTTCATAGATCCCTCCTTATTTGACCGATTTCACCAGGCATTAATATATACGCCCGATACATGGGAAACCATTTATTCCAAGCGGATAAAATCATCTTTCCCCCCAAGGCAACATGTCTGTCTAATCTAATCGGGGAGTCCATGCCCCGCCCGGGCCTCTGGCCCCCCCCTTAGCGCCTCCATTTTCCAATATCCCGATTACATTTGCAGCAAGACCCTTTCCAATGTTCCCTAAAACCCGGCGTCTCATCGTCACTCCATTCAAAACAACCTTTGCCGCATGCTGGACATATTGACCTACCGGACCTTAGATACCCATAATCAGCCCCATAGCCAAAGTGGGTATAGCCGCTCGCCTCGATTCTTTTTCCGCAATTCTTACAGACACTTGATTCATACTCTTTTTTGGACTGGATACTTATTATCTCATTCGCTGGCGAAAAGGTTATCACCGTTCCGCATTGAGGGCAGACAACTTCGCTATCTTTGCCTTGAGCAACTCGTCGTAATGACAACCTCTTCGCCTTGCATCCAGGACATAACATCGTAGATTCGGCGCTTATGTGGCTCTTAATTGGCATCCCAAAATCACGAATGTACGTCCAATTCTCTCCATCCCATACCCCGCCGCTCATATCATCATCATAGTAGTGTTCCCATCTGCGTTTCAGGATACTTCTCTTTTTTATAGGAACCTGCCAAGTGCTCTCCTCATACAATCTTTTTGTATACTCAACATCTTCACAACAATGCTTCCTTATTTCCCGCAAATTGTCCGGATTGTATTCGGATTTCTTTACGCCATAATGTTGGAACATCATTTCTTCGAGGCTTGGGTACTTCTTCCCTCTGTTCCTTCTCGGACGGTACTCAGCGATTCCATGCATTATGTCCAATGACTCAATTCTTTGTGGCTTCCATCTATTTCGATATTTCCTGATTTTGAGACCATGCTTTTTTAGAACGAGGAAATCAAAACCCTCTCCGTTAAACGATACTAACGTTTTTGCTCTTTTCAGCAGTTGAACGAGTTTCTCTGGCTCGCTGAATTCAAGATATTTCTTCTTGTTGTAAACATATGCCACGCCGCATTTGAAGGTCCTTTCCAGTTTTCCGCGTGTGCTCCAATCGGCTGACCAATCAGTTTCAACATCAAAAACGACAACACCATTCCTTTTCCGCCAAGGGTTTCTAACTTCATCAATCATTTCACCATCTCTTCTCATGACTGAGACTCCCACGCCCCCTCAAACGTCTATCTCTACGAGGCCAACATCCGCTCAGCGTCCCGCGCTAGCCAGGGGGAGCGCCCGGGCCATTGACTATTGAAATTGGGTTTGAATTGTAGTAAACATATCTTATCTCGTTTCAATTGGGGAGGTCGAGAAATATCAAGACGGTACGGGTCTCCACTTCACGGCAATCAGTATTGCGGGAACAAAAACAAAGTTGAAGTCCATGATCTGGACAAGGAAGACAAAAGCCTTTCAGGTTGTCAAATCGACGAAATAATTAGAGCTGGACATGCTAGAACGTTTAATCCGGACACCCTAGTTCAAGCTCGCGCAGAGGGTTATGATCCTTGCACCAAGTGCATCGGCGGAAGCCGAAGGTAAACAATTATCCAAATCCCACTGAGACTCCCACGCCTCCTCAAATAAGTAAACGGATGACAATTGAGGAGCCAATAAATAAATGCCAAGGCTAACCCTAAGAATTGACACTATTCGAGCCCTATTTGCCCTTTCTGGAAATCAATGTGCTTTTCCTGGATGTACACAGCCGCTTATAAATGAGAAGAATCAATTTATTGGGCAAATTTGTCATATTGAGGCCGCTTTACCTGGCGCGGAAAGATACAATCCGAATCAATCTGATGAAGAACGGAGCGGGCATGAAAACTTAATCTTGTTTTGTTATCCTCACCATGTCGAAACGAACGATGTCTCTGAATATACAGTAGAAAAACTTAAGGCAGTTAAACGAGAACATGAGGCTAAGTTTGAAAAATCTGATTTCAAAATCGACGAAGTTGCTTTATATAAAGTCATGTCTGAAATGGACCATTATTGGGCTCAAATCGAGAAACTCAATGCTCTTCAGCATTCTCTGAGCGAATTCGCCGTTGATGTTAAGGCCAAGATATCCTTCTTTGATATTATTAAATCCTGCCGAGAAAATATCGGCTATCTTTCAGATTTTCATGATACGTTTCGCCGATCTGATGAAAGACTTCCAGAAGATTTCAATAACATGTTAAGAAGAAAAGGAATTGATCCAAAAGTATTTGACGATATTCCCTATTATGAAAATCCTTTTCAAAACAGGAATTGGGAGTTTCACATCCTCGGCATCCATAACCGTATGCAACAACTTCAAATTGACTTAATGCATATGGAGATCAAATATCTAGAAGAATTCTTGAAGACAAATAGTAAGGATAAACAGGCGAGAGAGCGTCTCGACACTCTAAAAAAGGCTTTTGCTAAATTTATACAAAAAGCAAGGATTATGGATTGAGTGAGAAGCCGTCGATTCCAGCTTCCCTTTTGATCATCAAGGGCCATGCCCTTTCCTTGGGCCTCTGGCCCCACGGCGCCTCCAAGCATATATCATTAGTATTTGATAGGATTATTTGTGCTCTTTCCAGCTAAAGTCAATAAGGCAACCTTGAGTATTTTTTACGATTTCTTTTAAGGGTTCCATTATCACTTTTAGCTTATCTGCTTTTCTTGATTTATTGCGGGGAGTTTTATAGATAATCACAAGAGTGACGCTTTTTTCCTTTAACATATAGAGATCTTCGCCAGACCGTGCATTCCCTTGGAAATATGAGCACTTAGAACAAAAATGCGTGGCCAATACAATTCCAATAATCTTTTTAGGATTTAGTTGAGATTCAATCTCAATTATTTGAGAAATCGTTTTATCTTGAGGATTAAAGACGGCTATATCGGCATCTGATAATCGGTTTTCCGTTTTTTTTTCGTTTCTATAGAGCTCAATCTTAGGATTATCTTTGTGTGAGCCTCTTACATCAAGACCCTGCTTTTCTAGTTCTGCAATTTTCTCAAGCCTGACTTCTTCGTGCCACTTTTGTTCAAGCATATGAAATTCCTCCCTTTAGGCCTCTGGCTCCCCTTGGCGCGATTCTCACCGACCTTCAGGCGCTGGAAGTAAGCCACAGGCCCTCCAGACCTCTACGTCAATCAGGAACACTTTATCGCGTCCAGTTGAGAGCACGTTCTGCAACTCTTTTACGGCGATGTTGATGGCTTCCTCAAATGTCATGCGGGTTAACCCGAGGGTTTGTTGAGAGCGTCCTTGGAGGACGGTTGTTTCGATCGGAAACCAAGAGGCATACGAACCACTAGGTAGAGCAGGTTGACCGCTAGTGGTGGTCATGGAATTAAAATATCTCCGAGTCTCCCGGGTTCCCGAGAGGTCCTGGGATGGGATGGTAGCGATTACAAACGCATGGCCGGGGACGATCACGATAATTGGGTTATAGCCTATCGCACTGATGCATGAGGCAAATACCAAGGTGCCGTCAATACAATTGCCCATCCTTGTTTGGAGCGCTTCGGAGGGCGTTTTGATGCGCTGGTAGCCTTCCTCGAACGAGACCGGCGTGTTTACATAAGTAAAACTCATCGCCTGAATGGTTTTATAGATTTTGCGGATATCCTCCTTCATCTGCTCCGGATTGTTTGCTCCCTGATAGCCTAATATACCTTTACGAACCTGAAACCCGAGTCGTTGTGATGCCTCGCTAAGGATTTGATTGATGAGTCGCGATTTCGGCTGGACGCGGGTTACGAGGTAATAGTAGACTGGGGAGGAGTTGACATACATCGGGATATCGTCCTTCCCCATGAGAGGGACGTTTATCGTATCGGAGTAAAGAACGTTCTGCCCCTCGGTAAGCTCAACCGTCAGTTTCTCCACTCGCTCGTCCACATAATTGCTGACCAGACCCCAATCGAGGATAGGGGAGCTTCGCACAACGGCCTTTTCCCTAGGACCAAGTTCTACAGTCTTTGTGGCGGCACTTCCTAGTCCTTGAATCTCGAGCTTAAGCTGAAGGGTTTTTGATTGCGACGAGTTATTTTGTATCTCGGCGATGGCCAATTCATAGGTTAAGTTATCCGGTAATACCCCCTTAATTGTTTGTCCCCAAAGATGCGCCAAGGCGAGAGGAACCTTGCCATTCATGCTCTCGATTTGCACTTTTACTGTAACATCCTGACCGAAAGAAACCGTGGATAGGCATCCGAGAAAACAAAGAAGGAGCAGACGCTTAATGCAAAAAACCCGCCCGGTTTCTTTTTCATGACTCATGGTTTTCCCCTTACTAACTTCACAAAGAGGAGGTCTCCCATCTTATTCTCTGCTTACTAACGAGGGAGTTTGATAATCTCCTCTACTGACTTACGATCAATCTTATCAAAACCGGCCCAGTCAATACAATCCCCTACTTTCCCCCCTCTCCACGCCTCTGCTGACCGTTCTCAGGCCGAGCGAGGACCATGATCAAAGCTGAAGAAAGCAGCCGGTCCTGGTCGATCACCAGCTCCTCCGGCCGGCCGCCAAAATAGTCGAACGCGTCGAGAAGCAGCTGGATGACATCCAGCGTCCGAAACGGTTGCCCCTGGAATACCACGAACTTGTAGCGGCTGGCCGACAGAAGCGCGGCGAAAATATAGAGCCGGAGACCGCTCGGGCAGCGATACCGCCCAAAATCGAGCTGCATCTGCTTGCCGAAGGGCAGTTCCGGGACTTTGGTATAGAGCCGGACGTTCTCGTCCAATCGCAGGCTGTCCGTCTGGATGAGATAGGCGATGTAGTTGCGCAGGGTTTGCTCATTGCCCGGAAGAAGGCCGCGCTTTTCCTCCGGATAATCGTAAACGGACGAAACGAGGAGCGGATGGAATTCATTGGCCTCGTAAACCTCGAGGATCTCACTCCGCAAGTCGTCGAAAGCCTTGTCCCGGAAAAGATGATCCTGGCGGTAGGCCCGGTAGCCCTCTTCCTCCATGGCAAAGTATTTGGCCACGGTTCTGAGATCGAACTCCAGGGTCGTGACGATCGCGCCCTTGGAATATCCCTGCCACCGAAAAGCTTGAACCTGTTTGAACATCACTTTGTTGATCATTCCTGCTCCCGTAAAGTTTTTTTCAACCATACAGGATCTCTCAAGCCATGGGAAATCCATTTACTCTGCCTATGGGATTTCTGCTTACCATTGCCCTAGCAATTCAGCTTACCATTTCCATCAGTGAGGCAGATGTCAGTATCGAAAGCACTGAACCCAAGTCGGAGGCCTAGGCCAATATCATCTCAATAGGACAGCAAAATATTTTTTTAATTCTGAGAAATTTGAACCAGATCTCGGGTCTTTATATATAGTGAGGCAGTTAATCCATTAACAAATTTGTAGGGAGAAGATAGATTATTTCTTTTAAGCCTTCTATGTTCAATGAATATATTGGCAAGGGAGAAGCCGGGTGGGTAATTTATAATAATTATTCTGGAGCAATGCTAGAGATTCCTTTAGATCTTTGTGAAACAATACAGAGTGCTAATATTAGCGCCATTTCTGATTCGGACATATTATCGGGGTTAGAGCGCGGGAATTTTATTGTCGGCTTTGATAAGGACGAAATTAATGAATTGATTGATCATAAAAATAGCCTTGATACGTCAGCAGTAAGCTTCGCGCTGCAGCTATTACCTACCCTGCATTGTAATTTTAGATGTAGTTACTGTTATGAAAATCAACAATCTAATAGCACAACAATGACTTTCGAAATAATGGATTCCATTATCGGATATCTAAGAACAATAATCCGGCCCACGACAAAGTATGCCTACGTGAGCTGGTATGGTGGCGAGCCGTTGCTCGCAATGCGACAAATAGATTACCTTTCGAGATCATTGCGAGATGTTTGTAAAGCAAATAATGTTAAATATCATTCTGTTATGGCTACTAATGGGTATTTATTAACAGAAGAGAAACTAAAAAGATTGATCGATTATGACGTTCGCACTTATCAAATCACGCTTGATGGTCCCCAAGATATTCATGATAAAAAAAGACAATTGTGGAGCGGGAAGGGAACATTTGAACAAATAATTAGAAATTTAGAGCGTGCGATTCAAAATGATATAAATATGACGGTACGAATTAACATTGATAAAAATAATATAGGCTCCATAAAACAATTGTTATGTTATTTGAAAGAACGAAGAATTCTCGAAAAGGTACGTATAAGATTTGGGAATATATCTTCTTTCGGGAATGCCTGTAAATCTATTGAGGATGAGCTGGTTACAACCGATGAGCTTATTGAGTACCTAACTAAGAGCAATATTCTCGAGATGATTAAAGAAGCCAAGGAAATAGAAAGACGCCAACCTGTATTCAATGAGTGCATAGCTAAAGGGAGACACTCGCTTATTATCGGTCCCAGTGGAGAAATATATAAATGTTCGAAAACTATCGGACTGAAAAGTGAAATATGTGGCAACATATCGGGCATGGATAAATTAAATGAAAACTTCTTTAAATGGGAAAAAGAAGATAGATTTTATGTAGAGCAGTGCAGGAACTGTTCAATGATCCCAATTTGTTCCGGCGATGGATGCGCGCATGATTTTGTGATTGAAAAAAAGAACAAAAATAGGTGCCGCCAAGAGTCTAGACATTTGAACCATATCACCAGTATAAATTATCTGTATAAACAAAAACAACGTGAGGTCTAGACCTAATTCGTGAATGAAAGGAGGTGAGCGAGATGAAGGAGATGAAGTGGGTTTTTGATGTTTTGGAGAAGGGCATGAGCCTTGCCGATTGTGCCTGTACGAGCAGTGGGCCTGATATTAGCAACCCCGTATGTCAATATGTTACGGACCATCTAATCGTTGTCAGGCCCTAAGGGTTTGAGGTTTTAGAGAAAAGAGGGCCCTCTTTTCGATCGAATGTGGGAATTAAAGCGGGAGTGGTTGACTATTCTATTCGTTAAGAATAGGGGTCGGTTTTGTAAAGCTATTTATGACAATCAACGAGAAAGATTTAGATATCCGAGCACGGCCTAATGACACTCTCCCGTTTAAATCGCTTGTTAGATATCCGGATAAAACAAAAATAAAAGATCTTCCTATTAACTATTGTGTTAATTGCCTCCACTTATCTTCATATATTCATAGTTTATTAGTTGCATCTACCCCCGACCTTAAAGCTACAGAAGTGATATATTAACATATTATAACTGACGATGTTCGATTTAAAGCACATATATTACGATGCCCTTCTATTATGTGTAAAGGGCTAGATGGTCGTTCCCTATATGGAGGAGCAGGAGCCTTTGTCCATAATGAAGATAGCGTCGGCAAGCTCAGAATGACCAACCTGCTATCGGAAATACACAACAAAGGAAAAGAACATACTAGATGGTTTAACCAGGTTCTATATTACGGGGATCCGCTCTCAAGCCGCAAGAAATGTTTGGAATTCAGCCTTGAGATTATATATGAATGAAATTCAATATTCATTTAGATATGAAAGATCTGCTCACGGCGTGGACGATGTGCTTGCATTATTGCTACGAACAGATAGTTTTAGAGAATATTATAAAGATGAAAGCATGGCAAGGAGATAGTTCAACAATTGAAATACCGGCGACATGAAAAACTAGAAATGGCTAATGAAGCTACTTTATAACATAAAACCGAAGTTTCTCAATTTAAAACTAAGCTGGCTAAATAAGAAGTATTCATCATTGGGTAATTTAAAACCCTATGTAATTTCTGAACGGAAAAAAGTCATTAATGCATTTGTCCTGATGATATTATCCTCGTTATTATCATTGTCATCGCCATATATAATTAAGTATATCATCGATGACGTAATAGCAAAAAAAGATACGCGTGTATTATTTATATTAATATTATTATTACTCTCCATCCAGCTAATAAGAATGATAGTGTCTTTAGCTACGGACTATTATTTTTCCTTGTTTAATCAGGAAATTATGCTTAGAATTAAAAAAGATGTTTTTAGCAAAATACTAAGACTTCCTTTATCCTTTTTTGATAGGAACCAAACAGGTTATCTGCTGTCCCGCATAAGTGAGGTCGACGGCTTAAAATACCTTGTGTCGAAAAGTTCTTTGGGAATAATAACTGGAGGTTTCGAATTTCTCTTTGCGATTGTAATTCTTTATTGGATGAATTGGAAACTAGCATCGATATCCTTAATCATTCTTCCGCTATTCTATATTGCGTCAAAATATTATTCCAATATAATAAAAAAGACGAGCACTCTCGTCTGGGAAAATCAAGCTCTTCTCTCCAGAAAGATCCAAGAGTCCTTGATGGGAATTGATTTAATTAAGGTATTTAGCGCAGAAGAGAGAGAAAAGGAGAGAATAGATCCATTCCTATCAAAACTTAAAAAGGCTAATTTAAGGCAGGTTATTTTGTCTAGCCTCTCCTCAGAGCTCTTGATCTTTATTGGGGCAATAGGAGGCGGAATCGTTCTTTACTATAGCGGGATGAATATTATTAGGGGGGAATTTACTGTTGGAGGCTACATAGCTTTTTCCGCTTATTTGGCGAAGCTTTATGGACCAACACAAAATATCGGAACATTTTCCCTAACAGTCCAGCCCGCGTTTAGTGCCCTGGAGCGGTTAGCTGAGATCAATCGGCTAAATGAAGAGGAAAATAATAGATATAAAAGAATTAAATTAGAGAATAATATAATTAAAATTGAATTTCGCGATGTATGTTTTTCTTATGGACATAAGCGAGTATTAAATAATGCTAATTTACTTATAAATAAAGGAGACAAAGTCTTATTATCCGGCGCCAACGGTTCGGGGAAAAGCACAATAATTAAGTTAATGTTAGGCCTATACGAACAAAAGCAGGGCGAAATATTAATCAATGATATTAATATAGGTGAAATATCGCTAAATTCATTAAGAGAAAGAATTAGTTTGGTTTCACAAAGTACCTTCCTTTTTGATGATACGATTTTAAACAATATCTTATATAGCAATCCTAAAGCAACCGATGAAGAAATTGAAGAAGCACTTTTATTATCAGGAGTTCATAAATTTGTCAGCGTATATAAGAACGGCTTAAGTACAATTATCGGAGAGTCTGGGAGAAAGCTGTCTGGCGGAGAAAAACAGAAAATATCGATCGCGAGAGCGCTTCTTAAGGATTCAGATTTGCTGATCTTCGATGAGGCGACTACTTACTTAGATCAACAATCAATTAAGGAAATTGAGGACCTAATTATCAATAAATATAGTGATAAAATGTGCTTTATTGTTTCTCATCAGAGGCTTAGCTTATTAGGATTTAACAAACTACTGTTTATAAAAAATGGGCATATTGAAGAAAGTAACGAACAACAACAGAAATACTACTATAAGTTGGCTGCATGAGTATAAAGCTTATTTTAAATTATATGCCTCCTGCAAATATCTATACTCCCTCTGCTTCGCTATCTATACTAAAAGGGTTTATGCAATCTAACCTGATTGAAACATCGATAATTTATTGGAATATTCTAATTGATAATATATTGACAGGAGAGGTTAGTGATTATCGTAGTAAGGACCAAAGAGAGTTAGATAATTTATATTTAATTCCCTTTATATATATGATATCTGAACAATATAAAGACGCTGTTTCTAGCAAAAAGATTAGCGCATACTTAAGCAGTATTTTCCCTCGGTATCAAATAAAAAGAGATCGATATTCCCTAATATTAATGAACTTAAAGAAGAAGATAAAGGACTTAATTGAAAATAGAATAGGAGCGCTCAGCGATGAGGATATAAAGCTTTTTGGGTTTTCTTCAAAATATTGCCAATGGATTCCGGCAATGATAGTCGGAGAAATAATTAAGAAATATTATCCAGATAAAAAGATCGTAATTGGTGGATTCGAAAGCAAGGAAAAGGCAAAAAGCTTACTATCGCTATGCGCATGTTTTGATTATGCTATTTGGGGCGAAGGGGAATATCCTCTTCTTGAACTCTGTAATAAAATTGGAACGCAAACAAAAAACTATAATAGCGTACCAAGGCTAGTTTATCGATATGACGGGAAGATATTGGAGACACAGTCAGGTGGCGAGTATTCAGATTTTACTGACTATATATATCCAGATTATTCCGATTTTATCGATGCCATTAAGGGAAATATGGATATCGCTTCAGCTGATTTTCCTATCGAAATGTCAAGAGGATGTCATTGGAACAAATGCAATTTTTGCACTTTAAATATGGGCTATAAATATCGGAGGCGAAACCCCGATAGCGTAATAAAAGAAATCGAATGCCTATATAATAAATATGGAGTTAGAAAATTCAGCTTCGTTGACACTGATGTAGTAGGAAACGACATTGATAGATTTGAGAATATGCTTGATAGAATAATTGATTTAGCCGATAAATGCAATACGATGCTAGAATTGTTTGGAGAGATTATACATTATAAGTTTAACTCTAGGATAATTAGAAAATTAGCAATCGCTGGCTTCGATCATGTTCAAATAGGGTATGAGGCATTATGCGATAGCTTATTAAACAAAATAAATAAGAAGGTTGATTTTGCGGATCACCTATTGTTCGTAAAATATGCGCTAAAATATGGGATTTTTATAGCCGGAGCAAATATATTACGTGGCGTTGTAGGGGAAGATGAAAATGATATATTAGAAAGTATTGAGAATTTAGTATATCTTAGATTTTTTATTAACAATCATAATTACAAGTTCCGCCATAGCCTAACAAAGTTGAGCCTTCAAAAGGGATCCCGATATTTTAATATGGTAAGTGCTGAAGAGAAGAAAAGATGGAATAGTAATTCGCTTGCATATTTGTCCCCAGAAATAATGATATCTGAAAATAATAGGTTTGATTTACTTTCTTTCACTAGCGAATTAAAAAACGGTATTTTATGGGAATATTTTGAAAAAATAAACCGATATTATGAAAACACATATTATTATTACAACATCCAGAAACATCAAGATGTTTATTACTATTCAGAATATAATGAAGCTAAATTGGTTAACCGAATTATATTCAATAAACCAGAATACTGTTCCGTATTACATGAAGCTAACGATGAAGTAACGTCGCTTAATAAAATATATGATAACTTAAAGCAGAAATACGTGGGAATAGCGGAGCAGCAATTAATTGATGTCATTAATAATCTGAGATCAGTTTATTTATTATATTCCAATAAAGATATGACTAGGATTATATCAATCATACATTTTTCATTAAATGATTGTGCGGAGAAGTGTTAATATAATTATAGACACAGATATAAACTGAATTGGAAAATGTGAGAATGAAGATTATAAAGCGAGGCTAGCGTGTTTAGGGTAATATTCATAAAGGAAATCACGGAAATCGTATGTTCTCGCCGATTTTTTCTAGCCTTTATTGGTCGTGTCAACTAATGTTCGCAACTTCGGGGCCATCTTAAACCTCTTCAGTTAGCCGCTTGAGCCATCAGCTCATGGAGCCTGTCCAAAGATCCGAGGACTTTGTCCTCTCGGATGTAGCTCCGCTCGTTCTCCCAGTCCTCCGAGTACTCGATGAGATAGCAGATCGTCAATCGGAGGTAGCTCGCGACCGAGGGGAACACTCCGACCACCCGGCTCCGCCGGCGGATCTCCATGTTCAGCCGCTCCTGCCCGTTGGTCGAGGAGATCCTCTTCTTGTCGACCTCCGGGAAGTCATAGAACGAGAGCGAGTCCTCGAGCCCCTCTTCCAGACAGCGCGTGGCCTCGGGGAATCGCTTCCCGTAATCGTCGATGAGAGCGGCGGCCGCCCGTTTGGCGCTCTTTTTATCCGGCTCGAGCCAGATCTGCTTCAGATGGGCCGCGAACCGCGCTTTTTCCCGATGGGGCACCTTGGCCAGGATGTTCCGCATGAAGTGGACCTTGCAGCGCTGCCACGAGGCGCCCAGCCATTCCTTCCGGACCGCGGCCTGGAGGCCGGCGTGGGCGTCGGAGACGCAGAGCGCCGTCCTCTTCATGCCCCGGGCCTTGAGCTTGCGGAAAAAGAGGCGCCAGGAGTCCTCCGACTCGTCAAACATGGGCTCCACAGCCAGGATCTCCCGAGAACCGGCCTGGTTGACGCCGCAGGCGATCATCACGGCCACCGAGACCACTCGCCCCTCAACGCGGACCTTCTGGTACAGGGCGTCGATCCAGAGGAACGGATACTCCTCGTCCAGGGGCCGGCCCTGAAAATCGGCGAACTGAGAGTCGAGCTCCTTGTTGAACTTAGAGACCTGGGAGGCGGAGATGTTCTCGATGCCCATCGCATGGGCCAATCGCTCGATCTTCCGCGTCGAGACCCCCGTTGATGAAGGCCTCCTGGACAACCGCGATCAGGGCCTGCTCGGATCTCCTCCTCTCCGAGATGAAAAACGGCACATATCCGCCTTTGCCGACCTTGGGCACGACAAGATCTTTATGATAAACCAAAAATACCCAGAATGATCAAACTGAAATGGACAAAAAAATCGTCGAAATTCCCCTTAAAAATCGTGGACAGGAATCGACGGAAAAACCCTGTAGGATACCCTGCAGGGAGGAGACATGCTCCGAATGAACCAGATTGATCAGATCAAGGAACTGCAACGACAAGGGCTCGGATCGCAAGAGATCGCCGGCCGCCTGAAGATCGACCGGAAGACGGTCGCCAAGTACATGCGCGAAGAGGACTTCAACGAAAAGGCCCAGGAGAAAAGAGCTCCGGCGTCGAAACTGGACCCCTGGAAACCGATTATCGACGGGTGGTTGGAAGAGGATCAGCGGATGCGATTCAAACAGCGGCATACGGCCCAACGCGTCCACCATCGGCTTCAGACCGAATACCCGGAGGATTACCGTTGCTCTTATCCGCTGGTCCAGCGGTATCTGAAGCAAAAGAAGAGTGAGCGCGGGGCCGATCGGGGCTATTTGGAACTTGTCTGGCCGCCGGGAGAGGCGCAAGCTGATTTTGGGGGAGCCGACATTATCGAGGGCGGCGTAAAACGCCCGATCCAATACCTGTGCCTGAGTTTCCCCAACAGCAACGGCGCCTTTATCCAGGGGTTCGGGGGCGAAACCGCGGAGTGCGTCTGTCAGGGACTGATGGATCTTTTTCATCATATCGGCGGTGTGCCGAGAAGGATTGTGTTTGATAACGCCGGCGGCGTCGGACGCCGAGTCCGGGAAAAGGTCACCCTCGCGGATTTATTCCTGCGGTTTAAATGCCACTACGGA
>JBGOYY010000073.1:0-13889 GCA_041479905.1 Candidatus Aminicenantia bacterium
CATCTTCATGAGCTTCGGCGCGGGCGCCGCCTATCTCGCGGTGGGGGGCCTGGCGGCCTTCCTGCTATCCAAAGTCATCGCGAAAATCGATTGGGAGGGACGATAATGAACCCGAAAAAAATGGGGACGTTTCTGTTTTTCGCGTGCTTCGCACTGATGAGCTGCGGGAATGCGCACACTGCCGCGGGCGGCGGCGACGCCACCTCCTCCGCGCCCGGGGCCGAACCCGTGTTCGGCTACCCGGTCGGCGGAGAACCGTGGTATTTCGTCAAGTGCGGCTTCGTCATCCCCTCGGTCCCGGCCGGGCTCGAGGGCTCGACCTGGAGCGTCGGCCGCGTCGCGGTCGATGGGGCGCGAGCGAGAGACTTCATCGTCTTCCAGGGCGGCCGCGAAGTGGACAAAAACGGGCTCAAGGACGCGGCAGGACGGCTCGCGTTCGACATCAAGGTCCGGTTCGCCTGGCGTCCGAACACCAAGTCCGAGATGCGCCTCGAGCTCGTCGAAGCGAAATCCGGTAAGAAAGAATATATTGTGGCGGCTCTCCAGTCGCCCGCCGGCAAAGGCTACTGGGACCCGGCCTGGAAAAATTATCTCTCCCTCGTCCTCTCCGAGGAGCACGGCTTCGAAAGGACCGGCTACCCCGTCCACGCCACGGTCGGCGTCCTGGCCAACTACCTGCGCTCGCCGGACGAGATCCGTGTCGTGAGGGCCGAGCGCAAGGGCGCGGATATCGTTTACAAAGAGATCCCCAGCCAGGTCTACGACGTGGCCGCCTGGAACGACCCGAAGATCCTGGCCATCGAAGAGAAGGACGCGAAAACGGGCGAACGGGTCGTCCGCTACCATCCGACGACCTCGTTCAGCGTCGCTTTCCTGTCCGACCTCGAGGCGAACGAAAAGGCCACCTACCTCGTTTTTTACAACAATCCCAAGGCGAGGAAGCCGGTCTACAAAACCGACCTCAGCGTGAAGAAGGGCAAGGACCTCGGCCGGACGATCGAGAACGCCTTCTACAAGATCGTCCTCCAGGAGAAAAGCGGCGTCATTTACGAGATCGTCGAGAAGACGACGAAGATCCAGCTCGAGCACAAGCTCGAAACGAACGGCGCCATCCACTGGAACCCCGACGTCTACGCGCCGCCGCACGCCTGGTACCACAGCTCCGACTGGTCGAACCCGGAAGCGACCGAGGTCTCGGGGCCGGTCTTCTACTCGCTCAACCTCAAGGGCAGCCTGCCCTTCCCCAAGGGCATCGACATCGGCCTGCGCTACCATTTCTACGCCGGCTCGCCCGTGGTCTTGGTCGAGTCGGTGACGGACATCCGGGACGACCTCTTCGTCATGGCCCTGCGGAACGCCGAAGTCGTCTTCAACGCGGCGGTCTTCACCAAGGCGGCTTTCAAGAGGGACGGGAAGACGGAAATCCTCGACTTCGCGGATTCGAAAATGCATCCGGCCCACGCCGCCGTGCTCCGGCCGGACACGCCGTGGGTCAGCCTTTTCGACGAGGCCAAGGGGATCGGGTTCGCAGCGCTCTACCTCGACCTGGCGACGCCCAACCTCAACGGAGGCCAGGCCTCGCTTCAGCAGCCTTACATCTACATTCAGCACGGCCTTTGGTATTACGTCTCGCGCGGATTCGTCTACTCGTTCGGCTCGAACAATCAGACGCGGATGCTGCCGGTCAAGGCCGGAAGCGTTTATTACGACCGGAACGCCTGGATCGCCTTTCCCTATCCGCGGAAGGAGGGGCTCGGGGACTATCTCGACAGGCAGTTCAACGCGCTCAAGTACCCGGTGGCCGTCGGCGAGGACATCGAGACCTTTGCCGAGAGCCCGGAGGGCTGGGTCGTGCCCATCCTGACCGAGCCGTTCGAAGAGGGCGTCAAGGACTCCAAGGGCGGTAAGGAGAGACGGAAATTGACAAAATAGGGGAAAACGTCTCTAATTGAGGACGAGGTTTTATATGCTCATTACGGCTGTTCTCGCCGTTTTTTTCGCGCTCGCTCCGGCCCTCGCGGCCCAGGAGAACGAGCAGGTCGTCGAGGTCAAGAGCGTCCTTGCCAGGGACGCGGTCCGGCCCGGCGAAACCTTCAAGGCCGCGGTCATCCTCAAGGTCCAGGCGGGCTACCACATCAACGACAACGCTCCTCTTGACGAGTTCATGTTTCCGACCTCCCTCACCGTCGAGGAGAGCCCTGAGTTCGAGGTCGTCGAGATCTACTACCCGGCCGGCCGCCGGGCCCGTTTCTCTTACTCGGAAGCCGAGCTCGTCGTCTATGACGGGGAAACCGTGCTGGGGCTCCTGCTCAAAGCCAAGGAGGGCCTCGCCCCCGGGGCGAAAATTCTTAAAGCCGTCCTGAGCTACCAGGCCTGTGACAACACGTCCTGTCTCCCGCCGAGGGAGCTCGGTTTCGAAATCGCCGTCCCAGTAACCAAGACGGGCGGGAGCGACATCCATCCCGAGATCTTCGATAAGATTCCGTTTAAATCGCTCAGAAAATAAGAGCCCCTGCCCGGGTCCAACGCCGAAATGACAGACACGACGAAAAACAGGCCGTTCAGGACGATCCCCTCCCTTGATTCTCTCCTTCGGGAGGACCCCGTCCGGGCGCTCATCGAAGAGTTCGGCCGTGACGTCGTCGTGGCCGAAGGGCGGGCCTCTCTCGACGAAACCCGGGCCATGATCGCCGCGGCCAAGGCCGGGGGGGCGGCCGGGGCCGACGTCTCGGTGGAAGATCTCGTCACCCGCCTCCGCGTCCGCCTCGAAAAGAAATTCGCCCCGTCCCTCTCCCCCGCCGTCAACGCCACGGGCATCGTCATGCACTCGGGCCTCGGCCGGGCCGTCCTGTCTGAAGCCGCCCGGGAAGCCCTCGACGGCGTCGCCCTCGGCTACTCGACCCTGGCCCTCGACATCGAGAGCGGCAAGCGCGCCTCCCGCGACCGCCACGTCGAGGGCCTCCTCCGGGAGCTCACCGGCGCCGAGTCGGCCACCGTGGCCAACAACAACGCCGCCGCGACCGTCCTTATCCTGAACACGCTCGCCCGCGGCAAGGAGGTCGTCGTCTCTCGCGGCCAGCTCGTCGAGATCGGCGGCTCCTTCCGCATGCCCGACGTCATGACCACGAGCGGCGCCGTCCTCCGCGAGGTCGGGACGACCAACAAGACCCACCTCCGCGACTACGAGGCCGCGGTCACGGAAAACACGGGCGCCATCCTTCGCGTCCACCACAGCAACTACCGCATCGTCGGTTTCGCCGAAGAGCCGGGGATCGAGGAGCTCGCCGCCCTCGGCCGGACCTGCGGCGTCCCCGTCGTCGACGACCTCGGCAGCGGCGCCCTGGTCGACCTCGCGCCGTACGGCCTCGCCGCCGAGCCCATGGTCCGGACAAGTGTCCAGGCCGGGGCCGACGTCGTCTGTTTCAGCGGCGACAAGCTCATCGGCGGCCCGCAATGCGGCATCATCGTGGGCAAGTCGGCCTGGATCCAGAAGATCAAGAAAAACCCGTTGGCCCGCGCTTTCCGTTGCGGCAAGCTCTCCCTCGCCGCCCTCGAGGCGACGCTCAAGCTCTTCCTCGCGCCCGAGAAGCTCACCGAACGCCACCCCATCTACCGGATGCTCAGCCTGACGCCGGACGAGCTCGGCCGCCGGGCCAAGAAGCTCGCCGCGTCCCTTCGTAAGTCGCTCTCCCCCGATGTCGCGATCTCGGTCGATGACGGCGAATCCCAGGTCGGAAGCGGTGCGGTGCCCGTCGAGACATTGCCCTCCAAGGTTCTCGCCGTCCGGGCCCCCGGCCTTACCGCCGAGGGCCTGGCCCGCCGGCTCCGCCTCCTCACGCCGCCTATCTTCGCCCGCATCCACAAGGACGTCGTCATTTTCGATTTCCGGACGATCCAGCCGGCCGAAGACGCGGTCGTCGAGCGCGCCCTCTGCGAGCTCCTGAAATAGATGATCGATTACACTAAGCGCAAGCGCATCATGGGCCGGTCCATCAAGCTCGGCCACTGCATCTGCAACCCGAAAGAGCCCTGCCCCTGCGACCTCTTCAAGCAAAAGAACGTCTGCCTCTGCGCCGGCGAGCGCGAAGAGGACGCCCCCGAGGATGTGGCCTTGACGACGCTCGTCGAGAACGCCGGCTGCGCCTCCAAAATAAGCCAGGTCGACCTCAAGCGGGCCCTCGCCGGCCTCCCCCGCGTTTTCGACCCGCGCGTTCTCGTCTCCTCCGACACCTGCGACGACGCCGGCGTCTACAAGCTGTCGCCGAACACGGCTCTCGTCCAGTCGGTCGACGTCTTCACGCCCGTCGTCGACGACCCCTACGCCTTCGGCGAGATAGCCGCCGCAAACTCCGTAAGCGACATTTACGCCATGGGCGGCAAGCCGCTCACGGCTCTGTCCATCGTCGCTTTTCCCATCGACAAGCTCAGTCCCCGGATCATGAACAAGATGCTCCAGGGCGGCATCGACAAGCTCCGCGAGGCGGGCGTCGCCGTCCTCGGCGGCCATAGCATCAAGGACCGTGAGATCAAGTTCGGTTTCGCCGTGACCGGCATCGTCCATCCCAAAAAAATGACGGTCAACACCAAGGCCAAGCCCGGCGACCTCCTCATCCTGACCAAACCGTTGGGCACGGGCACGCTGAGCTTCGCCCGCCAGATCGGCCGGGCCCCGGCCAAGGGCCTGGCCGAGGCCGAACGGTCGATGCGCGAGCTCAACCGCGCCGCCGCCGAGGCCATGACCGCGGCCGGCGTCACCACGGCGACGGACATCACCGGGTTCGGGCTGGCGGGGCACCTCGGCGAGATCGCCGCCCAAAGCGGTGTCGAGGTCGAGGTCTACGGCCAGGCCATCCCCGTCTTCACGGGCGTCATGGACCTCATCCACGAAGGGATTATTTCCGGGGCGGTCGAGCGAAACCGGGAATACGCCTCGGCCTTCGTCAAGCGAGCCAAGGGTGTCGGCGAAGAATACGAGACGCTTCTCTACGACCCGCAGACCTCGGGCGGGCTTCTCATCGCCGTCCGCAAGTCCAGGGCCGCCGCCCTCCTCGCAACGCTCCACAAGAAAGGCGTTGCCGGCGCCGCGGTCATCGGCCGGGTCACCCGCAAGGGGACGGCGAAGATCGTCCTCAAAGGGAAACCGCCCCGCGCCTGAGCCGAGCATGCCGGACCTCGACCACATCATCGTCGGCACGGCCGGACATATCGACCACGGCAAAAGCGCGCTCGTCAGAGCCCTGACCGGGACCGACCCCGATACCCTGCCCGAAGAAAAAGCCCGCGGCATGACCATCGAGCTGGGCTTCGTCTTCCTCGACGACCCGGTTTACTCCAAGCAGATCGTCTTCATCGACGTCCCGGGCCACGAAAAGTTCGTCAAGACCATGGCCGCCGGGGCGAGCAACATCGACGCCGCCCTGTTCGTCATCGCCGCCGACGAAGGCATTTCGGTCCAGACCCGCGAGCACTTCGACATTCTCACTCTCCTCGGCGTCAAACTCGGCGCTGTCGCCCTGACCAAGTGCGACCTCGTCGACGACGCGCGCATCGCCGAGCTCTCGGCCACGGTCCGGGACTTCGTCCGCGGCTCGTTCCTGGCGGAGGCGCCCATCCTCCCGGTTTCAGCGGTGACGGGAAAGGGTCTCACCGAAGTCAAAGCGACACTCCAGGAACTCGGCCTCCGCGTCGCGCCGCGGCCGGACAGCGGGATTTTCCGCATGCCTGTCGACCGCGTCTTCACCATGCGGGGCTTCGGGACCGTGGCCGCGGGGACGATCCTGTCCGGCACCATCCGCACCGGCGACCGCATCGAGATCTACCCCGAAGGCCTCAAAACCCGCGTCCGCGGCCTCCAGGTCCACAAATCCAAGACCGACGTCTCCGGCGTCGGCAAGCGGACGGCCCTCAACCTCCAGGACGTCCGGAAAGAGGACCTCCGGCGCGGCCAGGTCGCCGCGGCCGAAGGCTCTCTCGTCCCGACGGCCCGTCTCGACGCCCGCCTCGACGTCCTCGAGAGCGCAGGCCGCGAGATCAAGCATCGCGAGCGGGTCAGGCTCCACATCGGCACGGACGAGGTCATGGCTCGTCTGGCCATTCTCGGCGGCCAGAAGATCGCTCCTGGCGCCTCGTCCCCCGTTCAGATCATCCTCGAACGGCCGACCGTCGCCCTCCCCGGGGACCGGTTCGTCATCCGCTCCTTCTCCCCGCTCGTGACCATCGGCGGCGGTCTTGTCCTCGACGCCTGTCCCGGAAAACACAAGCGGTTCAGCGGCCGGGTCCTCGAGGGGCTCGAGAAGCTGGGCGGGACGTCACGGGACGCCGTCGAGCAGATGTTCGTCCAGTCGGGCGGCGCGCCGCAGGGCGTCCACGAGATCGCCCTGAAGCTCGGCCGCGGCGAACCCGAGGTCGCCGAAGTCGTGGCGGAACTGCTCTCCGAGGGAAGCCTCGTCGCCATCGCCCGGGAGAAGCCGGAGAAATATATCCATAGGACCACCTACGCGCGCCTCGCCGACGAGCTCGTCGCCGGCGTCAGGGTTTATTTCGATGCCAACCCGTTCCGCCCGACCATGCCCTTTTCGGACGTCCGGGCGGAATTCCTCAAAGAGAGCGATGCCCCGACGCTCAAGCTCATCCTCGACGAGCTCATCGGGAAGCGCGTCCTTTATCAAAAAGAGGCCGAGGTCGGGATCGTCGGCAGGGAAGCGAAGGTCAACCCGGTCGAGGACGATCTCCGGGCCCGGGTCGAGGGCATCTTCCGGAGCGCCCGGTTCGCCGCGCCTCTCGAGGACGAAGTCCACGGCAGACTTGATTTGAACCTGACTTTGTTCAAGAAAAGCCTCGATGGTCTGATCCGTGAAGGCCGCATCGTCCGGCTCGCGCCCAAGGTGACCTATCACCGGGAAACGCTCGAGGCGGCGCGGGAAGCGGTCGCCGGCCTCATCGAGCGCCACGGCAGCGTCACCATCGCCGAGCTCCGGGACCGGCTGAACCTGTCCCGGAAATACGCCCAGGCCATCCTGGAGTATTTCGACAAGACGGGCCTGACGAAGCGCGTCGAAGACCGTCACGTACTCGCAAAACCATGACAAAGATCCTCCTTATCGACGGCTACAATGTCATCAACCGCGTCCCGGAATTGAATGACAGCCTCGACGGGGGGCTTCAGAACGCCAGGAACCAGCTCGCCCTGCGGCTTTCGAGCTGGAGTCATGAACACCCGACCGTCGAATGCGTCATCGTTTTCGACGGCGACTTTCAATACTCGGGCAGCCGCGACCAGCGTCTGGCCGGCATCCGATGCATTTTCTCCCTGGCCCGCCACGGCGGCGACGCCGAGCTCATCCGCTTCGTCAGGGATTACAGGGGGAGGAAGGCCGATATCGCGGTGGTCTCGGACGACAACAACGTCGGAAACAACTGCCGGGCCCACGGCGCGTCCGTCCTGCCCTCGAGCTATATCCTGGCCAAGAAAACGCGTCGCGCAAAAGGCCCAGGGGAAATCCCGGCCGACGGCAAGGGCATCGATAGTAAGGCTGCGGCCGACATCAACGAAGAATTGAAGAAGAAATTCGGATTGTAGAATGCAGGTGTTAGCTGTTCAGGCGCTTATTGCAATGGGCTCAGCGGTCGAGAAGGATCAAAACACCGGTCACGATGGCAAGGACCGCCATGATCAATGACAGACCCTCAAAGTTGAAATGGAGCAATGGGATCAGCCCGGTCATGATGAGCCAGATGCCCAGCAAGATCATCCCCAGGTTCTTTGGTAGTCTAAGCTTACTCATTTTGTTAATCTCCTCAAACAGATAAGAATTTTCTTTTTCCCGCTGCTAGTGAACCCAGGTTTCAGGACTCGGAGCTGATGCCTCCCAGCACTTATTGATGATATCTCCAGCTGCGAAACCAAGTCAAGAGCCCGCGGGGGCGCAAGGAATTCTGGTGGTTTGATCACGTTTAGGCTAGGCTGAGCTGTTTTGAGCAAGAGTTTGCACAATTACGTCGGAGGAAAACCCGGGATCAGGCATCTCTTAACAAAATATTGACAGAATCTTGACAACTTCGCCTCGGGGCCGGCCTATATTATTGCCATCTGGGGGAAACGGCGACCGTTCCCCGTGATCATGAAAAGGAGGGTTGATGATGGCTAAGAAAATCGTTGCTTTCTTCCTCTTGCCGGCATTTTGCCTTTTCAACGTGTCCTGCGTCTCCACCGTGACCAGGGCCGGGTCCGAGATCGACAGGGCCAATACGAAAGCGAAAATCGTCAGCGTCGTCACCAAGTCGGGAAAGATCGTGGATTTTCGGAAAAACGAGCCCGGGAGGGTCGTTCCCGGCTCCGGCGGTATCATCGGGAGGACCCTCCAATCTATCGACGTTGACCGAGCGGACGTCCAGAGCATAATCAAGAACGACAACGGCAAAGTTGTCACCGTCGCAACGGCGGGCGGCTCAAACTATAGTGTGGTCTCCTTTACCGAGGAGGGAAACAAGATCCGTTTCAGCGCTTATGTCCCGATCACGATCCCCTTTTCGGATATTCAGCAAGTCTGGATCAGGAAGGTCAATACCGGCAGGACCGTCCTTGCCACCGCGGGGGTAGTTGCCGCCACATACCTCATCGCCGGGCTTGTCAGCATCCTAGCGTTTGCTCATTGGTTGGGCAAACAGGAATCCTGCCCGTTCGTCTACTCTTGGAACGGGGATGAATACGTCCTCGACGCCGAGCCGTACGGAGCCGCGGTCTCCGAGGGTTTGAAAAGGACGGACTGGGTCGAACTGTCCAATCTCCGGGAAGTCGACGGAGAGTACCGCGTCCTCCTGACCAACGAGCTCGACGAAACGCAGTACACGGACGAGCTGAAGCTCGTCGCCGTCGACCATGCCCCGGGAGCAAAGATCGCGCCCGACCTGGCGGGCGGTTTTCACACGTTCTCGAATCCCCTGCCCCCAGTGAGCGCGGTCGACCAGAACGGCAGGGACATCTTGCCCTTCGTCGCCAAAGGCGACAAAGCCCTCTGGCAGAGCGCCCTCGAGGAGAAAAATCCGGACGACGGCGGCGAGTTCAGAGACGAACTCGTCTTCGAGTTTCCCAAGCCGGCTGGGGCGAAAAGGGTCAAGCTCCTGGCAAACGCCTGGACGACGCAATGGGGTTCGCTATCCGCCGGGAAGTTCCTCGAGCTCTATGGATCTTCGCTCCCCGAACAGTACGAGGACATCGACGGCCACGGACCGATGTACGGCCGGATCCTGAGCTGGATGGCGACGGAAGAGCTCTACACCCTCAAGGTCTGGGTGGAGACACCCGGCGGCTGGAAGGCCCGGGCGATGATCATGGGCGGGGCGCCGGTCATCACCAAGGACAAAGCCTATGCCCTTGATGTCGGCGACGTTCCCGGGGAGGTCCTCCGGATCAAACTCCGTCCCCCGGTCAATTTCTGGATGGTCAATTCCCTGGCCGTGGACTATGGCGAGGAATCGCCCGTCCATGTGACCGAGCTAGCCGCGGCAAAGGCCGTCGATCATACAGGCCGCGACGTGAGGGCGGTGCTGGCCGCGACCGACGGCTCATACCTGGAGAGCCCGAACCCTGGCGAAAGGACCGAGCTCGTGTTCACGGCACCGCCTATAAAGGACGGTCTGGCAAGGACCGTGTTCGTCAAGGCCTCCGGCTACTACAAGATCCATCTCGACACTACGGGCGAGGCCAAGATCGAGCTCGTCGAGCGCGTCCTCGGGGAACCCGGATTCGCGGCCCGCTACTCCTTCCGCGAATATCTGAAATGGGAGGCCGGCATCCGGGCCGAGCTGGCCGGAGCAAAACGCTAGCTTTGAAAAAAGCCCTCTTGGTGACGACGCTGCTTCTCTTTCCTGTCCCGGTCCTGCCGGGAGAGGGTCAGGGTTCCGGTGAACCCTCTGGACTTCAAAAACGATCCCAACTGAGCTATTTTGTGCAAGAGTTTGCACAATTTCTGCTCAATTTCTTAACGGACTGAGTGAGCGGCCGAAGGAGCCGATATTGTAGGATTTCTTAGGCCCTAAATAGCGAGCTAAGTATTCGGGAACCTTTGCCGACTCAAAATGTATAATACTATAGAGGGAAAAAAAGCAGAGTTCATGGACGACCGGTTGCTCGTCGAACAATCCGCTCAAAATAACACGGACGCCTTTAGACTCCTTATTCTTCGCTACCAGCGAATGGTTTTTTCTTATCTGGGAAATTTTCAGCTTCCGGTGCAGGTCCTAGAGGACCTGGCCCAGGAAACATTCCTGAGGGCCTACAGAAACATCACTGATTTTGACTCCGAAAAGGGGGCTTCCTTCTCGACATGGCTTATTACGATTGCCCGCAACCTGGCCATCAACGAAAAGGCGAAGATGAGCCGAAGGAAGGAGCACTCCGGCGGATTCATGGATGAAAATCACGGGAGGAATGAAAAAAGCCCTCAGGAAATCCTGGAACAACGCCGCCTTAAATCCCGAATTCACGATGCCATAAGCCGGCTGCCGGAAAAATTTCACAAAGCAGTAATCCTTTCTTATTTTGATGAGCTTTCGCTCGAAGAAATTGCACAGATCGAAGATTGCCCCGTGGGAACTGTCAAGTCCCGTGTCTTCCGCGGAAAACAGATCTTGAGACAAATTCTTGAAAAGGAAAATGTGCTATGAGTGATCCTCGGCGTCCCTGCCATCTCATTCAAGAAGATATTGCTTGGGCCAGAGGACTGAGCCCGGAGGATCAAAAACACGTTCTTTCCTGCAATGCCTGTTCTGAAACCGCGGCTCGGTTCGAGGAGTTGGATTCCCTTGTCCGAAATGTGATGGGAGCGGATGTCCCAAACGGCTTCGCGGACAGGGTGGTTGTAAAAATAGAAGCAGAAAAGCGCACAAGAGACAGCCTCTTTGCGCGGAGGCTACCCTTCTTGGAAATGATCTTCTTTTCGAGAGCGGTACAATGGGCGCTTGTGGGAATCGGATCGGTTTTCGGCCTGTTTAAAATTCTCAGATTCTTCGCCGGGGTGGTGATTCATGCATCTCTATAGCTTAGGCGACCAGTCTGATTCAGAGCGGAAGGGAGAGCGATCTGAAATTTAAATCCAGGAATAAGACGCGTGTCTTCAGGAAAAGAAATGGAAGAGAAAAAAGATAAATTCCGGGAAAGAAAACCCCTTTTTGCCCTGGCCCTGTCATTCCTTTTGACCGGGCTGGGTCAAGTCTACAACGGAAAACCACGGAAAGGGATTCTCCTCTTTGTGGCCTCGTTAATCCTCCCCTTTCTCTTCTTCCAGTTGAGTGTTGTGGGGCCCAATCAGATACTGATTGTTTTTTTGGTTCTGTCCTCAGCGTCGGACCTTGGCATATTTATTTGGGCTGCTCGAGATGCTTGGAAGCAAGCCAAACGGATGGAGAAGAACTACAAATTGAGAGTCTATAATAGGCTCTATGTCTACATCCTCCTTATCATTGTACTGAATCTATTCACCTTGGGGCCAATCGTTAATCGGCAAAAAATTTTCTTTTTTGCTCTCCCCTACCGAATGCAAACCGGGAGCATGGCGCCGACTATCCTGCCCGGAGATTGGATCATAGTAGATAAGAGGATAGATCATGCGTCGGAAAACCTTGGCCTGAAAAGAGGGGAATTGGTGGTTTTTAAGTATCCCCGAAACAAGAACATGCATTTTATTAAAAGGATCATCGGCCTTCCAGGAGATGAAATTGAATTGAGAGGGATGGAGCTTTACGTCAATGGAATAAAATGGACAGTTCAAGGGGTGCCTCAGCTTGAAGGGAGAGGGGATGAAAATATCAAGAAGGGGACGATAGCTTTCTATGAAAAAGGCGACTCTGGGACTTATGGCGTCTTTTATCTTCAGGGGGCTACAAGAGAGGATTTAAGCGTTTCCGTCCCGGAGGGCTGTTGTTTTGTCCTTGGTGACAATCGTGATAACAGTGCAGACTCACGACATTGGGGATACGTCCCGCTCATTGATATTGTATCCAAGGCCAGGCTGGTTTACTTTTCCATTGATCCTGAGGGGGGAGTCCGATGGGGACGGATAGGAAAGCTTCTGTAATGGAAGAGCGAGCCTCTTCCCCCCTGTTGCTTCAGCGCGATCAACGGCTTTCTGCCCCTTATGTGAAAAGCCGCTTGACGGATGGGAAGAAGCGGTCCATATTGAGCGTAGAAAAGGAAGGGGGGCAAATGAAAAGAATATTATCCCCATCCTTGTCGGTTGCTTAGGAGGCACATGGGCCGGCGCCTTCGCCGCGTCCATGAAGGCCCGGCGGAAGCGAGAACAGATCTAGTTCTCCGAGGCCGCCGGATCTATAGATTGGAGGTAAAGATGAAACATGTTGCATCGGCCTCAACTCGATCAGTGATTATCATTCGCTGGTTGGCAAGAATTATCGGGACACTCTCAGTTGCCGTATTCTTGTTTTTATTCGTGGCAGAAAGCGTGGAAAAAGGACGCATCGCTATCGAGAGCGACCGCATACCAATGACAGCTTTCATGCTCTTGGTATTCATCGGTCTCATCATTGCATGGAAGTGGGAGGGGCTTGGTGGCGCAATGGCATTGGGTGGTTTGATTGCCTTCAATATCCTTGCTCCAGCATCGGTTGCCAAGGGGGGAAATTTTGTAGTTACCGGGCTGTACGGATTGCCTGCCTTGCTCTTTATATATTGCTGGTGGCAAACCAGAAAACAGCTTAACCCGAAAGCCACATAGACGATGGGCTTTCCGGCCACATCATAGAAGTCTTTGAGGACAGAGAACCTATGCGGTGACTTCGGCAGCCGGATCCCCCCTCAATTTTCAGCCCGGCCTCTCCCCCGCTCAAGGGAAGGGCCGGGTAACTCATGCAGGATCAATCAATTGAATGGCAACGGGAGGGTCAGGGTCCCGGTGGGCCCTCTGGACTTCAAAAACGATTCCGGAGAAATCCGGTATCGGTGGATTCTCCCCTGTTGGAGTGCATCCAGCTTATTTTTCTTGCATTTATCGATCTTGATGGTTTTATCACGTTTAGGCTAGACTGAGCTATTTTGAGCAAGAGTTTGCTCAATCTCTGCTCAATTTTTTGAAGGATGACGGAGCCGCTGGCATCAATTCTGGGCGTCCTCACTTCTTTCCAGTAGGAACAAGCCGCTTGAGTTCCTCGAACCAGTTGAGGACGAGGATCATTTCGGTGACGGGCTGGGGCTTCCGTTCTTCCTGTTTCACCATTAGGAATCGCTGGCCATCGGGGGAAATGTCCCAGGCTCGGATCGGAAGACTACTGGCATATCCCGGTTGCTCGAACAAGAGGCGCGGTTTGCTGGTGGAGAAGTCGGATCCGATCTGAACATCAACCACCCAGACTTGGTCCCCCCACCGATAGAATAGCTGTTTGCCATTCCTTGACCACAGGGGCTCGCGCCCGCCCTCGTTGGAGATCTGCCACTTGCCCCCGGGTCCCGGGAATGGCTGAACGTATACCTCCCAACGACCAGACCCGTCAGAAACGTAGGCGATCCATCGTCCGTCGGGAGAGAATTCGGGACACCTCTCATTGAATCGAGAATTCAAAAACGGCGTTATCCTGCGCTCAGGCATGTGAAGGAACAGGATGTCATCGCCGCTGTCCGGGCCGACTTGGACAAAAGCCAGCGTCTCTCCATCCGGAGACCAAGACCCGGGCCACTGCATATAATCGCTCTGTGTGAGCCGCTCCATCGGCGAGCTTCCATCCACAGGTTGCCAATAGAGATTGGGAACGCCTGTGTCCAACCAGTCAAAGACCACTCGTCGACCATCCGGGGCCCATGCCTTCTCCTGGGACACACCTTCGGAAGTCAGCTTTGTGGCCGTGCCGCGTTTTAGATCATGGACCCAGATGTGGCCTTC
>JBGOYY010000074.1:0-13571 GCA_041479905.1 Candidatus Aminicenantia bacterium
ACGGCCCCCAGGATCTGCTGGGCCATGAAATGGAAGGACTGGTTGTACTTGTCCCTGGCCATGAAGCTCGACGAACTGAAGACGAAGAAGATGCCGATCGCCACGAGGAAGAGGGTGATCACGAACAGGGGCACGTCGAAGCCGAACCGTCTGCGGCCGATCATATCCGGGCCTCTTTCTTCCGCAGGCCCGCGGCGAGGAGGCGCACCTCGCGCTTGAAGGTCCGGCCGCGCTCCTCGAAGTTCTTGAACATGTCCCAGCTCGTGCAGGCCGGGGCCAGGAGGACGACGTCGCCGCGAACGGCCCGTTCGAAGGCCCTGCGGACGACGTCGCGATAATTCGATACCCGGTCGACGGGCACGACGCCGCCGAGCGCTGCTTCGATCTTGTCGGCCGCCTCCCCGATGAGGACGACCGACCGCACTCTCTTGCGGACCCCGCCGCGAAGTGGCGAGAAATCTCCGCCCTTGCCGCGCCCGCCCAAGATGAGGACCACCGGACGGTCAAAGCTGGACAGGGCCTTGAGGGTCGCATCCACGGTCGTCGCTTTGGAATCGTTGACGAAGCGGACGCCCTTGACCCGGAGGACGTCCTCGAGCCGGTGCTCGAGCCCCCGGAAGGCGAGGATCGAGCCGCGGAGCGCCGGCGTCGGGACGCCCAGGAGGTGGCCGATGAGCGCGGCGGCCAGGACGTTCTCCTGGTTGTGCGAGCCCGGGAGCGTGATCCGTGAGGTCGGCAGGATCCTCTCCGGCTTCCCGTCGCGGACGACGACCCAGCCATCTTCGACGAACGCGCCCCGGCGGAGGCGCCTCTTGCGGCTGAAGCCGTAGACCTCGGACGCCGCTTCCCCGGCCAGGCTCCAGACGAGCGGATCGTCGTGGTTGAGGACGGCCTTGCCCTCCCGGCCCTGCCGGAGGACGAGCTTTTTCTTGGCCCCGAAATAGTTGTCGAAGGTCTTGTGCCAATCGATGTGGTTCTCGGAGACGTTGAGGATGGCCGCGACCGCGGGGGTGAACCTCTCGGTGTATTCGAGCTGGAAGCTCGAGATCTCGGTCACGTAGATGTGATCGTCGCGGCTCTTGTCGACGAAGGAGACGAGCGGGGGGCCGATATTCCCGGCCAGGCGGGCCTTGAGCCCGGCGTCCCGGAGGATGTTGTGGACGAGGGTCGTCGTCGTCGACTTGCCGTTCGAGCCGGTGATGCCGACGATCTTGCCCCGCAGGAAGAGGTAGGCCAGCTCGATCTCGGAGATGACCGGGACGCCTTTTTCGCGGGCGGCCAGGATCTCCGGAAGGGGAGGGACTCCCGGGCTGGGGATGATGAGGTCGGCGCCGAGGAAGGATTCCGGACGGTGGCCGCCGGTCTCGAAGAGAACGCCCCGCTCCGTCCAGGTTCGGACCTTGTCGCCGAAGGCCTCGGCGGCCTTTTTTTCGGTGACGCGGATCCGCGCCCCGCGGTCGAGGAGGAAGCGGCAGAGGGCTTCTCCGGTCCGCTCGAAGCCGACGATGAGGACGTTCTTATCCCTGAGTTCCATGTCTATCTCAATTTCAATGTCGCCAAGCTGAACAGGGCGAAGATGATGCCCAGGATCCAGAAGCGGATGACCACCCGGCCCTCGGGCCAGCCGGAGAGCTCGAAGTGGTGATGGAGCGGGGCCATCTTGAAGATGCGCTTGCCCTTGCTCAGCTTGAAGTAAGAGACTTGGAGGAGGACGGAGAGCGCTTCGAGGATGAACACGCCGGCGACCGTGAAGAGCAAAAATTCCTGCTTGATGAGCAGGGCGATGACGGCCATCGTCCCTCCGAGCGACAAGGCGCCGACGTCGCCCATGAAGACCTGGGCCGGGTGGCAGTTGAACCAGAGAAAGCCGAGGCAGGCGCCGGCGAAGGCGCCGACGAAGACCGTCAACTCGGCGGCGAGCGGCACCCGGGCGATGTTGAGGTACTGGGACCAGAGGGCGTGTCCGGCCACGTAGGTCAGGGCGGTCAGGGCCGTGGCGCTGATCAGGGTCAGGCCGATGGCCAGGCCGTCCAGCCCGTCGGCGAGGTTGACGGCGTTGGACGAGCCGACCAGGATGAAGACGATCCAGGGCAGGTAAAGCCAGCCGAGGAACGGGACCCACTGCTTGAGGAAGGGGAAGCTCAGGCTCA
Source organism: Candidatus Aminicenantia bacterium (assembly GCA_041479905.1). Lineage (GTDB taxonomy): Bacteria > Acidobacteriota > Aminicenantia > Aminicenantales > Saccharicenantaceae > RBG-16-66-30. The sequence goes on from JBGOYY010000074.1 coordinate 2,151, forward strand.
GGTCGAACTCACCGCGCGAGCCCATCCAGATGAAGACAAGGCCGATCGCCGCCGCGAGGAGCGTCTGGAGGAGGAGCTTCTGGCCGGTTCTGAGGCCCAGGGATTGTTTCCGGCGGACCTTGAGGACGTCGTCGATGAGGCCGACGAGGCCGAAGAGGACCATGGACAGGACTGCGACCCAGACGTAGAGGTTGTCCAATTTTCCCCAGACGAGAGTCGGGACGAGCGTGCAGATGATGATCAGGAGGCCGCCCATGGACGGCGTCCCTTTCTTGGCATAGTGGGACTGGGGCCCTTCGGGCCTGATCTCCTGTCCGATCTGACGTTTTTGGAGGAACCGGATCAGCCGGGGGCCGAGAAGGAAGCTCAGGACGAGGGCGGTGATCCCGGCCAGGGCCGTGCGCACGGTGATGTAACGGAAGATGTTGAAGAAGAAAAAAACGCCGCGCAGGGGGACGAGGAGCCAGTACAGCACGGTCTACTCCTTTCCTCTCGCTTTGAGCTTATCGACGATCGTCTCGGTTCTCATCCCCCGCGAGCCCTTGACCAGCACGAGGTCGCCATCCCGCACTATGTGCGGGATGACGGCCGCGGCGGCCGCGGCGTCGGTGAAACGATAAATGGCGGCGGCGCTCATGCCCGTCTCGGCTGCGCCCTCGGCGATCAGGGCGGCGAGGGGGCCGACGGCGACGAGGACGTCCCAGCCCGCGCGGGCCGCGACCTCGCCCGCCCGCCGGTGGAACTCCTTTTCGCCCTCACCGAGCTCGAGCATATCGGCGAGGACGGCGACCTTCCGCGCGGCCGGAAGGGCGGCCAGGCTTCTCAGGGCGGCCTCGAGGGCGCGGGGGTTGGAGTTGTAGGAGTCATCGCAGACCCGGATGCCGCCGCCCGTCTCGACCAGCGCACCGCGCCCGGAGAAGGGCTGAAGAGCGAGAATGGCCGGCCGGATCTCCTCGAGCCGAAGGCCGAGGGCGAGGCAGACGGCCGAAGCCGCGAGGAGGTTCGAAACGGCGGTGTCGTTGACGAACGGAAAAGCGATACGGGCGGATTCCCGTCCGTAGCGCAAGAGGAACTCGAAACCCGAATAACCCTTGGATTTGACGTCCTCGGCCCGGACATCGCAGCCCCGCGTCCGGCCGAAGGTCACTCTCCGGCCGGCGAAGCCCGAGGCGGTCTTCATGACCAGAGGGTCGTCGCCGTTGAGGACGGCCGTCGCGCCCGGCCCGGCCCCGTCGAGGATCTCCTTCTTCGCCAGAGCGATGTCGTCCAGGCCCTTGAAGAACTGGAGGTGGACCGGGCTGACGTTGGTGATCACGGCGACGTCGGGCGGGGCGATCCGGGTCAGGGTCCGCAGCTCCCCGGCGGCGCTCATGCCCATCTCGAGGACGGCCGCTTCGTCGTCCGGCCGGAGCCGGAGGAGCGAGAGGGCCAGTCCCAGGTGGTTGTTGAAGTTCCCCTCGGACTTGAGGACGCGGAAACGGCCGGCGAGCAGGGCCGCCGTGAATTCCTTGGTCGTCGTCTTGCCGACGCTCCCGGTGATGCCCACGACCTTGACCGGCCGCCGGGCGAGGACGTCGCGGGCGAGCGCCTGGAGGGCGGCCACCGTATCATCGACCCGGACGAGGCCGAAGTCCTTGACGGGGAGGGGGACCGAACGGGCGACGACGGCGCCCGCCGCGCCCCCGGCCGCCGCGGCGCCGACGAAGTCGTGGCCGTCTCTCTTCCCGATGACGGCGAAGAAGAGCCCGCCCGCGGCGGCCAGCCGGGAGTCGAGGCCGTAGCTTTCGAAGGCCAGCGTGGGGGAGCCCTGCAGGATGGTCCCGCCGGCGATCCGGGCGATCTCGTCGAGCTTAAGCCTGGCCATGCTCAGACGGCCTCCATCGCCCGGAGCGTCTCTTCGACGACTTCGATATCGCTGAAGGGAACGGTCCGGTCCTTGAAGATCTGGTAATCCTCATGCCCCTTGCCGGCGATGAGGACGATGTCGCCCTTGTTCGCCGTGGCCAGGGCCAGGACGATGGCCTTTCTCCGGTCCGGCTCGACCTCGTAAGTCTTGACAGCTTCCTTCTCGAAGCCCTTTTCGATGGCGGCGATGATGTCCATCGGCTCTTCGGAGCGCGGGTTGTCCGAGGTCAGGATCGTCCAGTCCGCCAGGCGGGCGGCCACCCGGCCCATCCGCTCCCGTTTCTCCTTGTCCCGGTTGCCGCCGGCCCCGAAGACGAGGATGACCCGGCGCGGCTTGAACTCACGGGCCGTCGTGAGGATGTGCTCGAGGGCGTTGTCCGTGTGGGCGTAATCGACGACGACCTGGAGGCCGCGGCCGTTCGGGACCCGCTCGAAACGGCCCGGGACGCCCGCGAGCCCGGCGATGCCCCTGCCGATGACGTCCGGGGCGACGTTGAGCGCCAGGGCCGCGGCCGCCGCGGCCAGGATGTTGTAGAGGTTGTGTCGGCCGACGAGGGCCGACTGGACGGTCATCACGCCGCCGGGGTAGGAGACCTGGGCGTCGATGCCGTCCTCGGACATGGCGTATTTCAGGGCCCGGACGATGGCCGCGGGCTCGAGGCCGAAAGTGACGGTCTTCATGGGCAGTTCGGCGATGAGCTTCTGGCCCCAGGGATCGTCCATGTTGACGACGGCGGCGCTCCTCTTGTGGTTGAGATAAAAGAGCTTTTTCTTGGCCTCGAAGTAGGCTTCCATGGACGGATGATAGTCCTGGTGCTCCCCGCTGAGGTTGGTGAAGACGGCGACGTCGTAACTCACGCCCCAGACCCGCTTCTGCTCCAGGGCGTGGGAGGAGACTTCCATGACGCAGTGGGTGACGCCGGCGTCGAGCATGTCCTTGAGCAGGGCCTGCAGGTCGGGGGCTTCGGGGGTCGTCCGCGGCGCCGCGACCTTCCACCCCGGCCGCCGATATTCGATCGTCCCGATGACTCCGGGCGCGGCGCCGGCGGCGCGCAGGATCTCTTCGAGGAGGTAGGTGGTCGTCGTCTTGCCCTTGGTCCCGGTGACGCCGACGACCTTCATCCGGTCGGAGGGGTGCCCGTAGAAATTGGCCGCGGCCAGGGCCAGCGCTTCGCGCGCGTCGGCGACCTGGAGCCACGGCGTCGCGCTCGCCGGGGGCTTGGGCCAGGTCGAGAGGACGGCCGCCGCGCCGTTCGCCTCGGCCTCGGCCACGAAGTCCATGCCGTTGCGGGCCGCGCCGCGCAGGGCGGCGAAAAGGAATCCGGGCCCGACGGACTTGGAGTTGTAGGCGATCCCGGAGATTTCTTCGTTCCCCGGCCTGCCTCCGGCGAGGACGTCGATGTTCTGGACGACGTCCCGGAGCTTCATGGCCTCTCGCCTTTCGCCATACCCGCGGTCAGCGGCCGTTCCGGAGGGACGCGGAGATAGCGCAGGACCTGGCGGGCGATGTCCCGGAAGACCGGGGCGCAGACCTGGCCGCCGTAGTAGCCTTCCTTGGGCTCGTCGAGGACGACGATCATCGTCAAGCGCGGCCGGCCGACGGGGACGAAGCCGACGAACGAGGCCGTATACTTCCTGGTGTAGACGTTCAGGGCGGGATCGTACTTCTGGGCGGTCCCCGTCTTCCCGGCGATCCCGAAGCCGTCGAGCCGGCCGAGCTTGGCCGTGCCCTCCTCGACGACGCTTTCGAAGACGCGTCCGACCAGGTCGGCGGCCGTCTTCTCGCTGATGACCCGGACCGGGCCGTCGGTCATCCCGGACGCGCCGCCGTCAAGGACGGGGTGGCTTTCATCGTCCTTGACGACGACATGGGGCCGGACGAGAAGTCCGCCGGTGGCGTAGACGTTCATGGCCACGAGGATCTGGAGTGGCGTGACCGCGACCTCGTAGCCGATGGCGATATGCGGCAGGGAGGTTCTTTTGTTCCACTGCTTCGGTGGATAGACGACCCCGGAGGCCTCGGCCGGCAGGTCGATGCCGGTCTTCGTCCCGAAGCGGAAGGCCTTGATCGTCTCGTAGAGTTCGTCGATGCTGAGCCGCTGGGCGAAGAGCACCGTGCCGACGTTGGAAGAATGGATAAGGACATCCGAGAAGCTCAGGACGCCGACGCGCTCGTGGTCGCGGATGGTCAAACCGCCGATGGTGATGGAACCGGCGCTGCAATCGAAGAGATCGGTGAAGCCGACGCGGTTCCTCTCCCGCGCCGCCGCCGCGGTGACGATCTTGAACGTCGAGCCGGGCTCGTAGCTCAGCTGCACGGCCCGGTTCATCCAGGCGTTCTTCGGGCCGGGATAATCGTTGACGTCGTAGCTGGGCAGGCTGGCCAGGGCCAGGATCTCTCCTGAAGACGAATCCATAACGATGACCGCGCCCCAGGCTGCTTCGTGTTCGGCCATGGCCCGGGCGAGTTCCTTCTCGACGTAGTACTGCGTCGTCGCGTCGATCGTCAGGACGAGGTCCCGGCCCGGGACGGGCGATTTGATGACCTGGGTCTGGTAATCGCGGCCGCCGTTGACCTTGAAGACGACCTTCGCGCCCTCTTCCCCCTTCAGGACGTCGTCGTAGCGGGCCTCGACCCCGGTCCTGATGTCTTCGGTCAGACTGACGCCGCCGAGAATGTGCGCGGCCAGGCTCCTCAGGGGGTAATGCCTCCTCGTCGCGGGCTCGAACTCGACGCCCGGCAGCTTCAAGGCCATGACCCGGGCCGCTTCCTCCTCGGAGATCTTCTTTTTCACATAGGTGAAGGGGCTGTTCTCTTTCAGCCGGCCCAGGACGTAGGCGACTTCTTTCTCGGACAGGCCGAGAAGGCCCTGGAGGGCCCGGACCTTGGCCCGTTCTTCGGCCGGCGTTTCTTTCTCGACCGGCCGGATATGGACCGACACGGCGGGAAGGCTGCAGGCCAGGATCTCGCCGTTGCGGTCGAAGATCGTCCCCCGCCGGGGCTCCATCGTGATTTTGTCCCGGTTCTGGTCGAGGACGGCCGTCTTGGCCCGGGCGTGGCCGAAGACCTGGATCTGGACGAGCCGGAGGGCCACGACAGCCGCCCAGGCGATGAGGGCAAAGCTCAGGACCAGGGTCCGCTTCCGGATGTCGCTCTCGTAGAATGTCCTCATCGGCGGCGCCTCAACGGGGCGTGTCCCGTTTCTCGTAGATGACCTCGTCGTCCTTGGGGTCGACGAGCCCCAGGGATTCCCGGGCGATCTTCTCGACCCGTGCCGGGTCGAGGAGGGCGGCCTTGCGCAGCTTAAGCGTTTCGATGGCCTGCTCGAGCTCCCGGATCCTGTCCGCGCTCTTGCCGATGTCGATGCCGAGCTTGACCGACTCGGTCTGGTACCAGACGTAGAAAGTCAGAATGCCGACGACGGTGACGAGCAGGGCGGCGCCTAGGGCGATCCCCCGCGGGCTCCATTTCCGGCGGACCATTCAAACCCTCTCCGCGGCCCGCAGCTTGGCCGAGCGGGACCGGGAATTGGCGGCGACCTCTTCCTCGCCGGCCATCACCGGTTTCTTGGTCAGGATCGAAAGAAGGGGAGCGCGGTCGGACGAGGAGGCCAGGCCGGCGAACGTGTGCTTGACGATCCGGTCCTCGAGCGAGTGGAAAGAAATGGCGACGAAGCGCGTTCCCGGGATCGAGAGCCGCACCGTCTCCTCGATGAACGGGCCGAGCCCCTCGAGTTCCTGGTTGACCTCGATGCGGAGCGCCTGGAAGGCCTTGGCCGCCGGATGGATCCGCCCCTTCTGCGGACGCCACCTGTAGACCTCTTCCGTGAGGATCCTCAGGTCGAAGGTCGTTTCGAGCCGGCCGAGCTTGCGCAGGTGGACGATCTCCCGGGCCAGCCGCCGGGTCTGAGCGAGCTCACCGTATTTGGCGAAGATCTCGGCCAGCTTCTGCTCCGGGTAGGTGTGGAGGATCTTCCCGGCCGTCGTCTTGTTTCTCAGGTCCATGCGCATGTCCAAAGGCCCTTCATGGGTGTGGCTGAAACCGCGTTCCGGCGAATCCAGCTGGAAAGACGAGATGCCCAGGTCGACGAGGACCCCGCGGACTTTCTTGAAGGGGATGCCGAGCTCGGAGAGGCACTTGAAATCCGCGTGGAAGAGCTTGACCCTCCCGGCGTAATCCGCGAGCCTTTCCCGGGCCTTCTCCAGGGACTGCCCGTCACGGTCCAGGCCGATCAGCTTGGAACGGGGATTCCTCTCCAAGATCGCGACGGCGTGTCCCGCCAGGCCCAGCGTGCAGTCGACATAAGTCCCTTCCCGCCCCGCATCGAGGAACTCAAGGACTTCCTCCGGCAGGACCGGGCAATGTCCTATCTCCGTCATTCCGGCTTTCCTCGAGGGATGAGGCGGGCGATGCTCTCGAAATCCTCGTCCGAGAGCGGTTTCTCCTCGAGAGTTCCGTCGAGAACGTCCTTGTTCCAGATCTCCAGATGGTTCGATAGACCCAGCACTTCGACCTCGTCCAGGAGCTTGGCTTTTTCCCTTAGGGTCTGGCTGATCAGGACCCGTCCCTTGGAATCGAGCTCGTGCCGCGAGCCATGCCTGTTGACGCGGAGCATGAACTTGCGGACGTCGGGACGAAGATGGACGGCGCCCTCGGCCGTGAGGTCCGTCATCGAGAGCCAAACGGACAGGGGATAGATCTTGATCGAATCGTCGGACAGCGAGGTGACGAAGAGGTCTTTGCCGTAAACCTGCTCGATGACCTCGCGGAATTTCTCGGGAATTTTGATGCGTCCGGAGGCGTCCAACCGCGCGGTGTAGCTGCCGATCAAAACATTGGCCATATAGGTGCGTCCCGATTTGTCCCGTTTCATCCCAAATATATGAGAGAAAATAGCAAAAGTCAAGCAAAATAAGCCCAAAAAAGGACTAAAAAACGGGGGCCCTAAATAAGGTTCAGAATTAGGGGAAGAGGGCTAGGCGTTGGGGGGTCGGTCGGAGGGCGCGGTCAGCCGGCTTTTCCCGAGCCGTTTTCCTCGTCGGCGGCGGGCATGGCGGCCAGCAGATCCTTGGCCTTTTCCAGGTCTTTTTCCTGGACCATGACCTTGAACTCGGCCAGCCCGTCGACCGTGAACGGATAGACGAAGGGCGCCGTTCGGCCGCGGACGACGCAGGCGATGCCGTGGCTTTCGAGGAGACTCTTGATCAGGTCCGCTTCGAACGGGCCGAAGACGCGCGCGGCTTCGGCGAGGTCGGCGTTGTCGTCCCGCGGCTTGTTCTTTTCGTCGGGTTCGGACATAGGACACGCCCTTTCCTGGAATCGAGATAGTCGTCGAGGATCTTCCGATGGTCGAAGGCCAAACGCAAGTTCCGGTCCCGGGGATCGACGACGACCGCGGCCCGCGCGTCGTCGGCGGCCTTCGGCTCGCCCTTAGCCCGGGCGATGAACACCGTCGAAATGGTGTGAAGACGCGGGTCCCTCGCGGGGTTGGAGTAGGCGTGGAACTGGCCGAGGAGCTCGATGTCGAGCGATGTCTCCTCGCGGGCCTCGCGGACGGCCGCCGCCTCGAGCGTCTCGCCGTAATCGACAAAGCCGCCGGGCAAGGCCCAGCCGGGCGGCGGGTTCCTGCGCTCGATGAAGACAATGCCCCGCGCCTTCCGGCCGTCCATGACTTCGATGATGATGTCGACGGTGGGCACGGGGTTGCGGAATTTCGGGCGCGGCATTCTCACTTCTGACAAGTCTCCTAGCCTGATGCGCCCATTGTAGGGGGCCCCCTCCGTGCTTGTCAATCGTTACAGCCCTAATTGGGGACTATCGTCCCCAATTAGGACTGCCCACAAAGGGGTCTGCCCTAATTGGCGACTATCGTCCCCAATGAGGACTGCCCACAAAGTGTGCTGTCCCCAAGAAGGGACAAGCGTGGCCGGGGCGGACGGGCCGTTAAGGCAGGGTGATTGGCACGAAAAATGCTATTATAGATGATGTGAAACGCCGGAAAATGAGGAGATGGCCATGAAAAGAGGGGGTTTTCGAAAAGTCATTCTAGGCATTGTTTTTCTGGTCGCGTCATCCGGGCTGTGGGCGGCCGAGCATTACAAGGTCGTCAACGGCCCGAAGGATTTCTATTTCGGACATATCAGCTATATCGAGGCCACCCGGGAAGGGACGGACCCGGTCCTCCTGCGCGAGGGGCAAGCGGTTCCCGAACAGGCCGTCCTCAACCTGCCCGTCGGCCCCGGCGACACGGTCCGGACCTCAGCCGACCGGCGCTGCGAGATCCAGTTCGACACGGGGACGGTCGTCCGCCTCGACTTCAACACCGCAGTCCGGGTCGAGACGATCCTGGCCCGCAGCTTGAGCAGCCTCGAGCAGATCTCCAACCTGGCCCTCGACAAGGGCCGGATCTATGTCATGTACAGGGAGTACGACCGCCGCGAGATATTCCAGGTGCTGACGTCCAACGCGGCCGTCAAGATGAAACATAACTCGGTCGTCCTCATCACCGCGGCGGAGGACGGCTCGACCGAAACCCAGGTGAAGTATGGCAAGACCCAAATGCGCTTCGGCGCGAGCGCGAGACTCCTCGATGACCAGGCGGTCAGAAAGGGCGAGCGGCTGATCGTCCAGAAGGACAGTCAGTTCCAGCTCGCTACCTCCATCGAGGGCACCGCTTTCGACCTCTGGAATAAAGAGGTCAACGCCCATTTTGAGGACCTCCACAAAGGCCTGAGCCCGCTCCCCAAGCCCATTCAGAAACTCCCCGCGGCCGTCTTCTATTTCGCCCAGAACTACGGCGACATGTACGGAGAATGGCTCTGGGACGACATTTACGGCTACGTCTGGCGCCCTTTCATCGACAACGGTAGGTACCCCTGGGGCTGGGGACCCTATTACTACGGTCAATGGGCCATGACCGGCGGGCAGATGTTCTGGGTGCCTCAGGAGCCCTGGGGCTGGATCCCGTATCACCTCGGCATCTGGCAGTGGGACAAGAAACACGGTTGGGTCTGGCTCCCCGGCTCGATGTTCGCGCCGGCCTGGGCGACCTGGGATTTCTATTTCGGTTTCGCCTGCTGGCGGCCGTGGGGCCTTTACGATTGGATGGGCGGGTACGGCGCCTATGGCTATGGGATGTCCGGTTTTTCCTATCTCGACGGCGGCTGGATCTATTCGCCGTATTGGAATACCGGCCCGGGCACGCCCTCTCTGCCCGGCTTGACCGTCGTCCGTAAAGACCAGCTCAAGCAGCCGGCGATGACGGCCTATCCCGTTCCCTCGGAGCTCACGGGTGTCCTCAAGAAAGCGACCGCGGCCTATGAAAAGGGCGATGTCCGGATCCGGGATTCGGCGAACGACGTCTCGCGGCACCTCGTCTTCGTGGCCAAGGGCGACCTCGCGTCCCGCGCGATCAACGAAAAAGCCCTGACTTGGGCGGAAGTCCCGAAGTCCGGCGCTCCCCCGGCCAAGGAGTCGGGAGTCGTGCGCCGCCTCGCCGACTTTCAGCGCGAAGCCGCCCGGGCCTTCCGCGGGGGCGAAACGCCTGCGGCCGGTCCGCAGAGACGTGTCGATCCGGCCGGAAAGACCGTCGACGGAGACAATTTCATCGCCATCCCCCCGGCTTCCGGGCGCTCTGAAACGCCGGTCCGGGGGGGCGATGCTCCCCTGGCGGGAAAGAATGTCGGCGGAGCGGCCGCCGGTCCGGGCGCGCGGTTCCGCGACTGGAATCCCGACGTCCGGGTCGCCCGCGAGCTGGGCGTCCATATCGAATATTCCAGCCGGGGGAACGAGGTTCGCTGTCCCGAACTGAAGATCTCTTCACGGGACCGGGAGCGCAACGCGGGCCTCGTCCCGCACCTGACCTCGCAAGGGGTCAGCTACGAGCCGGCTTCCTCGGTCGGCGGCGGCGATTCCGGTTCGTCCGGTTCCTCGGGAACTTCCAGCGCGTCGTCGTCGGCGGCGAGATCGTCCGACCGCTCCGAAGGCAAGGAGTCCAAGGGGAGCGAAGGCGGGAAGATCAAAAACTGAGGCTGGGGAAGAGCCTCAGGGAAAGGCGGGGCACCTCGAGAGCGATGCGGAGCCTGTCGACCTCCTTCTTGTAGACTTCCAGGAATTCCTTGCGCAGAGGGTCGGCCGGTTTGAACTTGTGTCCCAGCGGATTGACGGGCCCGCCGTGATAGTAGATCCGGTAGTCGAGATGAGGCCCCGTCGAATCCCCCGATGAACCGACGTATCCGACGATGTCCCCGCCCTTGAGCAGGGCGCCCTTGCGAACCCCCCGGCCGAAGCCGCTCAAGTGGAGGTACATCGTCTCGTAGGAATTCTTGTGCCTCATCTTGACCGTGTTGCCGGCCGCGCCGTCCCGTCCGGCGAAGGTTACCTCGCCGTCGGCAGTGGCCTGGACCGGCGTCCCGATGGGAGCCGCGTAGTCGACGCCGTAATGCGGTCGGTAGATCTTGTAGATCGGATGGAACCGGCTGGCCGAGAAGCGCGAGGTGATCCGGGGCGTCGTCATGAACTTGATCGGCGATCGGAGGAAATCCTTCCGCCGCGACCCGCCGTTCTCGTCGAAATAGTCCGAGGCCTTGGTATCGGGGTAGGTGAAGCGGAAGGCCTGGAAGACGCGCCCGTCGTTTGTGAACTCGGCGGCCAGGATGTCGCGGTACCCTGCGAAGCGGCCGGCCAGGTATTTTTTCTCGACGTAGATGCGGAAGGAGTCCCCCTTGCGCAGGTCGGTGTTGAAATCGATGTCCCAGCCGAAACAGCGTTCGACGAGGTCGAGGGCCAGGCTGTCCTCTTCGCCGGTCTTGTTCAGGGCTCCGATCAGGCTGTCCTCGATGACGCCCCAGGCGAAGGCCGGTCGGACCTCAAAGGGGACGTACTTCACCTCCGCCTTGATCCCGTCCGCGTCGTTGCGGACGACGAGGAAACGCATTTCGTCGATATCGTACTCGAGCGTCTTCCACGGTCCGCCCGGCAGGGAGGACAATCGCAGTTGCTGCCCCGCCCGGAGCTTGCCCAGGTCGTAGACGGGCTTGACGGCTTCCTTGATCCTGTGGATCTCGAGGTTGTCGAAATCGCGCCTCTTGAGAAGGTCGGCCAGGCTGGACTTCGGGGGGATGACGATCCTCTCCTCCTCGAGCGCCAGGGCTGCGGGGGCCGGGACGATCACGGCCTCGGCGGGTCCCGGCGGCAGAGGCCCGGCCGCTTTCGGCGGGAAGACGACGCGGATGACGAAGACGAGGACGGCGGCGGCGCAGGCGAGAAGGACGAGGGCCGCGGCGATGCGCGCCCCGTTGATCCGCCTCCGCGGTTTTCCGCGGCCGGCCCCCGGATCGATGGTCAACTTGAGTCGTCCCATCCTTTCGGCGCGTCTAGGAAGGGATTTCTTTAGGCTCCGGCTTTTTCCGGGGCTGTTTCCGGAAAGCCCGGACGAGGGCGACCGTCGGGCCGGAGAGGACGTTCAGCCCGAAGTAGAGGAGGAGGAAGATGCGCGTGTAGAAAAGCACGCCGAA
>JBGOYY010000075.1:0-12974 GCA_041479905.1 Candidatus Aminicenantia bacterium
GACACGCGTTATGACCGACAGCGCGGGGACGGTAGTCTATTCCGTGACCTATGATCCCTATGGGGGAGTGCAGATCCCGGATCAGTATAATACCATCAATCCGCTACCGAAGTTCTCGGGCAAGGAAAGGGACGCAGAATCAGAGCTCGATTATTTCGGGGCGAGGTATTATGACAAGAATCAATATAGGTTTATTTCTGTGGACCCGAAAGTTACGCGGCGGCTTGTTCAGCTAGAGCCTCAAAAATGGAATTTCTATTCATTCTGTTTTAACAATCCCATTTCTCTATCCGATCCTACTGGCCAGTGGCCAACTTTGGCCGTCCATTATTCCTTAACATATAGCATTGCTATCTTTGTCGGCTTGCCGCAAAGTATCGCAGAATCAATAAGCCTTTCTTGCGCCAATGTTGATATCAATCCAGCAACAACGGCTGGGACCGCAAATGTAAGCACATGGGGCAGTGCATATGAAAACGCTCTTAATGGAACAATTGATACATGGCACTTTCCTGGCGATGAGAGACTCAATGAAAGCCTTAGGATATGTCAGACAACATTAAATCTCGAAGAATTCGGGAAGAATCTTCATGTTATCCAAGATTCATTTAGTCATGCCGGATATGGCTTTCCATTTTATCATGGTTTTTTTGGCCCATCGGCCGACGATGTGAACAAGCATCCTCTAGCCTACGAAGTGATGTGTTGGGCAACGCTGGAACTCTTGAGCAATTTCTATGATAGGTGGATGGTCGTGGCAGCTGTTTCCCAAGCTGCTTGGACAATGGTGACATCGATGAGGATAATGTTCTAATTTGTACCTTGCGAACTATGTATGATTCCAATCAAGCCCACAATTGAGTGAGAAAGCAAAGAAAAGCATAGAGATTAAGACGATGAATTATAATGCACGGGAGAAGGTGAAATGATTAAGCGGATATCTCTATTATTAGTATATTTTTTATTTACAACTTCATTAATTATGGGTGTCGGTGGGGCAGGGCATGGCATTTCTGCTCCCGGCACTGTTTTCTTTTCATGGGCGTACTTGCTATTGAGATTATCCCCTGAAAGTCTAAATAAGGGCGGCTATTTCACTTTAGCGTCATACTTGATGTATCTGGTGAGTTTCTTCCTTTTGTCAGGATTCCTTTCCCGTCAAGGAAAGAAGTATAGCTTTATCGCTCCGGCCGGCATCTATCTGCTGGGAAGCGTCATTTCGAGCTTTATCCACCGCGGGTTCAAACAGGAACCAATTCTGTTATATCTAGCATGTTTTTTCTTCTCCGTTTTGCTTGTAGTCATATATATAGCTATCGATTGGCGTTTAGCAACGAAAGTCTCAAATCAATAGCGCAGTTGTCCCCGTGAGGTCAGGATCGAATATTCGACCGATAACGGCAGCACCTACCTGACGATCGTCGAACGGACCCCGAACGTCGGCAGCTATCCGTGGCTTGTCCCCCCGGTCATTTCCGGGGTTTGTCTCGTCCGCGTCACGAGCGCCGACGGGACTGCGGCGACGGCGCTCTCCTTCTCCTATGAGTTTAAGCGCAAGGTCTCCTCGGCCGGGAGCGCGGCGGGGGACGGCCCGACGCTTTCGGTCCACGCTTCGGTCCCGGATACGAGGACCCGGAGCTCCTGGACGGCGGATATCGTCTTCTCCGCGGACACGCTCCGTGCGGGTGAGACCATGGCCTTCAACTACGTCGAGGCAGACTGCGGGACGCTCGATGATTTCCTCGCCAAATGGCACCAAGTCCGTGTCCAACTCAAACTCGACACTTACACGGGCTCGGTGTGGGTGGACGGCCGTGTCGTCTTCGATGGAGTCCCTCTCCGGCAGACGCCCGACGCCGCGCTAATCCCCGAGCTCATGATAACTTGCGGGGCGGATAAGCCCGCCGGGGTCTGGATCGAGGACATCGAGGTCAAGTACCGGGACCAGACGCTGAAGCCCAAAAACGAAGGAGAGGAGGTATCGCAGTCTATCGTCAGTGATTCGTTCGAGACGTACCAAACAGGAATCTTCCCGAGAACGGGCGGGTGGCTCACGGGCATGGAGAAGATCCTGGGGTCCTCCTCGGAGATCCGCCCGGGAGAAACTTCGGCTGATGCTCTAAACGTGCGACCTGCCGGCTCCTTAAAAGACAAGGGGAAACGACTCGGGAAAGCCAAGACAGAGACGGAGGGGGAAAGCAGGGGCAGTGAGGTGTTTCGGTCCGGCAGGCAAGGCGCCCAAGCCTTAAACCTTTCCGATGGGGCTTCGGAGAACGGAGCGGCCCTGATCGATGATGAGGACTCCGTCTCCGGGCTCAGGTCGTTCAGGCTCGAGACCGTCGGAATAGGGTCGATTTCCGTTGTCAAGCGGTTCAGTCTGCCTGACCGCGTTCCGTTCGGGGTGAGCGGGGGGAGTTTCGCGATAGGCGTCAAGCTCGATGGTTCCCAAAAGGGGACCGGCTTGCGGGAGCTCTTGGATCGGGAATCCCGCCTGGATAGGAGATCCGGGAAGCTTGGGAAGGAGAATGATCCGGTAACTGGTCCGACATCCGGCGTCAAGAATGAAAGAAACCTCCCCGCTGACAGCAGATCTGCCGAGACCCACCCTAATCAAGGCTCAGCCGGCAGCCGAAAGACGATGACGACCCCGTCCGCCTCCCCGGTCGGCAACTACTACTTCTATTCCTTTGACGGCAAGCTCTTGCAGACATACAATGTCTATGGGGTTCTTCTCAAGGACTATATTTACATGGGCGATCGCCTTATCGCCGAGTATGACCACGTCGGCAGCCGCTACCTCTATTACACGCCGGACCAGATCAATACAACCCGTGTCGTTACGGACAGCGCCGGGACTGTTGTCTATTCGGCGGCCCACGACCCCTACGGCGGGATCCAGCAGACCTGGGTCTCGACCTATAAGCCGCTTGGGATGGAAGCCCTGACCGCCAAGCAAAGGGCAGCACTGGAAAGAACGGCGGCACAGATGGTGAACGTTACTCTGTATCCGGACAAACCGGAAGAAGGCGGCGCAAATTCTACCTTCGAGCACGCAGACTGCAACGGAGCGGTTTATTTAGTATATACAATAAATGGATTCGCTTATGTTAATAAGGCCGCTGATGATACATTTGCAAAGAGTACAGAACCAGGGGGCGAAAATTACGGCGTCATAGTCAAGCTAAGTGACCAGAGTAATCCACAATTAATGGACGTAGGTCTCCAAAACGGTCATATGGTGATGTTCGCGGAAAAGAAGATAGGATCAGACGGGAAGGAGGAAATCTGGGTATACTCAGCAAGGCGCACAGGAAAAAGGTACGGCCTCTGTCCACTTTCGTGGTTTTCATCAGCGGGTCCGGTGACTTGGTATTCATATGAGGTAACCGACGCAAAAAAATATAGGGGAGGCACAAGATAGTGAACTCACGACTGCCTCTGTTAATAACCTTTCTCGCAATGTCAGTAGGTTCTGCTCAAATCAATCAAGGCAAATGCAGCGCCTTATTTGATGCCATTGAAAAGGATGACATCGACACGATTCAACGGATCCTGTCAGATGATAATGATATTGCCTGTAAGGGGCGTTACGGCTATACGCCGCTTCTATGTGCGGCAAAGATGAACAAGCTCAATATCGTCCGCCTATTTTGCGAGAAAGGCGCCGATCCAAACGTCCAGAGCGATATTGACGAGCCCAGAGGCGAGAGCGGTTATACCCCTCTCATCTGGGCTTCGATCCACTGCAATTTACCGATGGCAAGACGACTTATCGAAAGCGGCGCCAGAGTGAATCAGGCCGGTTTGGAATTCGATAGTCCCTTGATTATCGCCTCCGAGAATGGCTGTTTACCGGTCATTCAATTCCTTGTGGAAAAAGGGGCGGATGTCAATTACGCTACACCCAATGACCATTCAACGGCCCTATCTTCGGCTGTAAACGCCGGCCAATTGCCTACTGTCAAATATCTTATCAGCAAAGGAGCCGATCTGCAGAATAGGGGACTTTCCGCGGCAACTTTGTTGATGCTCGCTGCTTCTGGTTCATATTTCGAATTGGTGAGATTCTTGGTAGAAAGCGGGGCCGACGTCAATGCTGTGGATAGTTCAGGCGATACGGCATGTCATTATGCGGTCCATAACGATTCGCGGGACGCCCTGAGAGTCCTCGAGTACCTCTCCGAGAAGGGAGCGTCCCTTGACCACAGAAACCTTCGGGGACAAAGTCCCCTGATGCTGGCCTCAAGAGCCGGGTCTCTTGCAACTGTAAGGTTCCTCGTCGACAAAGGCGGGCGCGTCAACGATCGAGATGAAGAAGGAAGAATGACACTCCACTTTGCCTGTTTTGGCCCACTTCCCCCGAAGAGGGCGCCGATGGTGGAGTATCTTCTTGCGGCAGGCGCCCTAGTAGAGGCAAGAGACCATGAGGGAAGGACACCATTGATGGTTGCGACCGTTTCATCGGATATCCCCGCCGTTCAAGCGCTCTTGGAATACGGTGCGAACGTCAATTCGCAAAATAATGCGGGATGGTCGTGTCTCATGTACGCCGCCCGATCAGGTCAACTGCAGCTCATCGAACTGCTTGCTCGGCGCGGAGCGATAATGGGCCTAAAGAACTCCGAGGGAATGACAGCGGCCAAGATTGCCGAGAAATATGGCCAAATGAACGCCTTTCGTGTTCTAAAAGAATTGGAGGGAAGGTCAGGCGATCCCATAGGAATGGGCGGGCCTTTCTCGGGGCGTGGCTGATTGAGCAGGACTCTCGCAAGAGGAGGTTCCGATCTTGCTTCCCTCTTATTCCCCTTTTGATCCATGGCGTTGGCGTTGCGATATGCTCCATGATGCCAGGAAGAGGTGGAATAAAAGTAGGCTTTATCACCAATCTTCTTGCCTGGGTAATCCCGATAGTCGTCGTTCTTGCCTATTTCTTTCTTGAGTGGCGACTGGCAAAAAGAGGCAGGGAGCCCAAACTCGCCGCCTAGAACAGATTGAGGCGCTTGACTTCGCCGATGAGGAAGAGCGAGCCGGCGATGACGACCGGCAAGGCTGTGATCGACGAGACGGATTCGGCCACGGAACTGCAGTCGTTCCGGATCGAGACGGACGGCACCGGGGTCATCGTGGCCAAGCGGCTGAGCCTGCCGGCGCGGGTGCCGTTCGGGGTGAGCGAGGGAAACTTCGCCATCGGCGCCGCCCCGATGACCTCCAAGATGAGGACGCTCTCGAGGAGCAGACTCTCAGAGGAACTCGGCCTCCGCCGTCCCTCCGAGCCACGCACCCGGGAACAAGAAGCGGATCCGGGAGAGCCTCGAGAGGACGGGAAGGAGAAGCAAGCTCCGGCTCGATTCCCCAGGACCGGAAGGCCTTCAGGGCCTGCCGAGGCGACGATGAAGCTCATGTCGGCCTCCCCGGTCGGCAACTACTACCTCTATTCCTTTGACGGCAAGCTCCTGCAGTTGTACGATGTCTTTGGGGTGCTACTCAAGACCAGAGGGTATGAGATCGTAACTCAGAAGAAGTGAGAACCCATGAATCTAAGATCTGCAACCAGCATAATAGTGGCCGTAGGCTTTTTCTCTTTTCTTCTCCATCAGGATTTCTTAAATGCCAAGTTTATTAATCTTAAAGGATGGAACTTACCCAATCCGTCGCGGTTGATTCTTGAGAAGGTTGAAAAGAAAAGATATCCCGGGATGTCCTTCGAGATCATATCAGAACATCGGCGGGCCAAAGCTGGGGCCGGATTCAATATTACTAATGCGTTATGTACGCCGGATGGGGCAAGCTATCCAACCATATCTATAAAAGAGAAGGCCTGGTCCCTAATTACCTATAAGACCCCGGAAGGTGAGGTCCTGTGTTATCGTTATTACCGCCTCTTGGCCGGGCCGACCAAAAAATCCCGGGCAGAGGCAGAAAAGCTGCATCTCTCGCTCTTGCTAGCTGATGGCGGGCTGGCATCTTTCGTTTGTGACCTCGACAATGACGGCGTCATTGAATCCATGATTGATGTACCTTACTCAGACAAGGAGGAGGAAAGGCTTCTAGTCTCCATACTAAAGCTCAAACTCGGGATCGCTGAAGGACTTAAGGTCCATCAGCATGATTAATTGATAGGAAATTCCTTTTTTCGCGGGGCGTGGATCCTTGCCAAACGTCGTCAGCTGAACTAACCTAATAGCCGGTATTCGCAGCTTGATGAATTAACACCCGAGTCCGAAGCCGTACGGCGGTGGACACCAGGAGTCTCAAACATGATTGAAAGAGAGCGTCCAAGATGATTCTGGCGAAACCCGAAATTCTCCGGCAGATTCGTGACGGCAGGATAAAGTTCGAGCCCTATGATGAGGATGCCGTTGGCCCCGCCTCGATTGATTTGACGTTAGATAACAAGTTGCGGGTTTTCAATACCAACCAGCACATCACGCGGGCAGATATCGACTACAAAACGTTGGCCAAGCTCACGGACATCATCGACGGCTATCTGTTGGAGCCGGGTGAACTCGTGCTTGGGATCACCAAGGAGAGGATCACCCTCCCTGGGGACGTGTGCGGGTGGCTAAACTCGCGCTCGAGATTCGCCCGGATCGGACTCATGAGTCATATCGCGGCTCCGTTCCTGGCTCCGGGGATCTCGAACAGACAGATTCTGGAAATCTACAACGCCGGGCGGAATAAGATAAAGTTAATGCCGGGAATGAGAATCTGTCACGTCGTTCTTCAGGAATGCAAAGGCACCGCGACATACACCGGGGTATGGAAAGACCAAGAGCTGTGACGGACATTTCCTTTTAAGCGCGCCTGTCGAGCTAGAGCGCCTGTGCCGGCCTGATCTCGTCTCTCCGTATCCGGCTCATCTGCTTTTATTTCAGCAGGATCAGCGAGTAAGTGTCGGCGACGAGGATGCTTTTTCCCAGGACGCAGAGATTCTGGGCTTCGCCCGGCGTGTCGTAGGACGAAACAAGCCTTGGGGAATTCGGGTCGGAGATGTCGATCTTTTTAACGCCCGCCAGGCCGTCGGCGACATAGGCGAAGTGCCCATCGAGGACGACGGCGCTCGAATAATCGCCGGAGGCAGCCGTGCCCAGTATCCTCGGCGCGTCCGGCCGGCCGATGTCGACAACGATCAAGCCGTCCGCTCCGGACGCTATAAACGCGAGCTGGCCGCGGACGGCCACGCCGCTCGGCTCCCCGGCGAGCTTGATCACACCGATCTCGGCCGGCGCCTCCGGTTTCCGGACGTCGAGGACGTGGAGCCCGGTGTCGCTGTTGGCCAGGAAGGCGTTATCGCCGGAAACGGCCAGCCCGTACGTGAATCCGGACAGTCTGAACGAGCCGACGACTCTCGGTGCGGCCGGGTCCGTGACATCAAGGGTGTAGAAGCCGAAGTTGTCGGCCGTGAGATACGCGGAGTTCCCCCGGACAACCAGCGTTCTCGGGATCCCCTCGGCGAACGTCAGGGGCTTCCCCGGTTTGGGCTTGGCCGGGTCCGTGGCATCGAATACCCGGATCGACCAGCGGTCCGTGACATAAATGAAGTTCCCGTTGACGGCGATGTTCTGGACGCCCCGGAAGATGTTCGTCCCGCCGACAAGATTGGGCCGGGCCGGGTCGACCGCATCAACGACCAGCACCCCGGAAAGCTCGCCGACCGCGAACGCATAACGGTCCCGGCCGCATACGGCGACGATGGAGCTCGGGGCCGGAAAAAAGCCCGTAACCGTCGGCTTCCGGGGATCGGCGAAGTCCATGAAGAAGATGCCCGAGAAATAATCAACGACGATCCCCCGGTTTTCCCTCAGGATGACGCGCCAGCCCTCGTTGTACATCGTGTACTTATTGGTCGAAACGACGGCCGGGGAATCCGGTCTGGAGATGTCGAAGATCTGATAGCCGCCGTCATAGAGGCTCCCGACGCAGAGCAGCTTTTCGTTCGCCGCGACGCTGTGGGCATATCCGGAGGCGACAAGGGACGCGGCCAATTTCGGGGCGGCCGGCGAGGTGACGTCCACGACCTTGATCCCGCCGGAGCCGTCGGCAATGTACGCATAGTTCCCGGAAAGCGCGACGCTTTCGGCGGTTCCGTCCGTGTCGATGGCCCCGACCGGCGCGAGCCTGACCGGATCAGTGATGTCGACGATCTGCAGGCCGGCGCTGCCGTCGGCCAGGAAGAGGGATCTTTCCCTGAGAGCGATCCCGGTCGCTTCGCCGGGGGAATCCCAGGAGCCGGCGACTTTCGGGGCCGCGGGATTGGCGATATCGACGGCCAGTAACCCCCCGGTTCCGTCGGCCACCAGGGCGATGGAACCGTAGGCCGCGACGTCCCGGGCTTCGCCGGCAGTGTCCAGAACGCCTTTCAAAATGGGGGCCTTCGGGTCGGTGACGTCGATCACGGCCAGGCCCTTGTCGGCCGCGGCGACCAAAGCGTGGTTTCCGGCCAATGCGACGGCGAATCCTCCGCCGAGATAGAGTTGGGAAAGCGTTTCCGGGTTCCGGGGATCGGAGAGGTCCAGGATCATCAAGCCGTCCAGGAAGGCGCAATAAGCCAGCTCGCCCCGGATCTCGACGTCATGGGCTTTCGTCCAGAGAGAGGAGCCGAGAAAGGTCAGCCGGCCGTCTTCCGGGCCGCCGCAGGCCAGGCCGCCGACCGAAAACAGAATCAGGGCCGATAAGATCCGCGCACCGGATTTCGAATTGAACATGTTCGTCCTCCGCTCCGGCGCCTAAATCATGACGTCTTCGAGCCAGCCCAGCTTGATCAGCTCGATCTTTTCAGGGTCGGCCGTGCCGATCCCGTATTTCGTGTCGGCGATCTGGATGTGCTTGGGAACCGGGGGGATTTCCAGGGCCGGCCCCAATTCCTTCCGCCGTTTGGCGATGATCAGCCGGAGACCGATCGAATCCACGGCCACAGGGTCCTGCCCGACGATGAGGCCTTTATAATTCCAGACGTACCGGCGGCTGAAATTGTGAGGTCCGCGGCCGTGGAATTGCGGGGTCAACGCGCAGAGGACGTTCAACCGGGTTTTTCCCTTGACCTGAGGCAGGAGGAAAAGTGACCCCAGCGAGGCGCAACTATCAGGGTGGTGAGCCGGCTGGGACTCGGCGAACATGATGTAATTTTTCAGGCAGCCCGACATTCCGGCCAGGTAATGCGTCCGTATGGGACGGACGTTGATCAGGGCCGTGGCTTTGACGAAGAGGGGGTTCGTCCGCACGTTGTGGTCATCCAGCCCGATGTTCTTTTCCTGGACCCCGGCGTCCAGGACGCGGCGCTTGATGGCTTTCTCGACCGGGGCGGGCGTCGGCAGAAAGGACCAGACATTGGTTTTGATCCCGACGACGTCCTCGGGTTTAAGAAGCCGTTTGAAGGCTTCGACCGGGTCGCTTTGGTCCAAGAGCTTTGCGACAGCTTCGTCCAACATCTGCTGGATGACCGGCTCATTGAAGGCGGAATTGGCGTCGAGCGCCTCCGGATGGCGGATCAGCACCACCCGGGTTTTCTTAGCCGGTGCGGCCGTGTTTTGGCCAAACACGGCGGACGATCCCAGTACGGCTGCGGCGGTGCCCGTGATGAAATCGCGGCGGGTCATGGGGGATGTCATGATCACCTCATTTGAGCGGACGAACGATCGCTTCCGCGAGCCGTCCGGCATATTCCTTCGACGACGCTTCGAAAACGACCGCCAGGACGTTTTCCCGCGTCTTGATCATCGACCATTCCTTGTTTTCGGTCAGGGCGGCCCCGTCGGCGTCCGCCCGGGGCAGAAAGGACTTCAGGAACGACGCGGCCGCGGCCCTGGTTATTGCGGCGTCGGGATACCGGACGACGAGCAACAGGGCGGATTCGCCGCTCTCGGAGCGGTACTCGGCGAACAGGCATTCGGTTCTTTCGTCCAGGTTCAGGATGTTCTCGGAGGCGACGAAGTACCGGTTGCTGAGATGGACGTGATTGTGAAAATACGCGGTTCTTTCCGCCTGCAGCCCGGCGGAGGGGAGGAGTTTGATCATGTCCGGCAAGGCGCCGTCCGGACCGAGCAGCGGGGCGACCGCCTTCCCCATCATAAGGACGGCCATTTCCGCTTTCTCCTCGTTTCCCGAGACCGTGATCGAGACGAAATAGCGGCCCCGCCAGAATCGGAGGAGTCCCGGGCCGTATTCCGAGCCCTGGCCGATTCCGGCCTCCGGATCCTGCCGGTCGCAGGAAAACATGCCGAAGGCCTCGGCCGGCGAGCCCATGTCGTAGATATCCAGGTTCACCTCGTTCTCCAAGGCGTCGGCGTACTTACGGACGAAGACCTCGCGGAAATCGAAGGCCAGGTAGACTTCCGCGCCCCCGTCCATATAGTCGTAGAGCGTTTTGCGGTCATAGACCGCGTCCTGCCCGGACACTTTCCAGTCCAGGACCTGTTTAGGGATTTGCGGGCCGAAATCCTTCACGGCACCTCCTGCAAGGGAAAGAAGGGCGGGAATGAACACGACGGTCAGAAATAGGACAGCTCGCATCGGGAAAACTACCATATCGGAACGGCCGGCCGGATGTCAATGGCGTGAACTCGCCCGAAATTAAAAAGGGCGGATTGCCCTACCCGGGCATCCGCCCTTGCTTGCGAATAAAGCTAGCCGATCAGATCGGGGACACGCACCGTTTCCGGAGAAACGGCGCATGTCCCCGATTGCGATCAGTACCGCCCGCCGCCAAAGCCGCCTCTGTCCCCGTTGCCGCCCGCGCGGGGCCGGGCCTGCAAATATCGAAGCAAAGCCTTACCCTACAATTCATTGACAACTTCATGATTGTAGGGTAACATGTCTTCTATGGAAGACCTCAAGAATACCCTCAGCGAGAACGCCGCCTTCTATCGGGGGCAGGAACAAAAGATCGTCGCGCGGCTGGCATTGCTTCCGAAGGGCCGCATCCGGTCCAAGACGATCGGCGGCGCAGCCTATCTTTATCTTCAGTACCGAAAGGGCCGCTCCGTAAAAACGGATTACGTCGGCAAAGAAGTGCCCAAGGACCTTAGAGACCGCCTGGCAGAGAGAGACCGCCTGGAGAAGGAATTGCTCCGCGTGCGTGAGGCTCTGCGACTCCTCAGGTCGAAGCGAATGGAAGAGGTCGATCTCACGGATCCCGTTCTGGCCATTCTCGGAGCCATGACCCGGAACAGGCTATGGGAGGCCGGCTTCGAGATCATCGGCAGCTGGTGTTTTCTCCTTTACCAAAAGCACCTCCCCTTGGAACGGTATCCGCTGCGAACGGAGGACCTGGATATTCTGGTGCCGCGGCCGTTCAAGGGACGGCCCTTCGACCTCAGCGGCTTGCTGCAGCGCTTGGGTTTCAGCCAGCATTTCAACCCCGATGGTTCGATGTACTTCACGGGCGGCGGGATAAAAGTCGAGTTCGTGACGAAGGAGCGAAGAGACGGGACTCGTCCTCCCCGCCACATCAAAGAGCTCGCTCTCACTCCACAGGAATTGAGATACCTGGATATTCTCTTGGCCGATCCCATCGTGCTCAAACTGGGTCGAGGGATACGAGCTCGGGTGCCCAGCCCGTCAGCGTTTCTTCTGCATAAGCTGTTCCTGGCCGCGCGCCCCGAACGCCGCGACAAGAAGGAAAAGGATATCAAACAGGCTGTTTTCATCGGTCAATATGCCTTGACGGAAAAGCCGGAAACGGTGCGGTTGCTGTCTCTCTGGGGCGGCCTGCCGAAGAAGTGGAAAGCTCTTATCAGGCGGTCGTTGGTCAAAGCCCGGGAGATCATGCCGCTCGAAAATGCCGTCATCCGGCGGTTGCTGGATCTGCTGCGCTGATCTACCCTACTTTATGATGGATCTCCGAATACTGTAGGGTAAAGGCCCGGGCGAGGATTTCCCCGTCGCCTCGCCGTTCACTCCTCCCCGATCATTGAAAGGTGCGAAATCCCCCAGAAAATAAAAAAGGGCGGATTGCCCTACCCGGGCATCCGCCCTTGGTTATTTTCTGACGGAGTTGAAAACCGGCCGGGGCCAGCGCGCGGTGCGGGAAAGAAAGCGCTGGTCCTTTTACGTGGCGCTAGGCCTCCATTCTATAGAGAGTTTTCGACCGGAAGCGGCGCAGTCACGCAGGTAGAGATTAATCAGAGTCTGATACGGAACGCCCGCCTCTTTAGCCAGCTTCTTGAAATATCTGACCGTTTCCTCATCAAGACGAATGGTCACGGGCTTCTTGAGGATCCCCGCGTAGGGATTCTTTGTCGCTTTCGAAAAATCGTACTGTTTTCTCATTTTTGCCACCTATCCCAATATCGCATTTGTTCTGCCCGAGTCGCCCTGCGGGCGGAGATTATTCTTATGATAGAATCGCTTTTCCGATAGCAGTGACAGACAACTAATAGCCGGAGGCTTAGGCTCAAACCCAGCAGGATGAACCTGTCTTCTTCAGTAGAATGATCTGGATCGTGAATCAGTAGAGCATTCTCGTCTGAAAAAACGGTCTGGGCCTCTTCAAATGAGACGGCGTGTTTTTTCCAATTCGCAATATTCTTTTTATCGTCCCGCTCAAATATCAAGCCGCCCATATGTACAGTGTAAATATAGGGTCCGGTTTTGTCAAGAAGCTTCTTTCCGGTGACGCTTTCGCGGCCTTCGGCGAGGTTTCCAGCTCGTCCATCATCAAGGACAAGTTCTCGGGCGAATCCCGCGGTTTCGGGTTCGTCGAGATGCCGAACAAGGAAGAGGCCGACAAGGCCATTTCCGGACTGAATGGCAAGGACCTCAAGGGCCGTCCCCTGACGGTCAACGAAGCCCGGCCCCGCACTGACCGGCCCCGCACGGGCGGCGGCGGCGGTGGCAGAGGCGGCGGCTTCGGCGGCGGCGGCGGCGGCCGCGGCCGGTACTGATCGCTTCTGGGGACATGTACCTCCGGTACGTGTCCCCGATCTGATCGACTTTATTCGCAAGCAAGGGCGGATGCCCCGAAAGGGGAGTCCGCC
>JBGOYY010000076.1:0-12602 GCA_041479905.1 Candidatus Aminicenantia bacterium
AGAACGGCGACCTGGTCAGGGTCTTCAACGACCGGGGCGCCGTCATCGTCCCGTGCCGGCTGACCCAGCGGATCATGCCCGGCGTCGTCGCCCTGCCGCAGGGCGCCTGGTGGACGCCGGACAAGAACGGCGTCGACCGGCGCGGCTCGGTCAACGTTCTCTCCTCGGAGCGCTGGACGCCGCTGGCCTTCGGCAACGCCCAGCACACGATCATGGCCCAGGTGGAAAAGGCGGAGGCGGCCTGACATGATCACCCAGTATGCCTTTTTCTTCAACGCCGCAGCCTGCAGCGGCTGCAAGGCCTGTCAGATGGCCTGCAAGGACCGGAACGACCTGGAGCCCGGCCTCCTCTGGCGCCGCGTCTACGAGGTAGCCGGCGGGGGGTGGGAGAAGAAAGGAGAGGTCTGGGTCCCCTCCGTCGTCGCCTACAACATCTCCATGGCCTGCAACCACTGCGAAAAGCCCGTCTGCGGCCTGTCCTGCCCGGTCAAGGCGATCTGGAAACGCGAGGACGGGATCGTCTTCGTCGACTCGGACCGCTGCATCGGCTGCCGCTACTGCGAATGGGCCTGCCCGTACACGGCTCTCCGCTTCAACGCCACGACGAACACCGTCTCCAAGTGCGATTTCTGCTACGCCGCCGTCGATGCCGGAGGAACGCCGGCCTGCGTCGCAGCTTGTCCCCAGCGAGCCCTCGATTTCGGCGACCTGGCCGAGCTCCGGAAGAAGTACGGCGAAACACGGCAGATCTTCCCCCTCCCGGACCCCTCCCAGACCGACCCGGCCCTCGTCATCAAGCCGCACCGGGACGCCGCCCGGGCCGCGGAGCGGGCGGCCGAGGTGGCCAACTGGGAAGAAGTCTAGCCGGCCATGTGGAAAGAGTGGCCTCTCGTCGCCTTCACGATCGTCGGCCAGATGGCCGTGGGCGTTTTCCTCCTGTTCGGAATCCCCCTGGCGCTTGCCCCCCTTCGGCTAATTTCTCAACCTGACGCCGCGACCCGCGGGCTGTGGCTCGCCCTCCTGGCCCTGGTCCTAGCCCTCCTGGCCGCGGCCGCTCTCGTCTCGTTCTTCCACCTCCATCACCATTTGCGGGCTCGGTACGTGTTGAGCAACCTGCGAACGTCCTGGCTCAGCCGCGAAATCTTTTTCGAGCTCGGCTTCATGGCCCTGGTTGCCCTGGCCGTATTCCTTCTATGGAGGCGACCGATGGACGTTGTCCTGCTGAAGACCGTTCTGTTCGCTGCGGGTTTCGCGGGGATCATGTTCCTTGTGAGCATGTCGAAGCTCTACATGCTCCCAACCGCCCCGGCTTGGAACCAAGCGTACACGCCGCTCTCTTTCATCATGACCGCCCTGACCCTGGGGGCCATGGCCATCGCGCTCTTCATCGATGTCTTGGTGGGTGGGCGGCAAATTTTCGGATATTTACTGCTTCTTTCTTTCCCACTCGTCGGCGCCAAAATCGTCTTCCCGCTTTTCATCGCTCCCGGACACGGCATATACGGGCCCCGGTCCGGGCCGTCGCTCCGGCCGCCGGCCGAAACATTCCGGCGGCTGCATTTGGGACGACTGGCGCTAAGGTCAGCCGGCCTCGTCCTCATCGGAGCGGCGATCATGACGAGGGACGTGGAGTATCGGGTGGCGACCGGATCGGGAGTCACCAGGCTCCTTGCCGTAGCGTTCGTACTGGTCCTCGCGAGTGAGGTCGCCGGACGATTCCTTTTCTACGGACTCCTCACGCGGCCCGGCCGCTGAGCGCCTATCTTTTCTTGGAGAGCGCGGAGTCCGTCCTCTTCTTCCGATTTATCCGGCCTATCACTTGCGGCCCTTCTTCAGTCCGGCCGGGTTGTCTGCCCGTGAGAGAGCGAAGGTACGATCGATAGTCCTCGCGGGTGTTGAGGTTACGGAGCCAGGTGGCGTCTTCGAGACGCACGACGACCGTCCGGCAGCGGCTGAAGAGGGGAAGGATGCTCCGTTCACCGCTCCGGAGGAGCGCTTCGATTTTGGGAACGACGGGTTTCCTGAAGACGGCGAAGAGCGGTTCGAAATGTCCGGCCGGTCCGACGGGGACGGCGATATCGGCGTCGCCCGCCGCGCGCGCGAGTGACCGAAGAAGCGGGATGTCGATGTCCGGGATGTCGCAGGCGACGACGGCGCAGGCTTCGTTCGCCGCCGCCTTGAGCCCGCTCAGGATCCCGCCGAGGGGTCCGAGGCCAGGGATCTCATCCTCGACGACTCTCGGCTTTAGACTTCGGCGGATTGCCGTGCGTTTACCCCGAAATCTGGTTCCAGCCTCATATCCGGCCTCAAGGCCGATCGTTTGTCCCGGAGAAACGCTGACCAGGATCTCCTCGAAGTTCGGCTCGAGCTGACTGAGAACGTGTTCGAGGAGCGTTCGGTCGCCCACCGCGAGCCCGGCCTTGTCGGCCTTCATCCGCCGGCCGCGGCCCCCAGCCAGGACGATCGCTGTCATCGCCTCGCCGTCGCACCGGATCTTTCTCTTCACGCTGCCCATCATAGAGCGGCCGTCCAGGTCAATTCAACTTTTATAAATTGGGCCGAGGGGACAGATCGAGCGGAAATTGACGAATTTCGAGACTCGTTTCAGATATTTCCTAAAAGTGCGACTCCGAATATCTCCGCCGCACTTTTATCGGTCACTTCGAAGACTCCGTTCCCTGCCGGCGTCGGAGCGAAGCCCGGAGGAGGCCGACGGTACATGGGGCTGAGGGTGTCGTCGGAGGGAGCATAAAGCGGTGATTTAGCCGTCATGGGCCGGAGCAGGCCCATGACGACGTAAAAAATCACCGCAGCGGACGGAGATGATGCCCGAGGCCCCTCAGCGGCCGACGCAGCGAAACGCCACGAGCCTAAATGTTCTTAAGCAGCGAAAGCTGACCCCCGAAGCTCTCCCTCTTGACTTCGATGGAGCCGGTCGCGATAATGAGCGGGCACAATCCCATGCTCCTCAAACAGCAGGAATTCTACCGCTCCCTGACCACGCTTTCTCCCGGGCTCGTCGAGCGCATCCGCCGGACGATCGAGGACGCCGAGAAAAAGTTCTCGGGAAAGAAGGAAGGCCGGGACGGCTTCCTTTGGGAGCACTCCGTCCTCGTCGCCGCGCAGTCGTTCCGCCTGGCCAAGACGGAAAAGGAGAGCACGGACCTGGCCGCCCTGACCGCACTTTTCCATGACTCGGGAAAGTTCGCCGGCGGGCGCTACCATGCCGACGACAAGCCGGAAGAGGAAGAGGCGGCCCGCCTGGCCCGGGAGCTCCTCGAAGAGGCCGGCCTGAAAATGGCCGGCATCGGCAACGTCGTCCGGGCCCTCCGCTCGCTCTATAATCCCGGCGCGCGCCGCAACCGCCTCGCCGACATCGTCCACGACGCCGACTTTTTGTCCAAGTTCGGCTACCTCGGCGTGGCCAATTTCTTCGTCAAGTCCACGCTCCGCGGGCGGAACCTCGAGTCCGCCGTGATGGATTACCTGAGCAAGGAACTGACCTACGCGGCCGTCCTCCCGGCGAACATGCGCACCGCCGCGGCCCGCCGGCTCGCCGCCAAGAAGTCGGCCGACACCCTGCGCTTCTACCGGGCTTTTCTCGACGAGCTCAAGGACGCGCATGGCATGGACTTCCGCGTCCGGGCGGTCGACGTCCGGCGTTCGGGCCCGCGTTCCAAGAGGGCCAGAGTATCGCTCGCCCTGCCGGCCGCTTGCGGCGCCTGTGGCGGCAAGTGGGAGGCCGATTTCCGTACGGAAAAAGGACTCAAGTGCGAGAGGCTCGAGGCCTCGCTCCGCTGCGGCGCCTGCGGCGACAAGCGCACGATCTCCTTCTGCCTCCCGGAGATGGGCTAAACGCTCATGAACGCGCCTTTCCGCATGATATCCCACCATGAGGAGCTATGATGAAAATCAGACACAGGCATCTCTCTGTCGGGGTGCTTCTGGCCGCCGCCGGCCTCATTTTCATGTTCTATGCCTGCCGCTCCGGGAAGACGGGTGCGCCCGCATCCGTCCGGCCCGTCATCGGGGTCAAGATCTACGAGGCGGCCGCTCCTTTCGATCCTCTCTTCCGGCAATGGCGCGACCTCGGCATCAACACCCTTTTCGTGAGCGAAGCGCTGCTCAAGAACGCCGACTTCAGGGGGCTGGCCCGGACGAACGGGATGACACTTTTCCTCATCTTCCCCGTCTTCCAGAACCCCGAGGCCTTGAAAGAAGACCCGGGGCTGGCCGCCGTGACCGCCGCCGGCGCTCCGGCCCGCGAGGAGTGGGTGGAATTCGTTTGCCCGGCGCGAGAGGACTACCTGAGCCGGCGGGCCGGCCACCTAGGGGACCTCGTCGCCGAATTCGGCCCGGACGTGGTCAGCCTCGATTTCATCCGCTACTTCGTCTTCTGGGAAAAGGTCGCACCTGACCGGGCGCCGGAGTCCCTGCCCCAGACGTGCTTCTGCCCGGTCTGCCTGGCCGGTTTCGAGAAAGAGATGGGCGTTCGCATTCCCTCCGAGCTCGCCGCCACGGCCGAAAAAGCGAAGTGGATCCTCGAGACCCGGGCGGCCGAATGGACCGAGTGGAAATGCCGGGTCATCGCCCGGGCGGTGGGACGCCTGGCCGGGGTCGCCCGTCAGGCCAAGCCCGGGGTCAAGGTCAACATCCACGCCGTCCCCTGGAGGAAGGACGATTTCGGCGGGGCCGTCCGGTCGATCGCCGGCCAGGACCTGAAACGGCTCGCTCCCTACGCCGATTTCATCTCGCCGATGTGCTATCACCACATGGTCCACCGGACTCCGGCCTGGGTCCACGACGTCGTGGCGGACCTTTCCGCCCAAACCCGCGTGGCCATCCTGGCCAGCACCCAGGTTTCTGAGGCCTACGTCGAGAAAACGCTCGCCCCCGACGAATTCCGGGCCGCGCTCGAAGAGGCGCTGAAGCCGCCGTCGATCGGCGTCGTCCTCTGGTCCTGGGACGCCCTGTCCAAGTCCCCGGAAAAAAAGGAGATCCTGAAGTCCTCGGCCGGATTGAAAAAAGACCCCCGATAGGATAAAAATAGGCGTCTGGAGAGTGGCCATGGAAAACGGCAGACGCCAGGCGTCCTTCCTCGTTCCTGTTTTCATGGGGCTCCTCCTCGCCGCCTGCGACGTGTCCCACGTTCCGCCCGCCCCGGCGAGACCGAACAAGGTCGTCCTGGGGTATTACCCGTCTTGGAAAAAGGCCGAGTTCGACCACACCAAGATCGCTTTCGAGAATCTCACCCACATCGCCCACGCCTTTGCTTGGCCGGACTCATCCGGGAACCTCGTCGTGCCCGCCGACTATCTCTATCCTGCGCTCAACGCCGCCGCCCACGCGAGGGGCGTCAAGATGATCCTCAGCCTCGGGGGCTGGGGCAACTGCGCGGGTTTTCCGGGCATGAGCTCGACCGCGGCCAACCGGGCCCGGTTCATCGGCCAGCTCGTCGATTTCTGCAAGACGAACGCCTACGATGGCGTCGATATCGATTGGGAGTTCGTCTCCAACGCCGAGGAGGAAGCGAACTTCGTCCTGTTCGTCGAAGCGCTCGGGGCGGCCCTTAAGGCCCAGACGCCGGCCCTGCTCCTGACCATGGCCGCGACCTCTGGAAATTATTACGGGCGCTGGATCGACTACGAGCGCCTGGCCGACGATTTCGACTTCATCGGCTTCATGACCTACGATTATCACGGCGACTGGTCCGACCATTCCGGCCACAACGCCCCGCTCTACGCCTGGGGCGGGGACACCTGCGGCTCGCTCGACGAGACCTTCGCTTACGGCCGCAGCCGCCAGGTCCCGCTCTCGAAGCTCCTCGTCGGCCTGCCGTTTTTCGGCCGGTCCTTCGACTGCGCCGGCCTGGGCCAGCCGTTCGCGACGAGCGAAGGGTGGTCCTACAAGGACGTCGCGGACCTCCCCGTGACCGAGTGGACGCTCGTCTGGGACGACACCGCCCAGGTCCCTTACATGCGCCGTCCGGACGGGACGAAGATCATCTCCTTCGACAACATGAGCTCGATCTCGCTCAAGTGCCAGTACGTCAAGGACAAGCAGTCGGCGGGCGTCATCATCTGGGAGCTGAGCGAGGATTACCATGCGGGGACCTCCGAGCTCCTCGAAGTCGTCGGGAAATCGTTCGGCGTCCGCTGACGGTCAGATTTCGAGATTATTCTTAGAGGTGATCGAGATGCACAGAACCAGCAACTCAACGAGAGCCGTCATACTGGCCTTCGCCTTGACCCTGGGTTTTCTTCGGGTCCCCCTGTCGCAGGGCGCCCTACCGGACAAGACCAAGGGCTTCTTTCCCGTTTCCGTGTGGTACCCCGGCGGCAAGGCCCGCGCCCCGATGCTCGAGACCGTGACGCCGCAGTCCCGCGAGACCTGGAAGAAAGACATCGACCAGATCAAGCGCCTCGGCTTCAACACCGTCCGGACGTGGATCGAGTGGACCGCTTGCGAGAGGACCGAGGGAAAATACGATTTCTCGGCGCTCGAACTCCTGACCGACCTGGCCGGCGAGGCGGGCCTGCGGGTTATCATCCAGGTCTACATCGACTCGGCGCCGGACTGGGTCGAGGCCCGTCACCCGGACTCCAAATTCGTCTCTTCGAACGGCGTCGCCGTGGAGTCTCAGGCCGCGCCCGGCTTCTGCTTCGACCACGCCGGCGTCCAGGACAAGATCCTCCGCTTCTTCAAGGCCGCGGCCCGGGCCGTCAAGGGCAAACCTGCCTTCTACGGCTGGGACCTCTGGAGCGAGCCCCATATCATCAACTGGGCCGAGGTTTACTACGTCGGCGATCTCTCGAGCGTCCAGTTCTGCTACTGTCATTCGACCCAAGCCCGCTTCCGGGAGTGGCTCAAGAAAAAATACGCGACGATCGACGCCCTGAACAAGGCCTGGTACCGCACGTTCCGGGCCTGGGACGAGGTCGAGCCGCCGCGCTTCGGCACCATCCTGACCTTCACGGACTTCATCGACTGGAAGGAGTTCATTTCCGACAAGCTGGCCGAAGACCTGGCCCTCAAGGCCGCGGCCGTCAAGTCGGTCCTGCCGGACACGGTCGTCACCAGCCACTCAGCCGGGCCGGGCATCTTCACCCGGCCGGACTGGTCGGGCACACCCGATGACCGGAAGATGTCGGACAGCGTCGATTTCTACGGCGCCTCGATCTACCCCAAGCACGCCTGGACGATCAAGCCCTGGTCGCCCACCTACCGGTCCTCGGGCCTCGACTTCGTCCGGTCCATGGGCATCGGCAACGGCGGCTTCTATATCGGCGAGCTCCAGGCCGGCTACGGCGTCTTCGGCATGAAGATGAGCATGCCCGTGGTCGGCGCCGACACCCGAGACTGGATGTGGAGCGCGGTCGCCTACGGCGCGCGGGCCGTCAATATCTACGCCTATTATCCCATGAGCACGGGCTACGAGGCCGGCGGTTACGGACTGGTCGAGCTCGACGGCAAGGTCACCGAGCGGGCCGAGGCCGGCGGCCGGGTCGCCCGGGTCATCACGGCCAACCAGGACCTCTTCCTCAAGGCCCAGCCGGCGCGGGCGGAGATCGCCATCCTCTATAATCCCCTGTCGCACATGGTCGGCGGCCAGCAGTCGTTCACCGGCGAAGGCCAGACCGTCGGCGTCAACAACCTGAGCGAATCGCTGCAGGGCGTCCACCGGGCTTTCTTCGAACGGAACATCCCGGTCGATTTCCTCCACGTCAGGGACCTGGGGACGGCCCGGGCGGCCGGTTACAAGCTCATCATCGCGCCCTATCCGGTGATGATGTCCCAGCCCCACGTCAAAGCCCTGGCCGATTATGTCCGCGACGGCGGGACGCTCCTGACGGAGGCCCGCTGCGGCTGGGTCGACGAGAAGGGGTTCTCCAGCCCGATCATCCCCGGCGGCGGACTCCATGAGGTCCTCGGCTGCCGGGAGATCGAGCTCACGCCGCTCGCCAAAACGGGCGTCATCGAGGTCAAGGTGGCCGACGAAGTTATCCCCCTACTCAAGCCCGGCGACAAGCTCGACAGCCTTTTCTTCGAGGAAAGCTTCGACGTCTTCGGTTCGGCGAGCCGGGTCCTGGCGACATTCCCGGACGGGCGGCCGGCCATCGTTACCGCGTCCTTCGGGAAGGGCCGGGCCGTCATCGTCGGATCCTTCCTCGGCTCGGCCTATCATCATTTCAAGAATCCAAACAACGGAAAATTTTTCGCCGGTCTGGCCGAATGGCTGAAGATCGCGCCGCCGGTCCGTGTGACCGCGTCCGCGCCCGACGCCGTGGTCGAGGGGCGGCTTCTCCAAGGCGACGGATATGCCCTTCTCTTCGGGTTCAACCGGGGCGATAAGGAGGTCAGGGCCAAGTTCGGGGTCAAGACGGAGGCCGGCCGCGCGGCCGCCGCCAACTTGGAAACGGGCGAAGCCGTGACGGTCGCCAAGGACGGCGACCGGGCGGTCGTCGAGAAGGCTCTCAAGCCCGGTGAGGTCTGGATCGTCCGCATCGACGGGCGTTGAGTGCCTACGGCCATGAAGGCGATGGAATTCTGCGGAGGGGTTGACGTCGGGGGGACGAAGATCGCTTCGGCCTTGTTCACCCGGGAGGGGGAGATCTCGGCCAAGGACAAGATCTCCATCGACAAATCCGGAGGCGACGCCGCGGCCGGACAGGTCGGCGACAAGATCGAGGCACTGGCGGAGGCCGTCCGAGCGGTCGGCGGCCGTCTCGCCGCCGTTGGCGTTTGCGTCCCCGGCATCGCCTACTCCGCGAGCGGCAAGGTTTGGGCGCCGAACATTCCCGGCTGGGACCAGTATCCGCTGCTGGAAAAAATAAGGTTTTTCTCCCGATTGAGGGGAAGTCCTCTATTCGGCTTTGCTCAGGATATCGCCCTTAGCCCCCCGGCCCCCCCGGGAACCAGTCCGCCGGTTCCTACGCCGCGTAAGCGGCGAGCCCCCTCCGCTACGGGGGTCTTTAGGGCGACATCCATCGCCGCCTCACGACGGACTTCCCCGATATTGGGGGAAGAACCAACAATAAGCGGACATGAACCGCAGGAAGATGTCCCCCTTGTTCTCGAAAGCGACCGGAGCGCCTATGTCGCCGGCGAGTCCTGGCGCGG
This sequence comes from Candidatus Aminicenantia bacterium, assembly GCA_041479905.1. Classification (GTDB taxonomy): domain Bacteria; phylum Acidobacteriota; class Aminicenantia; order Aminicenantales; family Saccharicenantaceae; genus RBG-16-66-30. The sequence goes on from JBGOYY010000076.1 coordinate 9,121, forward strand.
GGCCGCGGCCGGCGCGCGCGACGCGGTCTTCCTGGCTGTCGGGACGGGGATCGGCGCTGGGATCATCTCCGGCGGCCGCATCCTCCATGGACATGAGGACATCGCCGGGGCCGTCGGCTGGTTCGGCCTCAACCCCGCCTTCAAGCCGGAGTACGCTTCCATGGGCTCGTTCGAAGCCGAAGCCTCTGGGAATTCCGTGGCCCGGAAAGCGCGCGAGCTCCTGGAGCGGGGGAGGGCGTCGTCGATACTCAACTTGGCCGGAGGCCGGGTCGAAGCCGTGACAGCTGAGGTTGTGGCCGAAGCGGCTCGGAAAAAGGACCCCCTGGCCCTGGAGATCGTCGCCGAGACCGTGACCTACCTGGCCATGGGTATCGCCAACATCGTCAGCATCCTCAATCCCGAAGTCGTCGTCGTCGGGGGAGGCCTCTTCCTGGCCGCGGATGTCTTTCTCGATCCGGTCCGCCGGGAATTCAAGCGCTGGGCCCAGCCGCTCGCCGCCCGTACGGTCCGCATCGAGCTTTCCGGCCTCGGCGAGGACGCCGGTCTCTATGGCTGCGGCAAGCTCGCCTGGGACCGGCGGGAAGCGGATTCTTAGGAGCATAAATATCTTAAACGAGTCTTGGAGGATAGACAACATGTCAGCTCAAGCTTATCTCGACAGGATCCGGGAGATCCTGGACGAGGTCCAAACGAAGGAGATGAAGAATATCCGGGCCGCGGCCAAGATCATGGCCGCCGCGATCAGGAAGAAAGGCCGCGTCTATATGTTCGGCAGCGGCCATTCGGTCATCCCCGTCCTCGACATCTTTCCGCGCTACGGGAGCTACGTTGGCTTTTTCCCGCTCTATGACCCGCGGCTGATGTGGTCGAACGTCATCGGGCCGGGCGGGGCTCGGGAGCTCCTCTGGCTCGAAAGGCAGGAGGGCTACGTCCGCGTCTTCCTCCAAAGCTACCCGCTCGAAAAGCGCGACGTGATGCTCGTCTTCTCCCACGGCGGGCTGAACGCCGCGCCGATCGAGATGGCCCTCGAGGCCAGGTCCCGCGGCCTCAAGGTCGTCACCGTTTCCTCGCACGCCAACGCCAAGATCGGGAAGCGCTTACATTCCTCGGGCAAGATCCTGTCCGAGGCGGCCGACGTGGCCATCGACAACCACGTCCCGCCCGAGGACGCCCTGGTCGACGTCGGGCAGATCGAGCGAGTGGCCGCGGGCTCGACCGTCGCGGCCGTTTCGATCGCCATGTCCCTCGTCGCGGAGACCGCGGCCGTGCTGGCCAAGACCGGCAAGGTCCCGCCGACCTTCGTCTCGCCCAACGTTCCCGGCGTCCCTCCAGGCCACATGGCCGGCGTCTACCAGGCCTTCACCGAGTTCTATTACGCCCGGCCGTTCAAGGCCAAGCGCAAATCCTGAGGCAAGGAGAGTCGTCCATGAGCGCATCCGATCGGGCCGGCGTTTCGAGGCTCCAGTCCTCGGCCTGGGCCGGGATCTTCGTCTTCGGCATCGTCATGGCCATCCTGGGGGCCATCCTGCCCTCGCTCTTCGACAGGATCGGGTTCGGCGCCGCGGCGGCCGGCAACCTCTTCCTGACCATGAACTTTGCCATGCTCGTCACGACCCTCTTTTTCGGCCCCCTCGTCGACCGCTTCGGCTTCAAGGCGCTCCTGGCCGTTTCGGCTTTCCTTGTCGCCGCCGCCTTCCTGCTGTTGTCCTTCGCCTCGACCTACGGACTCGTCCTCGGCGCGGCCGTCGTCCTCGGCCTCGGGGGCGGCGGGCTCAACGGCGGGACGAACGCCCTGACGAGCGACATCCACGAGGGCGAGAAGCGCGGCTCCGCCCTCAACGTCCTGGGCATCTTTTTCGGCTTCGGCGCATTGTCTATCCCCTTTCTCATCGGCACACTGCGCGAGTTCCTCGGCATCCAGAGAATCCTCCAGCTGGCGACTTTCCTCAGCCTCGTCCCCTTCGTCATCTACGTCGTTTTGAGATTCCCGAAGGCCAAGCAGCCCCAGGGATTCCCGATCAAGGCGGCGGCCGGGATCGTCCGCAGCCCGCTCCTCTGGCTTTGCGCCTTCATCCTTTTCTTCCAATCCGGCAACGAATTCACGGTCGGAGGCTGGATCTCGACTTACCTCCAGAAAACGTTCGGGCTCGGCGGGAGCATCTCCGCCCTGATACTCGCCGCCTACTGGGCGGCCATCATGTCCGGCCGTCTGCTGTCGAGCCGCCTCGTCCGGGCGGTCCGCAACGAAACACTCATCCTGGCCAGCGCGGCGCTGGCCTTTCTCGCCGCGGCCCTCATGGCCCTCGCTCCCTCCGGGATCCCGGCGGCGGCGGGCGCCGTCATCATCGGCCTCGGCTTCGCCGCCATCTATCCGACGACCCTGGCCATCGTCGGCGAAAAGTTCGCCGCGTTCACCGGGACGGCCTTCAGCGTCGTTATCGCCGTGGGCCTCGTCGGCGGCATGCTCGCGCCCTGGCTGGCCGGGAAGATCGCCGAAACCTCGAGCCTCCGGCAGGGGCTCCTCATCCCCGTTTTTAACTGCGCCATGATCGTCGTCCTGTCGGTGCTCGTGGGCAGAGAGTTGAAAAAGAAAAAAGCCGTTTCTTTTTGTCTTCTTATCGGCCTGACGTTCTCCGGTTTACTCGCAGGGGATCCTTTGGTCGCGGCTCGCGGCGATGCGGCGTCCGCCGCCGTCCGGATCGACCTCGTCCGCCGCTTCCCCGCGCTCCTCGCCGAGAAAGGGATCACGGACGACGCCGGCCGTGAGATCGACGGCCGCCTTGACAAACTCATCGCCGCGGCCCGCTCGGGCGGAGCCGCGACGGAAAAACAGATCCTCCGCGCCTCGCTCAACGCTCTGAATTATTCCGCGTCCAATCTGGCCGGCTTTCCGCAGGCGGCCTTCGATAGGCCCGTCGGGACGATCCTCGAAAAATTCGGGCGGACGATCGCCCCGGGAGATATCGAAGCCAGGGCCGAAGGGAGCGCCTGTCCGGTCGGCGGCATCGGTGCCGGCGGGTACGAGCGCCTCATGAACGGGAATTTCTCGACCTGGTTCCTCAAGCTCGGCTGGATGGTCGAGGACACGGTCTGGGCCGACCAGTTCCACGTCTTCGTCAAGTCCGGCGGCCGGACGACCGCCCGGACCCTTTCGACCACGGCTCCGCCGTCCGGCTCGGGCCTCGGCTCTTGGGCTTGGAAATATCCCGCCGGCAAGGGCGATTACTACGCCCTTTATCCCAAGTCCGGCTTTTCGTACGAGGAGAACACGGATCTCCCGGTCAAGCTGGCCGTCGTCCAATTTTCGCCCATCATCTCCGGCAACTACAAGGAGACGAGCTTTCCCGTGGCCGTCTACAAGTGGATCGCGCACAACCCGGCCAAGCTCCCGGCCGAGGTCACGATCCTCCTGACATGGGAAAACATGATCGGCTGGGAGGCCGTCCGGGCCCGGGCCGCGGCCGGTGAAACACCACAGGCCT
>JBGOYY010000077.1:0-12275 GCA_041479905.1 Candidatus Aminicenantia bacterium
AGAACGGCGCGTTCCCGGTCAGTTCGACGGACCGCTCCACCAGGGCCAGGGCTTGTTCATATCTTCCGCTCTCCAGGTGGGCGAGGCCGAGATAAAAAGTGGCCAGGACGTGCTGAGGATCCATCTCGAGGGCCTTCCCCAGTTCCTCGACCGCCCGGTCATAGAATCGGGCCAGGTAGAAAAGCATACCGTGGACCATGTTCAGCTGGGCCGACGTCGGGTCGACGTCCAGAGCCCGCTTGATCTCAACGAAGGACTCCTGATGGCGGCCCATCGCTGCGAGGTACAGGGCATACCAGTGGTGAGCCCAGATATATTCGGGGTCGAGCTCGAGGGCCCGCCGGAATCCCCGTTCCGCCCCCGCCCAATCCCGTTCCAGCTTGTGCTTGACGAAGGCCATGGACGTGTGGGCCTCGGGCAGGGTATCGTCGAGCTCGAGGGCTTTCGCGGCGGCCTCCCTGGCTTTCAACAAGGTGGGGCGCGGCGGCGTGTAGTAATAAGCGAAGATCCCGTAACAGTCCGAGATGCCCGTGTAAGCCCGGGCGTAGGAGGGGTCCTTGGCGATGGCCTGGGTGAAGCACTCGAGCCCTCGCTTCATGCCCTCCGCCGTCCTCTTGTTCCAGAAAAAGCGGCCCATCAGGTAGAGGTTGTAGGCCTCCGGGTTGTCCGTGTGCCGCTTTAGAAGCGCGGCTTTCTCGTCCCCGAGGAGCTTGACTTTGAGCCGGTCGACGATGGCCAGGGTGATCTCGTCCTGGATGGCGAAGACGTCCTCGAACGTCCGCTCGTACTTCTCGGACCAGAAATGGTAGCCGGTCGCCACGTTGATGAGCTGGGCCGTGATGCGGAGCTTGTTGTCGCCCTTGCGAACGCTCCCCTCGAGCACCGCTGCCACGCCCAGCTGGCGGCCGATCTCGCGGACATCCATGTTCTTGAACTGGGCCGAAAAGGCCGAGCTCTTGGCCGCGACCTCGAGGTTCCTAATCTTCGCCAGGTCCGTGATGATCTCCTCGGCCAGGCCTTCGCAAAAATACTCCTGGTCCTTCTGGGGGCTGAGGTCCGTGAACGGCAGGACGGCGATGGAGTTCGTGAGGCGCGTCCCCCCAGGCGTGAGGCTGTCAGCTTTTAGTGGCTGGCGGGATTTTTCGCCTTCGGCGAGACCCTCGGCGATGCCGTGGAGGTCGGAGGCCAACATCTCGACCTTCTGATAGCGCCCGGCTTGCTCCTTCTCCAGGCACTTGGCGATGACGGCGCTCAGCGCTTCGGGGGTCTGGGCATTGAGGTGCCGGGGATCGGGCGGGCGGGCGGTCTTCTGCATCATGGCCACGCTCAGAGGGGTGTTGCCTTCAAACGGCACTCTCCCGGTCATCATCTCGAAGAGGACGATCCCCAGCGAGTAGATGTCGGCCCGGTGGTCGACGTCCTTGCCATCGATCTGCTCGGGGGCCATGTACTCGGGCGTCCCGACGAGCGTCCCCCGGTCGGTGAGGCCCTTGGTCTCGGCCGTGCGGGCGATGCCGAAATCCATGATCCGGGCGCTCCCCTCGCGGTCGATCATGATGTTGGACGACTTGAGGTCCCGGTGGACGATCCCGAGGCGATGGGCCTCGGCCATGCCGTCGCAGACCTGGCCGGCGATGGCGAGCGCCCGGGCCGGGGAGAGCGGACCCATCATCCGGATGATGCTCTTCAAGTTGTCGCCCGCGATGTATTCCATGGTGATGAAATATGTTCCCTCGCAGTTGCCGAGGTCGAAGATCCGGCAGACGTTCTTGTGGGAGATCCGCCGGGCCAGCTTGAGCTCGTTCCGGAAACGCTCGATCATCCGGTCGTCGAGGCTGATGTCGGGGCTGAGGACCTTGAGGGCGATGGCCTCGCTGATCTCGCCGTCGAGGGCTTTATACACGCGGCCCATGCCGCCGCGGCCGAGCTCGTCACAGATGCGGTAGCGGCCGGCGAACGTGGAGCCGGGGGCGATCCCGCCGCAGGGGACGAGGACGGTACGGGTGGGGGAAGCCGGAGCCGGCGGATCCGGCTTGAGGAGCGCGGCGCAGTTGCCGCAGAAACGGGTGTCCGAGACGTTTTCGAACTGGCAATGAGAGCACTTCATGGGAAAAAACCCCTATGTCGACGATTGCACGCTGACTGAATCCGACTTTAGGACAGATGGGGGGGCTTGTCAAGACGTCTTGAATCGGCCGTTCTTGATTCTTGTTTTACCGCGCCGGGGCGAGGGCGATCAGGGCGCGGAGCTTCCGGAAACCCAGGATAAAATCGTCCGCCGTGAAGGCGACGGTCCGGGCATCCACCCTCTTGACCTCGGTCAGCATCGCCGCCATGTCGGCTTGGGCAGAGACGTGGTACCCGAGCTCGAAATTGTATGGCGGCGCGATCTTGAACGGCTTGATCCGGCCGAACTTGCCGAGCGCGTCCTTGACGCCGGCCTTGATCATCCGGCGGGCCTCACCCATGGGCACGAGCTTGGCCGCGAGCCGCCCGTAGGCCTCTTTGACAGCGACGGTCACGACATCCTTGCCCAGCACTTCGCCAGCCTGTCGGCAGACGGCCGTGTCGCCGCTGACGAGGACGACGGGCACACCGTAATAGCCGGCGATCGCGGCGTTGAGGCCGAGTTCGGGCAGCTCGGCGCCATTGACCCGGATGGCCCGGACGACCGATCCGGAAATCGTGTGGTCGAGGATGGCGTCCTCCGTGCCTGCCTTGGCGTGATAGCCGATGAGGAGGCATGCCGCGAAAGACGCGTCGATTCCCTGCATCATCGACAGCGGCTTGGGCGAACCGCTGATGAGGATGGCGCGCGGGTGAAGGTCGTCAGGGTCGATGTTCCGCATGGAGCCATGGGAGTCATTGACAACGACTTCGGTCGCGCCGGCCTCGAGCGCGCCTTCGACCACGGCGTTCACGTCCTGGGCCATCCACTTCCGGCCGGCGGCGTATTCGGCCGTGCCGGTTGTCGTCTGGTCGCCATGGACGATCCCGGAGATCCCCTCCATATCGACCGAGATGAAAACTTTGAGGACAGGCTTTTGTTGAGCGGCGGCGAGGATGAAGCAAAAAGCGAACGCGAACGCGCCGAGGGTGACGATCCGGACATGCGATTTCTTCATGGGGTCTCCTTTGTTTTTAAATATGCGGTCTTGCGCCCGGGGCAGTGCTCCCGCTCACACAGTTGACAGGCCACGAAGCCCTCTTCTGACGGGAAGAGGATCCCGGAGATGGACTTCCGCGGCAGCATGAGCATGCTGTCGGTCAGCCGCACACCCACGGCCTTCTCTGTATCGCCGAAGATGGAGAAGAGCTTCGTCTGTTCGGTTATGGGCCAATCTTCGAGCGAGCCCGGGCTCATGTTGGCCAGGCCGGTGACGCCGTAGCGTGCCTCAAGCTGGTCGACGAGCCAGTCAGTGGCGCATTCGAGCGCAATGTTGGCCATCTCCTCGAGGTAATACTGCTTGAGGAGGTCGCCCTGGGCGCTGGCGGCCCGCTCGAGCTCCAGCCCCACGGTGATGATATAGGGGAATACCTTATTGGTCGGCTCGAGATTTTTGCGCAGGATCGGGCTCTGGAACGTGACACCGGCCACCTCGACCGTCCCCTCCCCCTTCGCACCGGTGTACGCGACTTCGTAAATGGCGTGCGGTTTGATGAGCCCTCGAGCGAGCCCGATGAGCTCATCCAGGCTCTCAAATCCGGCCCTTACCGGATCGAACCGCAACAGGGCGGTGATCTCCCCCGGGTCGAGGGTCACGGGAATGTGAGCGATCGTTTCCATGACAGGGCCCATCATACCAAAAACCCGCGCAATTAGAGAACCTGCTTGATTTCGAACTGCTCCTCTGGAATGATAATCGCTGTCCTCCCACCAGTACCCCATGAAGCCGCGCGAACGCGTCCTGGCCGCCCTCGCTCACGAATCCCCCGACCGCTGCCCGATGCAGATAAGCTTCACACCCGAGTTCGCCGCCCGCATCAAAAAAGAGATGGGCCTCACGGAGAGCGACCTCCACAACCCTCACGGCGGCGGGAATACCTACCGGATCGAGCGTGAGCTCGGCGAGGATATGCTTCTGACCTCCATTGGCTGGGCCAATTCTTATTACCGCGATGAATACACGAAGACCGGGATGACCTACGTCAACGATTGGGGCATCACCTGGAAGAGTGTTGCTTACGACACTCCCTTCGGACGCGGACATTACACTGAGATGGAGGGACATCCCCTGGCCGAGGACAGCGCTTTCGACAGCTACAGGCCCCCTGACGCCTCCCACCCCGAGCTCTACGCTGAGTCCGAGCGCGTAATACGCGAATTCAAGAAGGACTACTGGATCGTCGGGGTTACGGTGACTACGATCTTCGAGACGGCCTGGGCCCTCCGCGGCTTGGAGCGGACGCTCACCGACTTCATCTAAAATCCGGAGCTTGCCGACCGACTCCTCGACATCCCTTACCGCTACCATCTCGAAGCGGCCCGAAAGCTAACGGAGATGCGATATGATCTGGGTCGGGGACGACGTCGCCCGCGAAGTTCGAGAGCGGATCGGCACAGTCGGCCGTGGCGGCAGGCTCATAATCGGCCAACCCACCGCGTCCAACTCGACACCCCGATGGAAAACTTCTGGGCCATGGTAAGGGCTGTCCGCGAGACGCCGTGCACGGAAATATGGGCATAGGCCATGCCAACATATGGCACATGAATTGGCTTGTTTTTTTCTGCCGACCATCAGCCGCGAGTTGCCCAGCTGCTGGCGGATATAAATGAGCTTGATCCCGGAGTTCCCAACCCGCCTCAGGAACTGGGTGGATCTGCTGAAGATCGAAATATCCAGCCCCACAGCGGCGTCAACTGCCGAATCGAACGGGCGATGTTTATTCGCGGCCTAAAGTCGCCATTCATTCAAGCGGTTGAGCACAGACCGAGGGTCATCCTGAACTCCGCCCGGAACGCCGCGTGCCTGCTCATTAGCGGCGGCCTTGCGGCCGGCGGGGGGCCGGGTCTCCAGCTCTCGCCGACGTAACCCTCGGCAAGGGCCATGTCGTCCTTTTCAGCTTCAACCCGATGTGGCGCGGTCAGACCCACGGCTCCTACTTCCTGGTCTTTAATAGTCTGCTCAACCGGAAGAACCTGGACGCCAAACCGAAATGATCAGCCCTTTCCCCATGCTCAATATGTTGACCGCCGAGGCTGGAAATCAATCTCTAAGAAGGCACAAAATAGTTACCCCGACCCAATAAACCCTTAGTTCGGGAGATGTTGCTAATACTTGCAGTTTAGCCGAGGCTCTTATTTGGGAGATTCTGTAGATTTTGAACTTAGTAATAATCGGATTTGGTGCAATTGCATAGCAATCGAGAAGAGAAGTCCGATGGCAGCGAATTCGAGAAGCCGGCCAGGAGTAAAATAGCCCTTAAACAAAGTGTATTTAAAAAGATTCGCGATTTTACCGCATACTGCAATAGCCGCTAGGACGAATGCTCCATAGAAAAAGACGCGCTGGATGACTATTTCTATTGTTTTCATGATGTTGACCTCTTAGTCGCGACGGATCATCCTAGCCTGAATCGAGAGATAATTATCACTAACGTTGTAGGGCACAACCCGGATATTCCCTTCATCGTCCTGGAACCATAGTTGAACCCATTTTTCTATATCCGGGACGCTACTTACGGAAACAAGTTTACCCCACTTCGCAGGAATGGAATTCGTCTGAGTCAACTCTTGTAGTACCAACTTCTGTTCGCCCGACCCCGGTTCCCCGAGTCTTGTGCAGGAAACGCTGAAAATCAGGATTGCGGACATGACAAGACATACCGTTAAACGATGAGACATAAACCCCTCCTTTTCTCCGCCATGGACCTCTACTTCGTTATTTTTATGACGTGATGAGTTTCCTCCTGGCGCGAAGAAACTCCTTCTCCCCTGCCTCTGATCTCAATTGAATAATATTTTGAAAGGAGCGCAAAGTCAAGAGATTTTGTTGCCCGGGATTTAGCGGTTTTTGAGCCTCGGTGGCAGAAGGCGACCGGCCGCCCTCTGAACTGGAAAAATGGCCAGGTACAGGACCGCCTGCTTCCAAAATCTTTTTATAAAAATTTACCTAACCGGGAGGGTCGTCATCAGGCGCGCAATGCTGGACAGTATGCCAATGCAATCCAGGGCTACTTTGATGTCAAATCCCGGCAGAAAAAAGACAGCCCCCCTGCACGAAAGGCACACTGTACGCCTCAAAAAGCACGCGAGTAATTCCTGTGGATGCCACCGCGAGGGCGGATATGTCTCTTTCTATCAGCGCCGCGGGGAGAGGCGCGGCAAAGACAAGAAAGAAAAACGGCAATAGCCGCGCGACGATCTCGCCAGGGTTGAGGGTCACGGGGATCAGGACAATCGCTTCAATGGGCTTACAGCTTGATTACTCGGAACTGACTAGATAATCTAGCACTCACTAAGCCTCATTGTGCCCACCTGCTATTGACTTGTCCTCGTGTCAATGCTATCTCTTTGATATTGTTACATTAGAAATCAATTCAAGAGGAAGTGAAGCATGAGTTTTTCTAAGGACATCCTCAAAATCAACTGTGCATCTGAAGCCGATAGAATCGTCGTTTTCATTAGGGATCAGATGCAATCCATGCATCGGAAGGGTATTGTCATCGGTCTTAGCGGCGGCGTCGATTCAGCTTTGTCCGCCTCATTGTCCGTCAAGGCCGTCGGGAAGGAAAAGGTTTTGGCTTTGTTGCTCCCGGACAAGGAATCGAGCCCCCAGAGCGCTGAATTCGCCACAAAACAGGCGAAGCAATTGGGGATAGAGGCCATGATCGTCGATATCACGCCGGTCCTGGAGGCCTTCGGCACTTATGAGAAGCGGGATGCCGTGGCCAAGGCGATCTACCCGGAGTTCGGAGAAGGTCATAAGCTGAAGATCACCCTTCCCTCGGACATTTTGAACAAGGACGGGTATAATTTCTTCAATCTGACCGTGATCGATCCCCAGCGTGCCACGAAATCCACGCGCCTGAACAACGAACAAGCCCAAGGGATCATCGCCGCTACCTGCACCAAGCACAGGACCCGCATGATGGTTCAGTATTACCACTCTGAGAGGAATAATTATCTAGTCTGTGGAACGACCAACAAGAGCGAGGCTGTTCAGGGACTGTTCGTCAAGTACGGTGATGGCGGCGTGGACATCGAGCCGATCGCCCATCTGTATAAGAACCAGGTTTTTCAATTGGCCGAGTATATGGGCGTGATCCCGGAAATAATCAGCCGCGCCCCATGTCCAGATACATACAGCGCTCCGGTAACGGATGAAGAATGGTATTTCCGTATGCCTTTTAAACAGCTTGATCTGCTGCTCTATGCCTGGGAAAACAATGTCGGTATTCCCGAGATATGCCGAGTTATGGAGTTGACAGAGGAACAAGTCAAGAGGGTTTTCAGAGATTTTACGAGCAAACATAAAACTACCGAGCACTTAAGACAGTTTCCCCCGACATTGCGGTGAAAAGGCGCTTTAAAGCTCCTTGATTTCTAACCACCATCAGGCCAAGGAGATGCCAATCATGCTCTACCGAAGAAGATTTCCGACCGAGTATTGGCGGTTCCTGTTTCCGATATTGCTTTTTACCATTATGGGCTGTCGAGGTGATAGGATGAATGACCTTCGCTCTTTCTACGCACGACTCAATACTATTCCCCAGGCGAAATGGGATTCTCTTTCCAAGAAAAAAATCTATTTCGCCCATCAATCCGTAGGGCAAAATATCATAGACGGCATCAAGGATGTGATGGGGCACAATTCCGCCATTCGTTTGGACATCCGCGAGACGTCGAATCCATCAGACCTTAATAATCCCCTGTTCGCCCATTCGCCGATCGGACTGAACACAGATCCCAAGTCCAAAATCGACCACTTTCGTGAAATCCTGGAAGGCGGCATTGGACAGGTTACCGATATTGCGATGTTCAAGTTCTGTTTCGTCGATATCGACCGCAAGACCGACATTGAGTCACTTTTTAATTATTACGACAAAACCATCACCAATTTAGAAGTGAAATATCCTAGCCTGCGGATAATCACCTTTACCGTTCCCTTGACCAACATGCCCCAAGGCATCAAGCCCATTATCAAGAGGATGCTGGGCATGATGCCTCCCTTCAAGGACGATAACATTAAAAGGAATGTCTTTAATCATAAACTGCGGGATAGATTTGGAAAGTCCGCATTCGATCTAGCAGATGCGGAGTCAGCGTTGCCTGGAGGGAAAAAAGCATGCTATATGGTCGGGAACGAAACATACAACCTTCTGAATCCATCTTACACCGACGACGGCGGACATCTCAATGCTCAAGGAAAGCAGGTAGTGGCCATTGATTTGTTACTTTATTTGCTGTCTCTTGAGGCCGATTAGCCCCTCCCGGTTATCTTGACATGCTCTTTTATCATGATATATCGTTGTCTATCATGAAGGGATAAGGCCTGTTAACTCTCAATCGAATTAGCGACGGAGAAGAAGAATGGTATTCACGAAGAACGACATCAAAATCGATGCGGCGGCCGAGGTCAATCGAATCGTAGACCAAATGCGGCAAGTCGTCGGCCAAATCCTCCACAAGCGTGGCGGTGTCATCGGCATCAGCGGAGGCCTTGATTCAAGCGTATGCCTGGCGTTAAGCGCAAGAGCGTTTGGACCAGAAAAGGTCTTGGGCATTACTATGCCGGAATCCGATTCAAATCCGGAAAGCGCCGCATTGGCGCGAAAACTGGCTAAGAAGTTCGGCGTCAGCTATATCGTTGAAGACATGACCGCCGTCCTCGCGGGCTTTGGCGCCTACCGAAGGCGCGATGAAGCCATGCGCAATGTCTTCCCGGAATATGACGCTACCTATAAGGCCAAAATCGTTTTACCGTCCGCCCTGGGGGAAAAAGACCAGCTTAACATCTTCCAATTGACGATCATCTCCCCCGAAGGAGAAGAAAAGACGGCGCGTATCCCGCTCCAGGATTACCTCCAAGTCGTGGCCGCGTCCAATTTCAAGCAGCGCAGTCGCATGTCCATGCTGTATTATCACGCCGACCGCCTCAACTATGCGGTTATTGGGACCGGGAATAAGGACGAACACGAACAGGGATTCTTCGTCAAATATGGCGACGGAGGAGCAGATATCAAGCCGATCGCCCACCTATTCAAGTTGCAGGTCTATCAGTTGGCGGCCTATCTGGACATCCCCAAAGAGATCCAAGAAAGAACGCCGACGACCGACACATACAGCGCGGAGTGCACGCAGGAAGAATTTTTCTTCCGGGTCCCATTCGAGATCGGAGACGTCATCTGGCACGCCCTGGAAAAGAACGTGCCCGTTCCGGAGGTCGCAAAAGCCCTCGAACTAAGCGAAGCCCAAATCGAACACATCCAGAAGGACATCAAGCGAAAAATCAAGGCCACGGAATATCTGAGGGCGGAGCCACAGCACATCAAATAACGGAAAGAAAACCGGCCGGAAACGATGACACTTACGAAATTCGTTCATACGTTCCTAGAAGATTCCGCGGAAAACCACCCGCGGAAAGACGGGCTCTATGCTTCCGAGAAATGGCATACGTTCCAGGAAATCAACTCGGCCGCCAATAAGCTCGCCCATCTGTTTCTAAAACGAGGACTGAAAAGAGGCGACCGCGTCGCTATCTATATAGAGAACTCTATTGAGTACGTGGTTTCATATTACGCTATTCTCAAAGCCGGCGGCACGACCGTGGCCCTGAACACGGAAAGTACCCCAGATGACATCGCCTTTATCGCATGCGACTGCGACGTTCGCTTTTTCATCACCAACAAGAGATTAATGCAGAATTTGATAGGCCCTATGGCAGGGTCGCAAACTGAAAAAAAGCGAGATTGGCCAACTTCGCTTGAGCTGATGTTCATCTGGTCCGCTTCAGAGGAGAATGTCATCAAGGGATTTTTCAGGGAAAAAATAGACCTCCCCGCCGCAATGGAGGGAGAACCCACCGCTAATCCGGGCGCTAACTTGATCGACTTGGATGTGGCCTCAATCGTTTATACGTCTGGAAGTACCGGCAAGCCGCGAGGCGCGGTGCTATCGCACTTGAATATTGTCTCGAACACACGATCAATTATCGATTATCTCGAGCTAACGCCAGATGATCGAATCATGGTTGTCCTGCCGTTTTATTACATTTACGGAAAATCATTGTTGAACACGCATTTTTCTGTCGGGGGGTCTGTCGTCATCGATAATCGATTCATGTACCCCAACGTCGTTCTGCGGACGATGCAAAAACAGGAAGTCACCGGATTCGCGGGAGTGCCCTCGACCTTTACCATCCTGCTCCGTCGGTCGAATCTTAGAACCCAACAATTCCCCAAGCTCCGCTACCTGACTCAGGCCGGAGGAGCTATGGCGCCGTCCATCCAGAAAGAGGTCGCAGAGGCCTTCGCTCCGGCCAAGTTGTTTATCATGTATGGCGCAACCGAGGCCTCAGCCAGGCTATCCTACCTCCCCCCAAATGATTTACAGCGAAAATGGGGATCCATAGGGAAGGCTATACCCAACGTCGACCTCTTCGTCGCAGACGCGATAGGGAGGCCCCTCCCTCCGGGGGAAGAGGGAGAGGTCGTGGCCCGCGGGTCTAATATCATGTCCGGCTACTGGAATCATCCGGAAGAAACTGAGAAGGTTCTGAAGAACGGGCTATATTACACAGGCGATTTGGGCAAGTCCGATGAGGAGGGTTTCCTCTTTATCGTCGGGCGCAGCAAGGATATGATCAAGATCGGAGGGAACAGGGTTGCCACCAAAGAAATCGAGGATGCTCTCTATGAACATCCTGCCGTAATAGAGGCCGCGGTCCTGGGCGTGCCGGACGACGTCCTTGGCGAGGCCCCGAAGGCCTATCTTGTCGTGAAGAAAGCCAACCGAGAAACTATAGCCGGAGAAATGCCATCCTTCCTGCAGCGGCATCTGGCCATATATAAAATCCCCAAGTACTATGAAATCCGAGATTCACTGCCCAAAAACGAGTCCGGGAAGATACAAAAACTAAAACTCAAATAAGCTAGTTGGTCTGGCCGACCCAACCAGCGAGACGAGCCCACAGCCACCAGGCAGCATAAGCTTTCATATTCGCATTCAGCGGCTGTGTATGTGCCGCTTCGCATTGATACCATTCTCCCGGGTGGGCGTTCTGCCAGTCGATGGCCCAGTTCCTGTCACGGACCCCGTCACCGTTGCTGTCGTAATCGCAGGCATCGTTGACCCGCTTAGCACCAAAGTAATTCCCGTCCGGATCATAGCTCTCGATATCTGCAAAATCGTAAAGGATCTTATTATTGGCTATACAATAATCTCGGATCTGCTGATTGCGGAGTGGCGTGGCAATCTCCCAAGGATTACCTGTCAGGGGCGCTCCATCAACATGACCAGTCATATATACGAATTTGACGCTGGGGAAGTCTCTTTCCAACTGGTTCATCAGGCCGAGATAGAGCTGTATCTCCGCCTCTGTCCCCCCCACCTGGTAGCACCAAGACCAGATGACTACGTTGATCTCAGGGTGTTGGGGTAGATAAGCCCGCGTAGCTCTTTCCCAAGCAGTTCTATCGAGATTGCCACTGATGTCTGATCCGAGGTCATTAGCGATTCCCAGGCCTCCAAAATTTCCATTATAATCCCGGATGTCGAGCGCTCCGCCTGTTCCACCATTGTTCCAAGCATACAACGCACCTCTCCATTGAGCGAGGCCCGTCATTCCCGTAGTCAACTGGCTCCCGTGCGAGGTGTGACCATAAGCGATATGGAGCGACTGCTTGGCGCCCGTAATCCATTCCGACGGAATAATGGAAACTCTTATGGAGGTATGATTGATGATGATAGCGCCCTGAGAAGCCACCGCTAGATTTCGATTCGCGACACTTGATCCAGAGCTATTTCTAGCCGTTAGCGTCACGGTGAATGACGCCACCGTTGTATAAGCATGGCTCGGGTTCTGGGATGTGCTCGTCGAGCCGTCCCCGAAGTTCCATTGCCAGGAGGTCGGCGTCCCTACCGAGGTGTCCGTAAACTGGACCGCCTGCCCCACCCCAGGTGAGGCCGGGCTGTAGGTAAAGGAGGCCGAAAGTGTGGCCCCGGCGCTTACGTTGATGATCTGACTTACACTGGTGGATGAGGCAGAATTCGCCACTGTAAGAGTCACATTATAGGATCCAGATGCGGTGAAAGCATGGCTCGGGTTCTGAGA
>JBGOYY010000078.1:0-12186 GCA_041479905.1 Candidatus Aminicenantia bacterium
ACAAAGCCGAGACGTCCGAGAGGACGTCCGACGGAAGGAAAGGTTGAACATGCGAGAGATCATCACGCTCCAGTGCGGCGAATGCAAGCGGCGGAACTATTCCTCGACGCGGAACAAGAAGAAGCAGACGGACAAGCTCGAGACGCGCAAATTCTGCCCCTCCTGCCGGAAGCACACGGCCCACAAGGAAGGCAAATAAACGAACGGCCATGACGGGACGACAGGTGAGTAGCTCAATTGGTAGAGCAGCGGTCTCCAAAACCGCAGGTTGCGGGTTCGAGCCCTGCCTCACCTGCCATCTTCTGCCCGCAAGGCGAGCGGCGACCGGATCGGGACGGTCAGGCCGCGCAAGTCGGACAAAGGACATGCCATGAACGACAAGATTCGCTGGTACAAACGGTTCTGGAATTTTATCAAGGACGTCAAGTCGGAACTCAAGAAGGTCACTTGGCCCTCCAAGAACGAGGTCACCAGCACGACGATCGTCGTCATCGCCGCCACGATCTTTTTCGGCTTCTACCTGTTCTTCATGGACGTGATCTTCTCCTGGGTGATCGGCCGGATCAAGTCCCTATTCGGATAAACGCAAGGAATCGGACGATGGCAAAAAACTGGTTTGTCGTTCACACCTACTCCGGCTTCGAGAAGTTCGTCGCCGAATCGATCAAACAGAAGGCGATCGAGCTCCATCTCGAGGACCAGGTCGGGCAGATCATCATCCCGACCGAGGACGTCATCGAGATCCGGGGCGGGAAGAAGGTCGTCTCCACGAAGAGGTCGTACCCGGGGTACATCCTCGTCGAAATGGAGATGAACGACGAGAACTGGCTGATGATCCGCCAGGTCCCCAAGGTGACGGGCTTCGTCGGCTCCGGCCGGACCCCCACCTCCCTGAGCAAGAAAGAGGTCGACCAGATCGTCGAGCACATGCAGACGACCTCGGAAAAGCCCAAGCCCAAGCACTCCTTCGAGAAAGGTGAGGCCGTCCGGATCATCGACGGCCCCTTCTTCAACTTCAGCGGGATCGTCGAAGAGGTCAACGCCGAGCGGAGCACCCTCAAGGTCCTGGTCACCATCTTCGGCCGGTCCACTCCCGTGGAGCTCGAGTTCCTGCAGGTGGAAAAGCTTTAGGAGGACGAGATGTCGAAAGAAGTCATTGCCAAGATCAAGCTGGAGATCATCGCGGGACAGGCGAGCCCCGCCCCTCCGGTCGGCCCCGCCCTGGGCCAGCACGGCGTCAACATCATGGGCTTCGTCCGGGAGTTCAACGAACGGACGAAGAAGATGGACGAGGGCACCGTCGTCCCCGTCCTGATCACCGTGTTCAAGGACAAGTCGTTCAATTTCGTGGTCAAGACCCCGCCGGCGTCCTATCTCCTGAAAAAAGCGGCCGGGATCGCCAAGGGATCCGGGACGCCGAACAAGGAGAAGGTCGGCACGGTCACCCAGAAACAGATCGAGGACATCGCCCGGACGAAGCTCCCCGACCTCAACGCCTACGATATCGAGGCCGCGAAGAAGATCATCGAGGGGACCGCGAAAAACATGGGATTGGAGATCATCAGTGAGTAAACACGGCAAGAACACCATCAAGGCCCGGGAGGTCAAGGGGCCGGAGCCCCGGGATTACTCCCTGGAGGAGGCCGTCAGCCTGCTCAAGAAGGCCCACTTCGCCAAGTTCGACGAGTCCGTCGACATGGACATCCGGCTGGGCGTCAATCCCAAGCATTCGGACCAGATGGTCCGCGGCACCGTCGTCCTTCCCCACGGCACCGGCAAGACGAAGAAGATCTGCGTCATCGCCGCCGGGGAGAAGCTCAGGGAGGCCGAGGCGGCCGGCGCCGACTACTTCGGCGGGGACGAGATCATCGAGAAGATCGCCGGCGGCTGGATCGACTTCGACATCGTCATCGCCACGCCCGACGTCATGCGCGGCGTCGGCAAGCTCGGCCGCATCCTGGGCACCAAGGGCCTCATGCCCAACCCCAAGTCGGGGACGGTCACCTTCGATGTCAAGAAGGCCGTCGAGGAGACCAAGGCGGGCAAGGTCGAGTTCCGCGTCGACAAGACGAGCATCGTCCATTCCACCGTCGGGAAGGTTTCCTTCCCGGAGGCCAAGCTCGTCGAGAACCTGCGGACCTTCGTCCAGGCCATCGCCCACGCCAAGCCGCCGGCCGCCAAGGGCAAGTACATCCGGACGATGTTCGTGTCTTCGACCATGGGGCCATCCTTCAAGATTTCCGAGGACATCTTAGAGAGCTAGGAGCGAGCGAAGTGAAAAAGGAAGCCAAGCAACCCATCATCCAGACGCTCGAGCGTCTCTTCGAGACGAACAGCACCTACTACCTGGTGGACTTCAAAAAGATGAAGGTCTCCCAGTCGGTCGAGCTGCGGAAGATCCTGCGGAAGAACGCCTTCACCTACAAGGTCATCAAGAACCGGCTGGCCCTGCGGGCCCTGGGTGAGCGCTGCCCGGAGCCTCTCCGTCCCTTCTTCCAGAAGCCCACGGCCATCGCCTTCGCCGGCAAGGATCCGATCCAGCTGGCCAAGATCCTCAAGGATTTCTCCAACCAGGGGAAGGTCCTGGCGGTCAAGGGCGGCCGGGTCGAGGGCCAGTACCTCGCCCCCGGCCGTTTCGACGAGGTCAGCAAGCTCACCTCCCGCGAGGACCTGGTCGGCAAGATCGCCTATATCATGGCCAACCCGCTCCACCGGCTCATGCGGACCCTCCAGGCGCCGCTGGCCAACGTCGGGATCCTTCTCGGCGAACTCAAAAAGACGAAAAACACCGAAAACTAATAAAAGGAGACTCGTGACATGGAAAAACTCACCAAGGAACAGTTTTTCACCCACCTCGACACCCTGACCATCCTGGAACTCTCGGACTACATCAAGGAGTTCGAGACCCGGTACGGCATCAGCGCCGCCGCGGCCGCTCCCGTCATGGTGGCCGGCGCCGCCGCCCAGGCCGACGCCAAGCCTGCCGAAGAGAAGACCGAGTTCAGCGTCATCCTGAAAACCGTGGGCGACAAGAAGATCAACGTCATCAAGGTCGTCCGGGAAGTCACCAACCTCGGCCTGAAAGAGGCGAAGGACCTCGTCGACGGCGCCCCCAAGGCGGTCAAAGAGGGCGTGACCAAGGAAGAGGCCGAAGCCATCAAGGCCAAGTTCGCCGAAGTCGGAGCCGTCATCGAGCTTCAGTAAGTGACCCGGTTGGCTGAGCGTCCGTTTGTCCGGTCTCGGAAACGAGGACACTCCATCTCTGCTTGAGAGTGAGACAGCATGCTCAAAGAACCTAAAAAACCGTACCGCGAGAGGGTCGATTTCTCGAAGATCAAAGCGGTCTTCCCCATGCCCGACCTTCTGGACATCCAAACGAAGTCCTACGCCGAATTCCTCCAGATGGAGCTCCTGCCCGAAGAGCGCAAGGACACCGGCCTCCAGGCCGCTTTGAAGGATGTCTTCCCCATCTCCGACTTCAAGGAAACGACGGAGCTGGAGTTCCTCAGCTATTCGATCGGGACCTGGGAATGCAAGTGCGGGCGGCTCAAGGGGGTCGAGAACTCCCGGGCCCGGTGCGGCGCCTGCCAGACCCTCCTCCCGGCGGACATGGAGTTCGCCGAGAAAGAGGTCTGCCCCTTCTGCGGCGCGGCCCGAAAGATCGAGCTTCCCCTGTGCGAGCACTGCGGCGACCGCGTCGGCATCAAGCTCAAGTACACGCCGATGGAGTGCATCCAGAAGGGCTACAGCTACTCCATCCCCCTCAAGCTCAAGATCCAGCTCGTGTCCTGGGAAAAGGACGCCGTGACCAAGGCCAAGCGCCTCAAGCACATCAAGCAGCAGGAAGTCTATTTCGGCGACATCCCGCTCATGACCGAGAAGGGGGCCTTCATCTTCAACGGTATCGAGCGGGTCGTCGTCAGCCAGCTCCAGCGCTCGCCGGGCGTGTTCTTCCGCCAAGCGGAGAACAAGGGCTTCTTCATCGCCAAGATCATCCCGTACCGCGGCGCCTGGGTCGAGTTCGAACACGATTCGAAAAGCCTCATCTGGGTCCGGCTGGACAGGAAGAAAAAATTCCTGGCCACGGTCTTCCTGCGGGCCCTCGGCTTCGGCACGGACGAGGAGATCCTCAAGCTCTTCCACAAGACCTACAAGGTCATCCCCGAAGACGGTAAGCTGTACTGGGAAGTCACGGACAGCCTCGTCGGGAAGTCCCCGGCGGACGACGTCACCGACGCCAAGGGCCGCAAGGTCCTCGCCCCCGGCAAGAAGAAGATCGTCCCGGATGTTCTGGCCGCCCTGAAAGCCGCCGGCGTCACCCGGGTCCCGCTCCTCAAGAAGGAGTTCCAGGGGGCTTACTCCCTCGTCGGGATCAAGGGCAAGGTCAGGGTCAACGAGGACATCGGCGACGCCCAGCTCGACCTCCTCGTCGGGCGGGGAGAGCCGTTCGAAGTTTTCTTCCCCGAGGAGGACCGGGCCGGGCTCATCCTGAGTACGACCCTGAAGAAGGACCTCCGCAAGGACCAGGCGTCCGCGCTCGGCGAGATCTACCGCAAGCTGCGGCCGGGCGAGCCCCACACCCAGGAGAGCGCCCACAACCTCTTCCGCAGCCTGTTCTTCAATCCCCAGAAGTACAACTTCTCCCGGATCGGCCGGCTCAAGTTCAACATCAAGCTCGGGCTCGAGACCCCTCTCGACGACAAGACGCTGACGCCGCTCGACTACGTGGAAGTCCTCAAGTACCTGCTCAACCTCCGCTTCGGAGAGGGCCTGGTCGACGACATCGACCACCTGGGCAACCGGCGGGTCCGTTCCGTCGGCGAACTGGTCGAGAACGCCTTCCGTATCGGTCTGACCCGGATGGAGCGGACGATCAAGGAAAAGATGACCATTACCGCCGACCTGGCGGCGGCCATGCCCCAGGACCTCATCAACTCCAAGCCGGTCATCGCCGCCCTCAAGGAGTTCTTCGGCAGTTCCCAGCTCTCCCAGTTCATGGACCAGATCAACAGCTTGGCCGAGATCACCCATAAGCGGCGCCTCTCCGCCCTCGGCCCGGGCGGCCTCAGCCGGGAACGGGCCGGCTTCGAAGTCCGCGACATCCAGGCCTCTCACTACGGCCGGATCTGCCCGGTCGAGACCCCGGAAGGCCCGAACATCGGCCTGATCTCCTCCCTCAGCTGTTTCGCCCGGGTCAATGAGTACGGTTTCATCGAGACCCCCTACCAGAAGGTCGAAAACTGCCGGATCATCGACTACGTCAAGATCCTCCATCCCGGGACGAGCGACTACAAGATCGGCGAGATCGTCGAGAAGGACAAGATGCTCAAGGCCGTCGAACGGCTCAAAGATCAGAAGACCCGCCAGCTCCCGGTCGTCCAGCCCTACTGCTTCTACCTCACCGCCTGGGAGGAAGAGAAGTACAACATCGCCCAGGCCAACGCTCCCGTCGACGAGAAAGGCCATTTCAAGAACGACCTCGTCAGCGCCCGGGAACGGGGCAACTTCAAGTTCATCCCCCGCGAGCAGATCCACTACATCGACGTCTCCCCGAAGCAGCTCGTCTCTCTGTCGGCCGCGCTCATCCCGTTCCTCGAGCACGATGACGCCAACCGCGCCCTGATGGGCTCCAACATGCAGCGCCAGGCCGTCCCGCTCATCCGCCCGGAGGCCCCGCTCATCGGGACGGGGATCGAGGGCCTGGTCGCCGTCGGCTCGGGCGACGTCATCGTCTGCCGCCGGGACGGGGTCGTCGAGTTCGTGGATGCCGAACGGATCATCGTTCGGGTGGACGAAAAGAAAGCCAGCCGGAGCTACGACGTCGGCACGGACCTCTATACCCTGATCAAGTTCCTCCGGACCAACCAGAATACCTCCACTAACCACCGGCCCATCGTCCGGAAGGGGGACACGGTCGTCAAGGGACAGGTTCTGGCCGACAGCTCCTGCACGGACGGCGGCGAGCTCGCCCTCGGCCGCAACGTCCTCTGCGCCTTCATGCCCTGGCGGGGCTACAACTTCGAGGACGCTATCATCGTCAGCGAGAAGCTGATCAAGGAAGATATTTTCACGTCCCTTCACATCGTCGAGGAGACGATCGAGGCCCGCGATACCAAGCTCGGCCCCGAGGAGATCACCCGCGATATCCCCAACGTTCCCGATAACCTGCTCCGCAACCTCGACGAGAACGGCATCGTCCGCATCGGCGCCCACGTCAAGTCGGGCGACATCCTCGTCGGGAAGGTGGCCCCGAAAGGGGAGACCCAGCTGTCGCCCGAGGAGAAGCTCCTCAAGGCGATCTTCGGCGAGAAGGCCCTCGACGTCAAGGACGCCTCTCTCTCCTGCTCGCCCGGCGTCGAAGGGACCATCATCGACGTCCGCATATTCTCGCGCCGGGGCATCGAGAAGGGGCCCCGGGCCAAGGCCATCGAAAAAGACGAGATCGCCACGCTCAAGCGGAACCTCGACGACGAGATCGTCATCATGGAAAACGAGAAATGGGAGAAGGTCCGGGCCCTCCTCAAGGGCTCGGTCGTCGAGAAGACCCAGAAGGCCGGCAGCCTGACCCTCGAAAAAGGGACCAAGCTGACCGAAAAAGTCCTGGAAACTCTGGACTTCGACGGCGCGGCGAAGCTCAAGCTCGACGACGACGCGGACCGCGACCGCGAGATCAAGGACCTCGACAAGAAGGTCAAGCGCCAGATCGAGGCCCTCCGGACCGTCTTCAAGGAGAAGGTCGACAACCTCAAGAAGGGCGATGAGCTCGCCCCGGGTGTCATCCAGTCGATCAAGGTCTTCATCGCCATGAAGCGGAAGCTGTCCGTGGGCGACAAGGTCTCCGGCCGGCACGGCAACAAGGGCATCGTCGCCAAGATCGTGCCCATGGAGGACATGCCCCGGCTGCCCGACGGGACGCCCGTCGAGATCGTCCTTAATCCGCTCGGCGTCCCCTCCCGCATGAACGTCGGCCAGATCCTGGAGACCCACGCCGGGTGGGCCGCCCGGACCCTCGACATCTGGATGGCCACGCCCGTCTTCGACGGCGCGAGCGAGAACGAGATCAAGCAGATGCTCAAGAAAGCCGGACTGCCGGAGAGCGGCAAGACCCCGCTCTTCGACGGCATGGGCGGCGAACTCATCGACCAGGAAGTGACCGTGGGCTACATTTACATGATGAAGCTCTACCACCTCGTCGACGACAAGATCCACGCCCGCTCGACCGGGCCGTACTCCCTCATCACCCAGCAGCCGCTCGGCGGCAAGGCCCAGTTCGGCGGCCAGCGATTCGGCGAGATGGAGGTCTGGGCCCTCGAAGCCTACGGCGCGGCCTACTGCCTCCAGGAGCTCCTGACGGTCAAGTCCGACGACGTCGAAGGACGGGCCAAGATCTACGAGGCCATCGTCAAAGGCGACCTGGAATTCACGCCCGGTCTCCCCGAATCCGTCAACGTCCTCATCCGGGAGCTCCAGAGCCTCTGCCTGAACGTGGAGCTGGAGAAGGGGGACAAGGAAGAAGTGCTGCCTTGGGGCATCGCCATACCCCCCCAAGCGGGCAAAGGAGAAGCTTAATGGACATCAGGACACCGATCACGACCGCTCCGCGGCCGCGGCTCGAATTCGACCGGGTCCGGATCAGCCTCGCCTCCCCGGACAAGATCAAGAGCTGGTCCTGGGGCGAGGTGACCAAGCCCGAGACTATCAACTACAGGACGTTCAAGCCCGAGAAGGACGGCCTGTTCTGCGCCAAGATCTTCGGCCCCATCAACGACTACGAGTGCCTCTGCGGCAAGTACAAGCGGATGAAGTACCGGGGCATCATCTGCGAGCGCTGCGGCGTCGAGGTCACCAAGTCCAAGGTCCGCCGGGAACGGATGGGCCACATCCAGCTGGCGTCTCCCGTCGCCCACATTTGGTTCTTCAAGAGCCCGCCGAGCCGCGTCGGGCTCGTCCTCGACCTGTCCATCAAGGACCTGGAGAAGGTCCTCTATTTCGAGTCCTACATCGTCATCGACCCCGCCGACACGCCGCTCAAGGAAAAGCAGCTCCTCAACGAGGAGGAGTTCAAGGACGCCCAGGAGAAGTATGGCGACAAGTTCGAGGCCTCGATCGGGGCCGAGGCGATCAAGATCCTCCTCTTGAAGATCAACATCCAGAAGGAGGCCGAGCGTCTCCGCAAGCTGATGAAGAAGGATGCCTCCCAGCAACGCAAGCTCCGCTATGCCAAGCGGCTGCGCGTCTTCAAGGCCCTCAAGCGGTCCGGGAACCGGCCGGAGTGGATGGTCCTCGACGTCATCCCGGTCATCCCTCCCGATCTCCGTCCCCTCGTCCGTCTCGACGGCGGACGCTTCGCCACCTCCGACCTCAACGACCTCTACCGCCGGGTCATCAACCGCAACAACCGGCTCAAGAAGCTCATCGAGCTCAAGGCCCCCGAGCTCATCATCCGCAACGAGAAACGGATGCTCCAGGAGGCCGTCGACGCCCTCTTCGACAACGGCAAGCGCGGCCGCGTCCACCTCGGCGCCAACCGCCGGCCCCTCAAGTCCCTCAGCGAGGCCCTTCGCGGCAAGCAGGGGAGGTTCCGCCAGAACCTCCTCGGCAAGCGCGTCGACTATTCGGGCCGTTCCGTCATCGTCGTCGGCCCCGAGCTCAAGCTGAACCAGTGCGGCCTGCCCAAGAAGATGGCCCTCGAACTGTTCAAGCCCTTCATTTTCAACAAGCTGGAAAAGGAGGGCCTCGTCCCGAGCGTCAAGGTCGCCCGGGAATGGCACGAGCAGGAGAGGCCCGAGGTCTGGGACTACCTCGAAGAGGTCGTCCACGAGCACCCGATCTTGCTCAACCGGGCGCCCACCCTGCACCGCCTGGGCATCCAGGCCTTCGAGCCCATCCTCATCGAGGGCAAGGCCATCCAGATCCACCCGCTCGTCTGCGCCGCCTTCAACGCCGACTTCGACGGCGACCAGATGGCCGTCCACATCCCGCTCTCGGTCGAAGCCCAGATCGAGGCCCGGACCTTGATGCTCTCGACGAACAACATCCTCTCTCCCGCGCACGGCCGGCCGCTGACAATCCCCAGCCAGGACATGGTCCTCGGATGCTACTACCTGACCCTGGCCAAGACGGGCCTAAAAGGGGAGGGCCGGATCTTCGGCTCGCGCGACGAAGCCCTCCTGGCCGAGGAGAACAAGGAGATCTCGCTCCAGAGCATCATCAAGCTGAGGTTCAGCGGTCCTTTCATGAACCTGGACACTTATGACGACGACCAAGGCGTCATGAACTGTCCCGTCCAGGATTTCAAGAACGAGCTCGTCGAGACGACGCCGGGCCGGATCATCTTCAACAGCGTCCTGCCCAAGAGCTTACCCTACGTCAACGGGATGCTCAGGAAAAAGGGCATGGAGAACCTCATCTTCTACGCCTATCTCAAGGCGGGGCTCCAGCCGACGGTCCTGATCCTCGACGCCTTGAAGGAACTCGGCTTCACCTACGCGACGCGGGCCGGATTCTCCCTGGCCATCGACGACTTCGTCATCCCCGGGGAAAAGAAGGGGCTCGTCGAAAAGGCCGAGAAGGACGTCCAGGACATCGAGAAACTCTACCGGGCCGGCACGATCTCCTCGGGCGAGCGGTTCAACCGGGTCATCGAGACCTGGGGCACGGCCACGGAAGACGTCTCGAAAGCCATGCTCAAGGAAATGAAAAGGATCAGCCTCGAAGGCAAAGAACTCAATCCGCTCTACGTCATGGCCGACTCCGGGTCCCGGGGCAACAAGCAGCAGATCCGCCAGCTCGCCGGGATGCGCGGCCTCATGTCCAAGCCCTCGGGCGAGATCCTGGAGACGCCCATCGTCTCCAACCTCCGGGAGGGACTGAACGTCCTCCAGTACTTCATCTCGACCCACGGCGCCCGCAAGGGCCTGGCCGATACGGCCCTCAAGACGGCCAACTCCGGCTACCTGACGCGGAAACTCGTCGATGTTTGCCAGGAAGTCATCGTCGACGAGCACGACTGCGGCACCCTCAAGGGGATCAACGTCTCCGCTATCGTCGAGAACGGCGAGATCATCGAGCCCTTCATCGACCGCGTCGTCGGCCGCATGGCCCTCGCGCGCGTCGTCAACCCGGATACCGGCGTCACCATCGTCGATACGAACCAGGAGATCACCGAGAAGGTCGCCCAGGAATTTCAGAACCTGGGCATCGAGCGGGTCAAGATCCGCTCGGTCCTGGCCTGCGAAGCCAAGCGCGGCATTTGCCAGCTCTGCTACGGGCGGAGCCCGGCCTCCGGCAAGCTGGTCGAGCTCGGCGAAGCCGCGGGCATCGTCGCCGCACAATCCATCGGCGAGCCCGGCACCCAGCTCACGATGCGGACGTTCCATGTCGGCGGCATCGCCATGGGCGGCGCCGAAAAATCCAAGCTGGAGGCCAAGAACGAGGGTGTGCTCAAGTTCGCCAACCTCAAGGCCGTCGTCAACAAGGACGGGACGTCGATCGTCGTCAACCGTAACGCCAACATCGCCATCCTCGACCACCGGGGCCGCGAGGTGGAACATTACCAAGTCCCCTACGGCGCCAAGATCCTCGTCCCCGATCGCGGGGAGATCAAGGCCCGTCAGGCATTCGCCGAGTGGGACGCCTTCAACACTTTCATCCTGACCGAGGAGACGGGGATCGTGCGCTACCACGACGTCGTCCTGGAGGTCAGCATGGAGGAGGTCCAGGACGAGTTCACCGGCCTCCGAAAGAAGGTCATCATCGACCCCAAGGACGAGAAGCTCCAGCCCCAGATCGAGATCCTCGACCTCAAGAAGACCGACGACAAGGGCCGGCCGGTCGTCCTGCGGAAGTACTTCCTCCCTTCGGGGGCGAACCTCGTTATCAAGGACGAGGAGAGGGTCTTCGCGGGTGACGTCCTGGCCAAGATCCCCCGCGAGGCGGCCCGCACGAAGGACATCACGGGCGGCCTGCCCCGGGCCGAGGAGCTCTTCGAGGCCCGGCGGCCCAAGTTCCCGGCGGCCATCTCCGAGATCGACGGGACCGTCCAGATCGGCGGCCTCGTCCGCAGCTCCCGCAAGATCTCCGTCCGTAACGAGCGCGGCGGCGAGAAAGAATACCTCGTCCCCAAGGGCGCCCACCTCAGCGTCTCCGACGGGGAGAGGATCCGGGCCGGCGACGCCTTGATGGACGGTCCGGTCAACCCCCACGACATCCTCAGGGTCCTCGGCGAGAAGGAGCTGGCCGAGTACCTCCTGAAGGAGGTCCAGTCCGTTTACCGCCTCCAGGGCGTGTCCATCAACGACAAGCACATCGAGACGATCATCCGGATGATGCTGCGCTGGGTCAAGGTGGAAGAGGTGGGGGACACCGACTTCCTCGTCGACGAGCAGGTCGACAAGTTCATCTTCCAGGCGGAGAACGAGAAGATCATGAAGAAGGGCGGCAAACCGGCCAAGGCCCGGTCGCTCCTCCTGGGGATCACCAAGAGCGCCCTGAGCACCGACAGCTTCATCTCGGCCGCCTCCTTCCAGGAGACGACCCGGGTCCTGACGGAGGCCAGCCTTTACGGAAAGGTGGATTACCTCAGGCGGCTGAAGGAAAATATCATCATGGGACGGCTCATCCCGGCCGGTACGGGCTACAAATATTACCGGAACGTAGAACTCAAGGAGGACAAGCCGCCGGTCCTCGCCGAAAAGGAGAAGGAGATCCTGCCCGGCCTGTGAGGCCGTTCTCGAGGCGGGAATCCCCTTAAATTTCTTGACAGGGAGGCCGAATTTTGTTATTATCCGTCCATTCGTCTCGGGACTATCTTCCTGGGGCTGAATAAAACTCACGTTCGAATTTCATGTAGAGGAGTATTTTTCATTGCCGACCGTAAATCAACTCGTCAGAAAAGGCAGATCGCCCAAAAAATATAAGAGCAAATCCCCGGCCCTCGACGCCTGTCCTCAGAAGAGGGGCGTCTGCACCCGGGTCTTCACGACGACGCCCAAGAAGCCGAATTCGGCCATGCGGAAGGTGGCCCGGGTCAGGCTGACCAACAATATCGAGGTCACGGGATACATCCCCGGCGTCGGCCACAACCTCCAGGAGCACTCGATCGTCATGATCCGGGGAGGCCGCATCAAGGACCTGCCCGGCGTCCGCTACCACATCATCCGCGGCAAGCTCGACGCCGAGGGGGTG
>JBGOYY010000079.1:0-11903 GCA_041479905.1 Candidatus Aminicenantia bacterium
ACCCCCTCTTGCCCCCCCTCTTGCTAGGCCGTCCCGATTCTGCTAAACTAACTCCATTCGTTTGAGGCGCTTGAGCCTTTCCCTCATCCGCCCGGCGGCGGATCCAGGCTGACCAACAAGCGGTTGGAATTTTGCCGGCGCCCCGGCCCGGGCCCCGGCCCTTGTCAAGGCGCAGGCGGCGATCGCCAAGTAGCGATCGGGAAGAGGGGATTGGCCGAAGGATTAAGGACAATGAAGATTGGTTTTATCGGGCTCCAAAAATCGGGGAAAACGACGCTGTTCAATGCGCTGACGGGCTCGTCCGCCGCGGTCTCGGCCTACTCCGCGGGCCGGGTGGGCCCCAACTTGGCGGCCGTCAAGGTCGGCGACGAACGCGTCACGGAACTCTCCGCGATCTACCGGCCGAAAAGGGTTGTATATCCGACGATCGATATCGTCGACCTGGCCGGAGTCAGCGAGGGCGACGCCCGCTCGGACGCCTTCTCGGGAGACATGATGAAGCTCGTCCGCACGTGCGACGCCCTGGCCATCGTCCTGAGGGGATTCGGGAGCGACCTCCTGGGCGACCCGTCGCCGCTCGTAGACCTGAAAAAGATCGAGGACGAGCTCCTGATCGCCGACCTCATCGTTGCCGAGAAGCGGCTGGAGAAGATCGAGCTCGGGCTCAAGAAGGGCCTGACAACCCCGGCGCTCAGGGCGGAGGAGAAGGTCTTGCGACGCGTCGTCGATGCGCTCAACGCCGGCCGGCCGGTTCGCGAGCTGGAGCTCGACGCGGACGGCGAGACGATCATCCGCGGCTTCCAGTTCCTGACCAAGAAACAGGCTTTAGCTATCCTGAACTCCCACGAGGCGCTCTTCGGCAAAAACGAGGCGGTTCTGGAGACGATCGGCGAGAGATATCGGGCCGTGGAGTTTGCCGGCGAGTTCGAAATGGAGCTCTCGCGGCTCGATGAGGAATCCGCCCGGGCCTTCATGGACGACATGGGCATCCGGGAATCGGCCCGCGATCGGCTCACGGCTCTGGCCTACGACGCCCTAGGCTACATCAGCTTCTTCACCGTCGGCGACGACGAGGTCCGTGCTTGGAACGTGCGGCGCGACGCCACGGCCGTCGAGGCGGCGGCCGCCATTCATTCCGACCTGGCCCGCGGGTTCATCGCCGCCGAATGCTTCAAGTACGAGGACCTGGTCGCCTGGGGCTCGGAGAAGGCGGTCAAGGACAAGGGCAAGTTCCTGCTGGCGGGCAAAGACTACAGCGTCAAGGACGGCGACATCCTCAGCATCCGCTTCAACGTTTGACCCCTTCTTTCTCCCCCTTTCGCTTGTGCCGGCATTTGCTATAATGACCGGCATCGGCCATGGCCCTGAACATCATCGCCCTCTACCGCCAGGCCTACCGCGGCTTGCCGCGACGGGCCTGGATCCTTTTCGCCGTCAACCTGGTCAATTCCTCCGGGGCGATGGTCATTTTTTTCTCTCTCTCTACCTGACCCGGAAACTCGGCCTCAGCCCGGCGCGCGCCGGTCAGGCTCTGAGCCTTTACGGCGTTGGCTCCTTGGCCGGCGCTTTCCTCGGCGGCTGGCTGGCCGACCGTGTCGGGTCGATCAAGGTCCAGAAGGCGAGCCTCGCTGTCTGCGGCGTCGTTCTCATCATCTTGGGACAGGTCCGCTCGGTTTGGGGAATCTTGCCGCTCTTGTTCGGATTGGCCCTATTTGCGGGCATGCTCTACCCGGCCAACGCCACGTCGATGTCGAAAATCTGCCCGCCCGACCTCCAAGTCAAAGGCTTTGCCCTCAACCGGCTGGCCAACAACCTGGGGGCGACCATCGGGCCGGCCGTCGGCGGCGTACTGGCCTTGCGCGACTATCGGCTCCTCTTCTGGGCCGACGGTCTGACCTCGCTCGCGGCGGCCGGGGTTTTCGCTTTGCTGTGGCGGCAGTCGCGGGGGAGAGGTGCGAGCGCGACCGGGGCGACGGCTTTGGCGTTTAAGCCCGTGGAGTCCAGTCGTACGGAGTTGGGAGCGGGGCGAGAGGCAAGACAGGAAACAAGTTCGACGGCCACGACAACCGGTGCGGGGCAATCAGAATTCGGTGTTCGGTCAACGTCAGAAGTAGCTCAGGAAGCGGCCGGGGAGAGGAAAGCGGCGGATCGGATCGCGGGGCAGGGAATAGCGGGAATAACCGTGGAGAGGACGGCTTCGGGTCAGGCGTCCGAGCCGGCTGTCGTAAAAGCCCGCTCGCCGTGGCGCGACGGCCCCTTCCTCCTGCTCATGCTCATCTTTTTCGTCTGGAGTGCCGTCTTTATCCAGGTCCTGACGACCTACCCCCTCTACATGAGGAACGTCTACGGCTTGGCCGAGAACCGCATCGGCCAGCTCTTCGCCGTGAACACGATCCTCATCGTTTTCCTGGAGATGATCCTCATGGAGAAGATCCGCAAATACCCGCTGGCCCGGATGATCAACTTGTCGTTCATCCTGCTCGGCGTAGGATTCGGTCTGATGCCGCTCGGGCGAGGGTTCGCTTTCGCCGCCCTGACCGTGGCCATCTGGACGTTCGGCGAGATGCTGAGCATGCCCCTGGTCACGGCCCTCATCGCCGGAAGGGCCGACGACACGACCCGCGGCCGCTACATGGGGATGTTCAGCTTCAGCTTCTCTCTGGCCTTCGTCGTCGCCCCGGCGGCCGGCATGGCGATCTACGAGCGCTTCGGCGGGGACGCGGTCTGGATCGTCTGCGCCGCCCTCTGCCTCATCCTGGCCGCGGCCTTTTCCGCCCTGCGTCCTTATCTTGCTGGGGTCGGACCACAGCAACTCGAATAAAATCAGCAAATTATTGTTGCGTGGCAGTCATTTTGATGGCTTAATTGCTCGTTTTTAACCCCGAAAACAAACAATTAAGCCAGTCGCTCGCGCTCGGTCACAGTTAGCTGTCTATAGTGTTTTACCATTGGCACTTAGGATAGTATCTGCCCAAAAACTACCCCAAGTGTTGCACTTCATTGTTGAACTTGCGCCCCGAAAACAACGATTTAAGGGCCAAAATAGCCCACGAAAATGACTTTAGGTATTGATTCTATTAGCGTTGCTGAGGTCCGACCCCATTCTCCCAGTTGACATCCGGAATTCGCCGGGCATATAGTTTTCCCAGCTAGCGCAGCAAGCACTTCGCTTCCTGGATGGATGGAGGGATATCATGAAGCGTTTTCCTGTTACCGCAATCAGCCTTTTCGGCATCGGTCTTGTCCTTCTTTTCGCCGCCCTATTTCCGTTTTCTTCGTATCTTCCGGCCCTGAATCCGCCAAAACCCCAGGAGTCGGCCCAAACCCCGGCCCGACTCCCTGCCGCGGCCCAATTCGAGGCCTTGGCGCTTTCCCAGGCCTATTCTCGGCCTCCATTCCAAGCCGCCACTGTCCGCGGCCTCCAACCTCCGTCCCAGACTCCAGCCGCACAAAGCCCGCAACCCAAGTCCGCCGTCGCCCCCTCCCAGCCCCTCGTCTTTCGTAACCAGATCGTCTTCGACCAACAATTCATGAACCTGGAGGCCTTTCGGCTCCTCGTCCCCAAGGACTGGATCTTCAGCGGCGGCATCACCTGGAACTTTGCCAAGAACCCTCCCGAGCCGTATACGATTTACACCGTCTCGAGCCCTGACGGCAGCTCGGTCATTCAGCAGTTCCCCCGCGTCAACCTTTTCTGGTCTCCGAACCAGATGTCCCAGGCCTCATTTGTCCAAATGGGTGCCACGATCATGCAGCCCCTGGGCGCGATCGATTTTCTCCAGCGCGTTTTTATCGCCCAGGCCCGGCAAGGAGTGACGGACCTCAAAATCCTGGAAACCCAGCCGCTTCCCGCTCTCGCCCAGTACAGTCTGCAGTTGAGCAACATGATGACGACGATTTTCGGCCAGATCTCGCCGTTCACTTTCGCTTTCGAAAACCGGGCCGACTCGGGCCGTGTCAAGGTCGAGTACATCCAGAACGGCCGCCGGGTGATCGAGGATTTTACCGCGACTCTCAGTTATTTCGTCACCAACATGCCGACGATGGGGACGTACCTCCAGGAAGTCAACTGGTCGGCCAGCGTCACCAGTTTCCGGGCGCCGGCCGAGGAGATGCCCGCCAAGGTCCGGATGTTCCAGATCGCCGTCTATTCGCGCCAGGATAATCCGGTGTTCAACGTGAGCTACACGCGGCTGGCGGCGATCGTCACCCGCGAGAAGCTTCGGCAGCAGCAGGCGATCTTCGCCCGGTTCCAGCAGATCCACAAGACCCTGGAAGAAACGAACGACATCATCTGGCAGACCTACGAGAACCGGAGCGCGTCCTACGACCGGATGTTCGACAACTATAGCCAGGCCTATCGAGGAGTGGACACGTACGTCGATCCCGTCAACAACTGGAATATCGAGCTCCCGACCGGCTATGATAACGCCTGGACGAACGGGTCGGACTACGTCTTCAGCGAAAGCCCGAGCTATAACCCGAACATCGGCTCAACCGGCAACTGGCAGCAAATGACCCGCAAAAAATGAATGGTATCGGATCGTAAATTGACCATTTTGGCCATGAAAACAGCGATTTAGCGCCTAAAATAGCCCTCAAAAATTGCCTAAATAGATGATATTAATAGAGTCGCTGTGGTCCGACCCCAACTACATGTTCCAGCGGTAGGAGACCTTGAGGAGGAAGATGTTGTCGCCGGGGGCGGAGAACAAGTCGCTGATGTCCCGCCCGAGCTGCAGGCTTCCCGGGTTGGCGTAATCAGCCCGATTCTGCGTCCACACGAAATAGAGCAGCGAGCCCGGCCGGTACTCCCACCTCAGGACGACCGTGCCCCGCAGCGATTTATAATTGAAATCGGGGTTCCCGAACGAGAACGGCTCGGCCGTGCCCCCCGCGCCGTCCGGGTCGACCGTGTAGACGCCGCTCGCGTCATCATATCCGATCGTCGACCCGCCCTCGCCGTAAACGTTGTAGTCGAAAGATTTCGCCAGCGCTAGTTCCTTGAACATATCATAGTGCCCGACCGCGATGTAAGGCTGCAAATATGCCTGGAACGTCAGCTTCGGCGTGAACGTCCAGTCGAGCCGGATCTCGCTCCCCAGAACCTTCTGGTCGATGCGTCCGAATATGTATCTTTTTCCGTACGTCGGCGTCATCAGCGCGTCGTCGACCTGCGTCACCCACTGGATGTCGTTCCGCTCGAACCCGATCGTCGGCCCCACCGACAAGCTGAAGTTCGACCCAGGTTTCCAGCGCACCGAGAGCTGGCCGTTCCATTCCTCCGACGACCTCGGCCTCTGGTACGTCGTCCCCTGGAACTCGAACACGAACGGCTTCCGGCTGTCCGTCGTGACGTTCAGGTTGACCTGATATCCCGACGGGATGAGCGCGAGCGGCCCGCCCCGTGTGTGGTTCTTGCTGATCGTGTCCGGGTTGTAGGCGAACATCGTGTCGAGCATCCAGAAGTTCCTGAGCTGGCCCTGGAACTCGACGAGCCCGCCGTCCCAGTTCTTGTTGCCGCCGAAGTCGTAGTTACGGAACCAGCCGCCCAGGACGAGCGCATAGCGAAAGATCTTGCCCGGCTTCGTCCATTGGTAGCCGGGAATGAACTGCAGATTGATGATGTCGGATGCGCCGTACTGGAACCCGGTGTCGTTCGGGTTGAAACCCGGCGAAATAGCTCCCGCGCTCGCCAGCACGAGGAGGTTGCCGTTCTGCTTGGCCAGGTTGAACCGCGTCGCCCAACCGCCGAGGCTCGTCGCCGCCGGGTCGACCTCGACGTGGGTTGCGTCCGGCCTCTGGAAGTAGTGCATCGACAAGTTCTGAAGCCGCAATATATCCTCAACGCTGCCCTCGACCCGCGTAGTTCCCGCCCATCCCCCGACGACCCAGTTTTTCTTCTTGTCGAGCGAGACCCAGCCGTCCGCGGCCAGGCTGAAGGCGTTCTTGTTGAGGATGCCGGCCAGCGTCTCGTTACCCACATCGCGCATGACGCCCGTGGCCATCAGCCCGATGCCGCTCCGGCCCTCGTTGATGTCCTTCTGGATGCGGAGCGCTCCGTAGTACGAGAACGGTTCGACCTCCTGGCTCAGGCGCGTCCCCAACTGGTCGATCTGGGCGAACTCGCGCCCCGTCACGGCGTTGAGGAAGCCGACGTTCCAGCTGCCGCCGAGCTTGCCGGTGAGCTTGGCCGCGCCCAATATCGCCGTCCGGTCGGGCATGCGCACGAACCCGTCCTCGGTCACGTAGCCCTGGGGTGCCCGGCCGATGCGCCGGCTGTAGAAAAATTGCGGCTGGGGCCAGTTGATGTTGGCGTTCATGAAGACGCCGCCGCGCCCGAAATTATTGAAAAGGGACGCGCCCTCGATGAAGAAGGGCCGCTTCTCCTCGTAATAGGTTTCGTAGGCGGAGAGGTTGAGGACGGCCGGGTCGACCTCGACCTGACCGAAGTCGGGGTTGACCGTGGTGTCGAGCGTCAGGTTGCTTTTTAGGCCGACCTTGAGGTCGAAGCCCGCGTTGGCCAGGCCGCGTTTTCCCGTCTCGAAGGGGTTGCCGCTTTCCGAGGGCCGGAACTGGGCCTGGGTGACGGCGTAGGGCATGAACTCGACGCGTCCACCCGGGCTGATGCCGCGAAGGCCCTCGAGCCGAGCGAAACGCGAGACGAAAGCCGACTCGCTCTTAGGGACCCAGCTGAAACTCGACTCCTCGTTCTTGCGCCGGACCATGCGCCGGAAATTGATGCCCCAGACGTACTCGTCCTTCTTGGGGAAGCGGATCTGGTTGAAGGGGATGCGGAACTCGATGGCCCAGCCCTCGCCGTTGATGGCGGCCTTCGTCTCCCAGACGCCGTCCCAGGAGTCATCCTGGTTGACGTCGTTGGAGAGTGCGGAGTCGGTGATGGCGCCGGCCGGGTTGGCGGCGAACGAGTAACCGGACCGCTTGTCGAAGTAGGGGTCGACGGCGACCATGAACCAGTCGGAGTCGGTCTGCGTGTCGCGGCGGCCGAGGCGCTTGCGGATCTTCGACGGGTCGGAGTCGTGGCAGAGCGCGGCGACGTAAAGGGCGTGGTCGTCGTAGGCGACCCAGACGTCGGTCTGTTCCGTGGCCGGCGAGCCGTCCTGGGGGTCGTTCTGGGTGAAGCCGGTCGCGTGGGGGGCGGTCTTCCAGACGCTCTCGTCAAGCCGGCCGTCGAGGGTGATGGGCTCGGTCGAGCGGACGGCGTGGACGACCTTATCGGCGGGGGCGGGGGTCTGGGTGCGAGGGGAGGCGGCGATGGCGGCGGTCGTCATGGCGACGGCGAGGGCGATGGCGATGGCGAATAAAGATGTCCTCTTCATCGGTAACTCCTGATTATCACGGGGCCGAAATTCTCGAGAGGGCCAGGAACATACTTATATACGATTTGGGGCAGCGGAAGGTTGCCAGGGGGTAAAAAGGGGGGCAAGAAGGGGTCAAACCTTAAATCCTACACTTTTTTGCTATCTGAAATGCCAGTCTCAACGGGAAAAGTGTAGGATTTAAGGTTTGACCCCCTCTGGAGTCTCATATATTATACCGCCCATGATGAACACACGGTTCGCCCGATTCGTCATGGATTTCCCGGGCCGGCTGGCCATGCCCATCGGCGCCTACGCCGGCCTCGAGATTACCGGCGAATCGGTCGAGGACGTCGTCAGCGTGCCGGGCTCCCAGTTCAAGGCGGTCATGGCTCTCCACGATCGCTACCGGACTCCCGTCCTCCTTACGGCCATGGACCCGAGCGCCGAAGCGGAGGCCTACAACTGCGAGATCCGGATGCCCGAGCGCGAGATCCCGACCGTCGTCGGCCGGCTCGTGACGAACGAGGCGGAAATCACCGCGCTCCCCGACCCCGTGCCCGGTGACGCCCGGACCCGCGTTCCGCTCGAGACGGCCTGGCGCTTGGTGGCGGAGGCCGACGGTCCCATTCCTGTCCTGGGCTGCATGCTCGGCCCGTTCTCCCTTGCCGGGCGGCTCTACGGTGTGAGCGAGGCGATCGAGGCGACGGCCGTCGAACCGGAGACGATCGAGGGCCTTCTCAGGCAGGTGACGGCATTCCTGTGCCAGTACGCCCTGGCCTTCCGGGAGACCGGGGCCTGGGGCGTCATCGTGTCCGAGCCCACGGCCGGGCTCTTATCGCCGGCCGGCCTGGGCCGGTTCTCCTCGCCCTACGTCCGCCGGATCGTCGAGGCCGCCGAAACGCCCGAATTTTCGGTTATCGTCCATCATTGCGACGCGAAGATCATCCACTTGGAAAGCATCCTCGAATCGGGCGCGGGGATCTACCATTTCGGAGCGTCCATGGATATTGTCGCGGCGCTGGGTAAGGTCGGGCCGGATATCATTCTCAGCGGGAACCTCGACCCGACTTCGGTCTTCCATAAAGGGACGCCGCAGGCGGTCGGGGAGGCGACACGGGCCCTGCTCGAGGCCACGCGGAGCTACAAGAATTTCATCCTGTCGTCCGGCTGCAACATCCCGCCTGGGACGCCGCTGGCCAGCCTCAACGCGTTCTACCGGGCGGTCGCTGAATTTAATAAGTGACGGGGTCGGACCTCAGCAACTTAAATAAAATCAACAATATATTCAGATTTTGCTCGCCAGAATAAACCAAAATGGGGCCTTTTTTAGTGTTTTTAGGCCTAAAAGTGAGAAAATAAATTTTTGGGGCCCGCTAACATCCTTTGACTCGCGGGAGTTGCGTTTTTGGGCCCAAAAACATTGTATTTGGGCCTTAAAAAGCCCCCAAAAAGAGCTTAAGTTACAGATATTATTAGAGTCGCTGAGGTCCGACCCCATTCTCCTAGTCTCCGAGAGAAACGGCGTAGAGGTACCAGGCGGCGTGGGGCAGCCATTGCTCACCCCACCGCCAGTCGTCGTCTTTTCCTGTCGCGGCGTAGCGCAGGCCGAAGTCGATGTCCTCTTCGTCCGTGTAGCCGCCCGTGATGCCGTTGCAGATGCCGCCCGGCGCGTTCGTGTATTCGTAGGAATCGAAGAACATGTAGGCGATGTTGTTCCGGCCCTTGGCGTGGAGCATGCAGGCGTCGAACGGATTGAGCCCCAGGATCCAGTTCATCTGATCCCGGCCGAAGGCGCGTAGCTTGTCGGCGAACGCGGCGTCTGTACCGAAATAGCGCGCCGCGAGCCTCGCCGCCGCGGCCATCGACCCGAGCCTCGCGTTCTCGCCCTGCCACCAGGGCGCGGTCTCGGTGTCGTGGGGGAAGAAGAAGCTCGTCCGACGCGTCGCTGCCCCGCCCTTCGACTGGACGAGCTGCCTGCTGTAGCCGAAGGGATTGGCCACCTCCGCCGTCACCGCGAGCTCGAAGCCGAGTGATTTTCTGACGGCGTCCAGCGCCTTCGCCCGTCCCGCCTCGTCCGCGATCTCGGCATAGCCGAGCAGGCTGATCACGGGCAACCCGGCATCCACGGGATGAAAGAACGGCCGGTCACCGTCGTCGGCGCGCCAGTAATTCTCGTATGTGACGCCGCTTGTTGTCCCGCCCGTTGTCCCGCCCGCCGCGCCCCCCGCCGTCCCGGACGCGCTCCCTGATCCAGACGCCGCCCCGCTTGTCAGTCTGGCCGCGAGCGACGCCGCCCGCTTGTCCGCCGCCTCCCTATACACCGGTTTCCCCGTCGTCCTGAAGAGCTCGGTCGCCGCGACGAGCGCGCAATAATCGTCGAGGATGTTCTCCTTGCCGTCGTTCGCAAAGAGCAGATTGTTCTTTTCGAGGAAGGCGAAGGCGTCCTCGGCGGCCTTAAGATAGTCCGCGCTCTTGAAATCGCCCTCGCCCTTGCTCATGCCGTACCCCTCGCTTCCTTCCGCCCCGCCCCGCGCCGCGGCCATGGCCAGCGCCGCGATGCTCAATCCTGCGCCCTCTCTCCACCCGGCCTCATACGCCGCGTCTCCGGCGATCTTCTCCCGGCCGTAATCGCGGAACTTGTCCTTGGTCTCCGGCGTCAGGATGATGTGGCGCTCCGCCTTGGCCGAGATGCGGCGGTCCTCGGGCTTCTTCTCAGGCCCGCGCCCCGAGACGGTGATATAGAACGAGCCCTTCGGGTCCTTGCTCCGGACGAGGTAGTCGGCGCCGAACAGGGCCTCGTCGAGGAGCCGCTTCTGATACTGCTTGAAATACGGTTCGCCCCGCCGCTCGAGTTCCCGCAGCGTCCCGAAAAGACTCCAGACCGTGAGCGAAACCTGCTGGGGATTGAAATAGGTCGAGAAGGAGAGGTGGGACATGTGCTTGCCGTAATCCCCGGTGGCGTCGAACCAGCCGCCGCGCATGTCGACCGTGCCGCTCTTCCCCTCGAACGTCATCTTCCGGTCGGCCTTGTCCCAGAGGCCCGACGATCGCTGGCCCTTGAAATAGTAGATGACGTCAGACAGCGTGTTCCGCTCGAGCGAGTTCTTCTGGACGAGGACCGGGTGCGAGCGGACGGCCCCCGCGGCCGCGCCGGCTTGTGAGGCGCACTCGATGATATAGGCGCCTTCCTTGTCGACCGCGCTCCAGTCTATAGTCCAGAAATCCCAGTCCTTCCATTTGCGGACCTGGCCATCGTGCCGCGGCGTGCCCGAAAGGACGATCTCTCCGCCGGGGTAACTCTTGACCGTAAAGGCCGTGAACGTGTCGCCTGCTTGGGCCTGGATGACCGCTTTTTTCGGCCCGCTCGCGTCGTACCCGACCTGGTTCGTCAGGATCTTCGCGTCCTGGCTTTGGTTTGGGACGGCCGTGGGCTTGCAGCCGACGGCAATGACTAGACAAAAGCAAATGGCTGCCGATGTGAGGATCTTTTTACGCATGGGACTCATCTCCTCTCTAGATGGGGTGATCTCCCGCTAATTCTACATCATTTAGGTCTCCAAGCGCAGGGAAAGGCTGATGGGAGCGCTTAGATGGGCAAATTCAGCTTTTTGGGCACGAAAACAGCGATTTAAGGCCAAGAACAGCCCAAGAAAGGGGCCTAACTTAATGATTATGTTCGAGTTGGTGTGGTCCGACCCCAATAAGCTTCTCAGGCGTCCGTAGCCGTGTTAAACTGAGGGCCACACAGGGCAGCCGAAGGAGCTACGATAACATGCGAAGAGCACACGTTTCCGCCACCATCTTCCTTCTCTTCCTCTTCTTAGCCGCCATCCTCCTCGCTGCGCCGCCCCCCGCCACGGCCCAGTTTCGCGACGACTTCAACGGGCCTACCCTCAAGCTCGACCCGGACGGCGTCAAAGGCTGGGGCTTCGTTACAGGCGAAGGCCGGGCCGTCATGGACTTTCGCCAGGGTGGCGCCGGTTTCGCCGCGATCACGGTCGACGCGACGAAAGATCGCCGCAACGTCTGGTGGGCCTTCATCATGCACCGCGTCTCCGAGAACATGGACCTCGCTCTCCTGAAGAAACCGGGCTACGCGCTCCGCATCGAGGCCCGCGTCCGGTCGAGCCACGCGCCCCGCCGCATCAACCTCCAACTCAGCACCCAGAAGACGACGGATTTCCATAGCCATCTCATGGAGTTCGACATCCCCGACACGGAGAACTGGCACACCTTCAGCATGACCACCCGCGATTTCGAGGCCTCCCCGGGCGACACGGTCAACGCTCAGATGGCCCTCATGGACTGGGGCCTGGGGAAATACCGCCTGGACGTGGATTACTTCCGCGTCGACATCGTCAAGGTCGCCGAGGCCGGCCCCGACAAGGGCGAGCCGGTGCCTTACCATCCGCCCGTGGCCGACCCGGCCGGGTTCGCCCACGCGGTCAAGGCGGCCCAGTCCGCGACGATCGACCTCGACAACCCGGACGTCAACCTGGGTAACTGGTATCTCGCCGACGCCGCCGGAAAAACCGCCGTCGTCACGTCCGGAGGGACTCGGTACGTCATCCTGCGCTGGGA
>JBGOYY010000080.1:0-11753 GCA_041479905.1 Candidatus Aminicenantia bacterium
AGAAATCGCCGATCGTGACCAGCCGGACGCGGCGGAAGAAGGCCGTGGTGAACCAATAGAACGGCGTCAGAAAGAGGACGAGGTACTGGATCCACATGCCGCCGATGCCCTGGCGGTAGACCTCGCGGGAGACGATGATGGCCTGGTCGGCGTTGGTCGACGTCCCCAGGTTGAGGAAGAATTGGTAGAACTTGCCCAGGCGGCGGCCGGCGATATAGAAGTCCTCGGTCGTCTTCGTTTTGCGCGAGGCCCTCCAGCCGAGCCCCAGGACGATGAGGATGAAGACGAGGACGATGGCGAAATCGAGGACATGCAGGCCGAAGATCGTCAATTTAGAACATTCCGGAGTACTTGAGCCAGAGGTCGTCGGCGAGCTTTCCGTAGGCGGCGACGGCCTGGTTGGCCTGGTCGTGGGAGTACTTAGTCAGGAGCTCCCGGGCTTTTTTCGGGTCCTTTTTATAGAGCGCCAGGGCCTCCTCCTCGAACTTGGCCTGGTTCCCGAAGGCCTTGTCCTCGGCCTCCTTCCAGACCTTCTCGATATCCTTGGTCATCTCCTGCCAGCGGAAGTTGGCCAGCTTGCTCACCGTCCGGAAGGCCCACCAAGCGCAATCCCGGCTAAAGGCCCCGCGTCCGTCAACCATGTAGGACGCCGGCATCTGGGAGATGCCGATGTAGAAAGGCAAGTGTGGGGTCGTAGCCGGGTTGTCGTAGCCGAGCCAGACGACGCCGCCGATGGGCCCGGGCAGCCAGTCCCGGGACTGCGTGACCTGGAGGTAGGTCGCGGCCGGCGACGAGATCGTCCGCTCGCGCTTGATCCGGAAGAGCCCGAGGAGGTCGCCGTTCATGAACGGCGTGGCGATGGGGCTCTTGATGGTCTCTCCTTTCCGGTTGACGGCGGTCAGCGTCCGGGTCATGTCGTACTCGGTCCCGCCGTAGGTGTCGCGAAAGATGGCCAGGACGTCGGCGACGTTCACTTTCTTGTCGGGCTTGACGGAGAAGGGATAGTTCTCGGATTCCGGGTTGAGCTTGAGCGACGGCGCGAGCAGGCTCAGGACCCGCCACTCGCGCCGCCGGCAGTAGAGGCTCGTCCGCGACTCGGGATTGTACGCATAGCAGAATTCGAAGGGCTGGCCGCTCGCCTTCGACCAGAAGCCCAACTCCTCGGCCAGGGATATGACGTTGGCCGAGGCCATGAAATAATCCGCGTTGGCCAGGTCGAGCCGCCGGATGCGCCCGGCGTTGGCCGAGACGCCGATCTCGCCGTCCGGAATCCGTTGGGCCGCCCAGACGGCGCCTTTCTTGCCCTTGCCCGGGCCGTGGATCTCGAAATGCCAGACCTCCTTCGTGTCGGCGAAGGTGAAGCATTCGCCCCAGTCGTTGTAGCCGTAGGCCTTCGTCAGCTCGTCGGCGACGCGGATGGCTTCGCGGGCCGTTTTCGCCCTCTCGAGGACGAGGCGGTAGAGCTCGGGCGCGTCGATGATGCCGGCCTCGCTGACGAGCTCGCGGCGGCTGCCGATCGTCGTCTCGCCGATGGCCAGCTGGTGCTCGTTCATGATGGGATAGGCGGCGTTGAGGAACGCGTAGGTCTCCGCGACCTGCGGGATCTCGCCCGTCTCCAGCCGATCGGGGTCGTTCGGTCCCTTGCTCCGCTTGGGCTCGTAGTAGACCTTGGCCGTCTCGCCGGGCTTGTGCTTCATGTTGGGGACAATGGTCATCCAGGTCCGGTCCGTGCCGGAATCGCAGGAATGAGAAGTCATGGTCGAGCCATCGACGGAGGCCAGCCGGCCGACCAGGATGCTCGTGCACGAGTCGAACTCGAGCGGCTCGTCACGCCGGGCGGAAGGGACTTGAGAACCGGGCAGGAACGACAGGGCCAGGACAGCCAATCCGACGATCAAGAATGACAGGGAACTCGATTTTCTCATCGCGCATCTCCTCATGGCCCGTTTATAACACGCCCCCATCATGGTGGTCAATCATGGGGGACGCGGGGGCATGGGCGGCCTAGACGCTGCCCGGGCAGTGATGGGGGCCATGCATAGCCCCCATTACTGACAAAACGGGCGGCGTCTAGCGGCCAACGGAGCGGCGCTCTGAATTGACGCGAACTTCCTTCTCTGTTATATAAGAGGTCGAATTTTACGAAACTGCCGAAAGGGAACAAGCAGACACAGATGACCACCGGGCTCGAACCGCTCACAGCGTCCCGCTCGCTCGGCGAGATACTCGCCCTGTCTTCCGGGCTCGTCTGGGCCGTGGCCGTCATCCTCTTCCGGGTCAGCGGCCGCAAGATCCACCCTATCGGTCTCAACCTGTTCAAGACCGTTCTCGCCCTCGTCATCATGGCGCCGACCATGCTCATCCTGAGCGAACCGCTTTTCCCGGCCGTCCCGGCCTCGACGACAGGCCTCCTCCTCATCAGCGGCGCTCTTGGCGTCGCCGTCTCCGACACGCTCTTCTTCCATAGCCTCAACCGGCTCGGGGCGAGCCTCGTGGCTATCGTCGACTGCTTCTACAGCCCGTTCGTCATCGGCCTGTCCTTCCTTCTCCTCGGCGAACGCCTCTCGGCCTGGCAGCTCGTCGGCGCGGCGCTCGTCGTCTCCGCCGTCCTGACCATCTCCAGAGAAAAGCGCGCGGAGAAGCTGGACGGGAGAAACCTCGCCGTGGGCATCCTCTACGGGATCCTGGCCATGTTCTTCGTCGCCTTCGGGATCGTCATGGTCAAGCCCGTCCTGGGGACGGTGTCGGTCGTCTGGGCGACCCTGGTCCGGCTGGCCGGCGGGACGTTGGCGCTCGTCCTCCTCGTCCCTTTCCTCAGGAACCGGCGGGCCATCCTGAAGCCCTTGGCCGACCGCGCCAACTGGAAAGCCCTCGTTCCGGCCTCGTTCTTCGGCTCCTACCTCTCGCTCATCATGTGGATGGGCGGGATGAAATACGCCAAGGCCTCGGTCGCCGCCGTTCTCAACCAGCTCAACACGATCTTCATCGTCATCATCGCCGCTATTTTTTTGAAGGAACGCCTGACGGGATGGAAGATCGCCGCGGTCGTCCTGGCCTTCCTCGGGGCCTACCTGGCCTTGATGCCCTTCTAGGCCCGGCCCCCTCGCAAGAATCATGTTGCGCGGGCAAACCCCTCCCCTTCATGAATTAAAGGGAACGAGACGTTTCGCCTTCCGGGGCTTAGTTGCCTTGAGCAGCCAGCTTGGCCGTGAGCCAGAAGGAATGCTTCTTGAAACGCGGGTCGCGGTTGAAATCGGCGAAGGAGCCGCCGTCTCCACCGCCATCACCGGAGGTATCCGAGAAGCCGGAGTCCGAGGACCCCTGCGACTGCCTGGCCACGCTGCCCGAACCGGCCCGGTCGGCCATGACGTTCTTCATGATCTCCTTGGTCATGCCGCCCCATTCGAAACCGACCATGACCGATTGGCCGGGTTCGACGCCGGCGCCGCCCGGCGGATTGATCCGGCTGAGGGGGATCTTGAACTCATAGATCGTTGCGGCCCCCTGGGCTGCCGCCCGGAAAACCGGCTGTTCGGCCTCGGCGGCGGGGACCGGCGCCGCGGCGGCCTTTTTCGGGCGGATGGGCTCTTCCGAGAATTGGACGTAGGTTTTCTGCTTGCGGATCTCCGCTTTCCTCTCCGCGCTCAAAGCCGGCCCCTTCTTTTCGAGCGTGGCGAGGAGCTCGTCCGCGGTGATCTGCTTCTTGAGGAAGAGGAAGCCGAAGTCCTTGCTCTTCTTTTCGCCGGCCGTGAGGAAAATTTGGATACCCGTATAGTCGATAGTGGTCTTCGATAGGTCGCCGCTGAGGACCAGGATGATGTAGAGGTTCCGACCGTCGTTCTTCAGCGCGTACCTCGCCTTCGAGCCGGCATCCAGGATCGGCGTCACGTCTTCCCAATCCTGGAGAGCGCCGTCGATCATAATCGGGCGCGGTGTCCACTGGCTTTCGACGACCTTCTCCTTGGAAAAAGCGGAAGCCGAAAAAGCCACCAGGGCGGCCAGGGCAAGGATGAATACGTTAAGTTTACGAAACATGCCAGTCTCCTCGGGCTTCGTGAGCCCTGATACGTAATCTACTATTATATAATTATAGCATATCTCGGGTCAGACCGACCCGTCCCACGTTTCGAAAACCGCGGCTACGTTCTCCGGCCGGGCGCCGATCCCGAACTCGCACTGAGCGATGACGCCGCCGTTGCGGAAGAGGGCCTCTTTGGCGACCTTGACCGCCGCGGCGACATCGGCCGGCGAGCCGTAGGGCAGGAGGCGCTGCCGGTCGACTTCGCCCCAGAACGTGATCTGGCCGGCGAAGCGGCGGCCGAGCTCCTTGACGTC
Organism: Candidatus Aminicenantia bacterium; assembly: GCA_041479905.1. GTDB lineage: Bacteria > Acidobacteriota > Aminicenantia > Aminicenantales > Saccharicenantaceae > RBG-16-66-30. The sequence continues at coordinate 4,336 of JBGOYY010000080.1, forward strand.
CATGCAGAAAAGCTGGGAGTTGAGGGCGTCGACGCCGATCTCGATGATGTCCGGATAGATCGCGGCGATGTGCCCGTCGGAATGCATGAAGATGTACTTGCCGTGGCGGTGGGCGACCTCCGCGTAATCCCGGTAGAGGGGCTTGAAAAGCTGGCGCCAGAGGACGGGCGAGATGAGCAGAGAATTCTGGCTGCCCCAGTCGTCGGCGAAGAAGAGCGCGTCGACGTCCGTCGAGGCCCAGAGTTCGAGCTCCTCCAGGAAGAAGCGATGGATCTTCTCGATGAGCCGGAAGAGCCCGTCGGGGCGTTCGGCCAGATCGACGTAGAGGTTTTCCGGCCCGCGGAGGAATTGGAGGAGCTCGAACGGCCGGACGACCGTCCGGGCGTGGACGAACGCGCCGGAGGCGGCGCAAAAGTCGTCGACCTTCCGGACGTCGACGCTCAGCCGCTCCTGAGGCAGGCGCAAGCCGTCGAGGTCGGACCACGCCGCGATCCGCGGCTCCTTGACCTCGCCGATGATGCCGGCCTGCCTGCTCTCGAAACGGCACCCCCACTCGTCGACGTAGACGCCGGGCGCGTATTCGTCTCCGGACGTCATCAACGGCTCGGTCAGGAAGCCCGGGGACTGAACGATATCATCGGGGTATTTTTTCCGGATGGCGGCGAGCTCGGCCGGCCAGGTCCTTTCGGCCCAGGGCAAGACCCAGAGCTGCCGGGGGATCCTTTCCGGCGACTGGAATTCGAGAGCGGCGATGACGAGTTCGCGCGAGGTCATATCCGTGGGCGCGGACGTCGTCCGTCAGGCGGCGATGAGCCGGCCGATCTCCTCGACGGCCGAGGCGGCGTCGGGCGCGAAGCCGCGGGCCCGGATCTGGTTGGCGTAGTCGCGGGTGACGGGCGCCCCGCCGATGACGACGGGGATCCCGAGTCCCGACGCCTCGACGGCGTCGACAACGTTCTTCATCTGGACCATGGTCGTCGTCAGCAGCGCCGAGAGGGCGATGGCCCCGGCCCCGCTGGCCTTGGCCGCTTCGAGATATTTCTCGGGCAGGACGTCGACGCCGAGGTCGACGATCTTGTAGCCGTTGCCGCGGAGCATCATGGCCACCAGGTTCTTGCCGATGTCGTGGAGGTCGCCCTTGACCGTCCCGATAACGACGATCCCCCGGGGCTTCACGCCGGCCGCGGCCAGATGGGGCTCGAGCTTGCCCAGCCCCGCGTTCATGGCCCGGGCGGCAACGAGGACCTCCGGGATGAAGACTTCGTTGTTTTTGAACAGGACGCCGAGCCGTTCCATGCCGGGGATGAGCCCTTCGTTCAGGATCCGGGCGGCCGGCAATCCGGCGGCCAGCGCTTGGTCGACCAAGGATTCAACATCCGCTTTTTTCCCTGCGATCAGGGCTTCCTGCATCTCTTTGAGCATCACGCCTCTCCTCGTCTATATAAAATAATGAGGGTAGGATATCCCAAGATATCCCCTTTTTCAAGACCGGGCAACCTGTTCAAACGGCCGCCAATTCTGCTATGATGAGGGTGACGGACGGGGACATGAAAAAACTCAAGGTCGGAGTCGACAGCTACAGCCTGAAGCCCCTCGACCTCTCTCCCTTCGAGGTCCTCGAATGGGCGGTCATGAACGAGGCCGACGGCGTCCAGTTCTCCGAGATCAACGTCCCGCCGGGACAGGCCCTCGACAAGACCATTCTGCAGGAGATCCGCAGCTACGCGGAGGAGAACCGCCTCTACGTCGAGTGGGGCGGGGGGGAACACATCCCTCTCGACCTGGCCACCGGGAAGGCCAAGGACATCGCCCCCGGGAACCGCAAGGCGGCCGAGGAGGCCTTTCACCTGGGCTCTTCGACGGTCCGGTCCTGCTCGGGCGGCCTGATGCGCTGGAAAAAGGACTCCCCGCCGACCGACGAGTTCCTCCGGCTGATGGCCGCCGCCCTCCGCGAGCAAAAGAGCATGTTGCGGGATCACGGCGTCGTCCTGGCCATCGAGACGCACTTCGAGTTCACCTCGTTCGAGCTCGTCCGGCTGTTCGACATGTGCGGCGCCGCGCCGGGTGAATACCTGGGCGTCTGCCTCGACACGATGAACCTCCTGACCATGCTCGAAGACCCGCTTCTCGCCGTGCGCCGCCTCCTCCCCTGGGTCGTGACGACCCACATCAAGGACGGCGGCCTGGCGCTCACCGGGGACGGGTTCGTGTCCTTCACGGCCGAGGCGGGCAAGGGCGTCCTGGATTTCGCCGCGATCTTCGAAACGCTGGCCGCCGCCCACCCGAAGATCAACCTGACCGTCGAGGACCACGGCGGGGACTTCCTCATCCCGGTCAACGACCCGGATTTCCTGGCCCGTTTCCCCGACCTCGCCGTCCCCGAGCTCGTCCGCCTGCTCGGCCTCTCCGTCCGGACGCGCGAGCTCATGGACGAGGGCAAGCTCGCCGTGCTCCCTCGGGAGCGTTGGCCCGGGGCCTGCGAGCGCCGGGTCAAGCGCGACCTCCTCGCCGTCCGCCGCATCGTCGAAGGGCGGCCGCGGTAAGGCCCGATGGCCGCGCACGCGAAATTCCGGCTCCGGACGGCCGAAGAGCTTCACGACGAAGCCGGCCGCCTCGGCCTCGAGATCCCGTACGAGGAGGATACCTCCGTCCTGCTCGAAAAGGCCCCGGTCGCCGGCCGGGAAGTCCCCAACCGGCTGGCCGTCCTGCCCATGGAAGGGGCCGACGCGGAGGCCGACGGGGCGCCGTCCGAATGGACCTTGCGGAGGTATAGAAGGTACGCCGCCGGCGGCAGCGGCCTCATCTGGTGCGAGGCGACGGCCGTCCGGCGGGACGGCCGCTCCAACCCCGGCCAGCTCATGCTCACCGAAAAAACGCTCGGCGGCTTCGGCCGGCTGGCCGACGAGGTCCGGACCGCCGCGAAGAAAGAGTGGGGGCCCGCCCATCGGCCCCTCCTCGTCCTCCAGCTCACCCACTCCGGCCGCTTCTCCAAGCCCGAAGGGACGCCCAGTCCGATGATCGTCCAGCACGATCCGTACCTCGACCCGCTCCACGGCCTGCCGCCCGACTATCCTCTCGTCTCCGACGGAGAGCTCGAGGAGGTCCGGGACGATTTCGTCGCGGCGGCCGAGCTCGCCGCCGCCGCGGGCTTCGACGGCGTCGACGTCAAGGCCTGCCACGGCTATCTCGTCTCGGAGACCCTGGCCGCCTTCACCCGGCTGGGAAGCCGCTACGGCGGTCCCTTCGAGAACAGGACGCGGCTCCTCCTCGAAACCGTCCGTCTCATTCGGCAGGAGGCGCCCGCGCTTCTCGTGACCAGCCGTCTCTCCGCCTCCGACACCGTGCCTTTCCCTTATGGATTCGGGATGGATCCCGACGCGCCGGAAAGGATCGACCTGGCGGAGACGAAGGCGCTCGTATCGCTCCTCGCCCGGGCCGGCGTCGGCTTCCTCGCGGTTTCGCTGGGCATCCCCTACTGGAAGCCGCACTTCGGCCGGCCGTTCGACGAGCCCATCCCGGGCGGAAAGCTCCCCGAGGAGCACCCGCTCGAAGGGGTCGCCCGCCATCTCCGGATCGCCTCCGAGCTCCAGCGCTCCTCGCCGGGGACGGCTCTCGTCGGCGCCGGTTACTCCTGGCTCCGCGCTTTCGGCCCGGGAGTCGGCGCGGCCATGGTCGCGTCCGGCCGGACGGCCGTCTTCGGCCTGGGCCGCGGCGCCCTGGCCTACCCGGATTTCGCCAAGGACCTGGCCGCGCGGGGGCGTCTCGACCCGCGGAAAGTCTGCACGACCTGCTCGCTCTGCTCGCACCTTCTCCGCCAAGGCAGGAGAACGGGCTGCGCCGTCCGCGACGCCGAGGTCTACGGGGTCCCATGAGCGCTCCGTTCGGGGCCATTTTCGACATGGACGGCGTCATCGTCGACAACAGGAAATACCACGTCCTGGCCTGGAAGGCGTTCGCCCGGAAGCACGGCGTCCCGTTCGACACCCGTCACTTCAAGGACCACCTTTTCGGCCGGGTCAACCGGGAGATCTTCATGGGCCTTTACGGCCACGCGCTGCCCGAGGCCGAGGTCATCGCCTGGGCTGAGGAAAAGGAAGCCGCCTACAGGTCCATTTACAAGGGCCATGTCGAACCGGCCCGCGGCCTCGTCGCGTTCCTACGCCGGCTCGCCGACCGTGGGATTCCGGCGGCCGTGGCCACGGCCGCGCCGCGCGTGAACCTCGATTTCGCCCTGGACGAGGCGGGCCTGCGGCCCTACTTCCTGGCCCTCGTCGACGTCGGCCAGGTCCTGCGGGGAAAACCGGCCCCGGACCTCTATCTCAAGGCGGCCGAAGCCATCGGCATCCCCGCCGCCCGTTGTGCCGCCTTCGAGGACTCCTACCCCGGCCTCGAATCCGCGCTGGCCGCGGGCATGAAGGTTGTCGGCGTCACGACCACGCACACGCGCCGCGAGCTCGGCCGGGCCCACCTCGTCGTCCGCGATTTCGAAGGGCTCGACGTCGGCCGCGTCGAATCGCTCTTCGCCCCATAGCTCCGGCAGCGGACGGTTTGACGGCGGAAGGCGAGTTGGGATACTTTAGCCGCAGGAACGAAAGGCCGCCGGGCATGAAAAGATCGGTCATTCGGGTCGGCCGCACGGCCTACCCGGTTTATTCCCTGAACACGCTCGTCGTCGGCAGCGGAGCGGCGGGGCTCAACGCCGCGGTCCGCCTCCACCAGTTCGGGCAGACCGACGTCGCCGTCGTCACCGACCGCTTCGGGGCAGGGACGTCGGCCAACTCCGGCTCCGACAAGCAGACCTACTACAAGCTCTCCCTCGCCGGCGACCGCCCGGACTCCGCGTTCGACATGGCCCGCGACCTCGCCGCCGGAGGTTCCATGCACGGCGACATCGCCCTGGCCGAGGCCCAGGGATCGCTCGAGGCCTTCTTTCACCTCGTCGGTCTCGGCGTCCCCTTTCCTCACAACCGCTTCGGGGCCTACGTCGGTTACAAGACCGACCACGATCCTCGCCAGCGGGCGACATCGGCCGGGCCGCTGACCTCCCACCTCATGTTCCGGGCCCTGGCCGCGGAGGTCCGGCGGCGGAAGATCCGCGTCTTCGACCGCCACGAGGTGATCGCCCTGCTGACGGAAGGCGCGGGCGCGGCGAAACGGGTCATCGGGGCCGTGGCCCTGGACAAGAAGAAGCTATCCTCGGCAAACTTCGGCTTCGTCCTCTTCAACGCCACGAACATCGTCATGGCGACGGGCGGACCCGGAGGGATGTACGAGCACTCGGTCTATCCCGAGAGCCAGACGGGCTCGCACGGGCTTCTCTTCGAGGCCGGCGCCGTGGCCCAGAACCTGACCGAATCCCAGTACGGCCTCGCCTCCGTCAAATTCCGTTGGAACGTCTCCGGCGCCTACCAGCAGGCCGTGCCGCGATACATCTCTACGGACGCCGGCGGCGGCGACGAGCGGGAATTCCTCGACGACTTTTTCCCGGACATGGGCCGGCTGGCCACGGCCGTTTTCCTCAAGGGCTACCAGTGGCCGTTCGACCCGCGGAAGGCCGTCGACGGCGGGTCATCACTCGTCGACATCCTCGTCTACGAAGAGACGGCCGTCAAAGGGAGGCGGGTCTTCCTCGACTTCAGGCGGAACCCCGACGGCGGCGGAAAACTCGAGCCGTTCGAGCCGCGCCTGCTCGCCCCGGAAGCCTACGCCTATCTCGAAAGATCGGGCGCCCTGCAGTCGACGCCCATCGCCCGGCTCCTGAAGATGAACCGTCCCGCCGTCGACCTCTACGGGTCCCACGGCATCGACCTTTTCCGCGAGCCGCTCGAGGTCGCCGTCTGCGCCCAACACAACAACGGCGGTTTCAGGGGATCGATATGGTGGCAATCCAACGTGCGCGGCCTGTTTCCCGTCGGCGAGGTCTGCGGCACCCATGGCGTCACCCGTCCGGGGGGCTCGGCTCTCAACGCCGGCCAGGTCGGAAGCGCCCGGGCGGCCCTCTGCATCGCCCATCGGCGCACCGGACGGCCGATGTCCGTCACCGAGTTTATCGGCGCGGCCAAGGCCCAGATCCTGGCGAAAAGCGAACAGGCCCGGGCCATGATCGGCCGAAAAGACGGGCAGGCGCTCTCTCCGGAATCCTGCCTGGCCGAGGTCCGGCGGCGTATGTCCGCCTGCGGCGCCGCGGTCAGGATCCCGACGGAAGTCCGGAACGAGAAGGCCATGGCCCGGGCGTTGTGGCGGAGGGCCCGGCGGGAGATCCGGGTTCTCTCGGCGCGCGACCTTCCGAAGGCGTTCAAGGCCCTGGACCTCAGTCTGACCCACGCCGTCTATCTCGAGGCCGTCGGCGAGTATCTCGATAGGGGCGGGAAAAGCCGGGGCTCCTGCCTCGTCCCGGACCCGTCCGGCCGCAAGCCCCACCCGCTTCTCAGAGACCGCTGGGCGTTTTCCCTGACCAGCCCCGCCGACTTCGTCAGCGGGAACATCCTCGAGGTTTGGCTCGATAAAAAAGGGCAGGTCCGCAAAGAGTGGGTCCCCGTCCGACCCGTGCCTCCGGCGGAGGGCTGGTTCGAAACGGTCTGGAACGATTTCATGAAGGACGCGATCATCTTCGAGGAGGATTAGGCGTGGCCAAAAAAGAGCGGAAATCAGCCGTCGTAACCGGCGCCGGGCAGGGCATCGGCCGGGGCATCGTCCTGGCGCTGGCCCGGGAGGGTTACGATATCGCCGGGATCGATATCGTCTTCGACCCCCGGAACAGGAAGAAAGGGCTTTTCGAAGTCAAGGAGAAAGTCGAAAAGCTCGGCCGGCTGTTCCTGCCGGTCGCGGGCGACATCGCCCGGCTCGAGGACCACGACCGGATGCTCGACGCGGCCGTCGCCGAATTCGGCGCGATCGACGTCCTGGTCAACAATGCCGGTGTCGCCCCGGCGAAGCGCGTCGACATCCTGGAGACGGCGCCGGAAAGCTACGACCGGCTTCTCAGCGTCAACGCCCGGGGGCCGTTCTTCCTGACCCAGAACGCGGCCAGGAGGATGGCCGCACGGAAAGACGCGCGCCCGGACGCGCCGCCCGCCATCATCTTCATCACCTCGATCTCGGCCGCCGTCTCGTCGACGTCGCGGGCCGAGTACTGCGTCTCCAAAGCGGCCCTGAGCATGATCGCCACGCTCTTCGCCGACGCCCTGGCGGCCAAGGGCATCAACGTCTACGAGGTCCGGCCCGGGATCATCGCCACGGACATGACCGCCGGCGTCAAGGACAAGTACGACCCGCTGATCGCCGGCGGCCTCGTCCCCCAGGGACGCTGGGGCCTGCCCGAAGACGTCGGCCGGGCCGTGGCCGCTTTGGCCCGGGGCGACCTCGCCTTCTCGACCGGGGCCGTCGTCGAAGTCAGCGGCGGCATGAACATCCGCCGG
>JBGOYY010000081.1:0-11223 GCA_041479905.1 Candidatus Aminicenantia bacterium
AGCTTGTCCGTCTGCTTCTTCTTGTTCCGCGTCGAGGAATAGTTCCGCCGCTTGCATTCGCCGCACTGGAGCGTGATGATCTCTCGCATGTTCAACCTTTCCTTCCGTCGGACGTCCTCTCGGACGTCTCGGCTTTGTCGCCTCGAACCCGGTCCTCGCGGACCTGACGTTGACTACGCGAAAAAGCCCAAGACCAGAATTGAACTGGTGACCCCGTCCTTACCAAGGACGTGCTCTACCAACTGAGCTACTTGGGCCCGACGACCTCGATGAAGAGCGGGAAACGGGATTCGAACCCGTGACGTTCAGCTTGGAAGGCTGACGCTCTACCAACTGAGCTATTCCCGCGGAAGTGGGCAGGGAAGGATTCGAACCTCCGAAGCGTTTCCGCAACGGGTTTACAGCCCGTCCCATTTGGCCACTCTGGAACCTGCCCAACTTAAGATGCATTTTCGTCGCCCTCAATCGGCCGGCCGGCGATCCCTCCTCTTCGGGGATATCCGCAGCCTGCAAACACGCTCAAGCCTCGTTTCTAAGCCAGCGAAGGGACTCGAACCCCTGACCCGCTGATTACAAATCAGCCGCTCTACCTACTGAGCTACGCTGGCGTGCCCTCAACCTAACTGTCCGAATACCTTACTTAATATGGGGGAAATACGGAAAAATAGACGAAAAAAGGAAAAAGCTTCTCTCCTCGAGCTCGAATGTGTTCTTTTTTTCAGAGATTTAATCTGAAATATACAGAACGACCTCAGATATCCTAGAGGAAATCGAAATTCTTGTCAAGGGGTTCTTTTTATCGGCCCCCTCAGGCCTCTGGCCCTCTCCAGGTTCTCCCCGATACTCCGGAGGAAATCCACTGTAAAAATAAGGTATCGGGCCTTCTGGACGGGGGTTAGGATACCGTCGAGGACGTCCTCGACCTCGTTGTCCTTCGCCCTGATCGCCCGGCGGGTCTCCCGGATCCGGGCGACCAGGCCGAGGATCCTCTCCTCCCCCGCCGGAGTCGCGGCCAGCTCCGCCCGTAGGTCCCGCAAGTCCAGGCCCATCTGGCGCTGGATGACGGCCTTTTCCTTCTCGACCCGGGTCAGGAAGGGATAGAGCTTGGCCGTCTGCTCCTCGGTGAGCTCGAGGGCGCGGGTCAGCCTGAGGAGATAAAGGTTGCTGATATTCTCCCTCAGCCTCATCCGGGCCTGCGGATCACCCTGAAGGGCACCCTGGGCCGGAGCCCAGGTCCCCAGGGCCAGGACAAGAACGAGGACGGCGACGGGCGCATATTTTTTCATTTCGGACCTCCACGACCTGTTTCTCTCTCCAATTCCGAGGCGATGTATCGGAGTTCGTCCTCGCTCAAGCCCTCCCAGAAAAGAGGGTCATCGGCGGGGGGAACGGCGAGATCTTTTTCCGGGACCGGGGTCAGCTCCTCGATCGAAGCCAGGATTTCCCGGTTGACGAGGCTCCCGAGCTCCGGATTCGCTTCCGCCGCCTGGAGCAGCGGGGCCAGCGAATCCTCGTACGGAACCCAGGCCGTCTCCACGGTCCCGGCGGCGCGGCCGACCACGAAATATGTCCCGGCCGCGGCGATGGCCAGAAAACCAGCGGCCGCCCAGGCCCATCTCCGGCGGGCGGAAAAGGGGACGCGGACGGTTCGGCGTCCCGGCTCGATTCCCGCGAGCTTCGACCCCAGCCTCTCCTCGAACCCGCTCCAGTATTCCGGAGAACGGTCCGCCGCCGGCCCTGCGCCGGACTGAAGACGGACGAGGCCGGCCCGATAGGCCCGGCAACCGGGGCATCCCCGGAGATGGACTTCGAGACGGGCCTTCTTTGCCGGCGCGAGGGCCTCGTCGAAGTCGTCGGAAAGCCGTTTTTTCATTTTCTCACATCTCATGACCGGACCTCCCCGAGATAGGGTTTGAGCCGGGCCTGGAGGAGCTTGCGGGCCTTGTGCATCCTCCAAGAGACCGTGTTTTCCGAACAGCCGATGGCTCGGGCCGCTTCGGCATGGCTCAGGCCCTGGCCCACGACCAAATGGAAAGAGGCCCGGAAATGTTCCGGCAGGGACTCGACGGCCTCGTCCACCCGACCCTTGAGCTCGTTCAGGGCGGAGCTCCTTTCGGGGGACGCGGAAGCGCCGCCGCGGGCGGCGGCGCCGGCCAGATTCTCGTCGAATTCCATCCTGTCCTTCTCGCGGCTTCTCTTCCGCAGGAACGTCAACGAAGTATTGACGGCGATCCTGTAGAGCCAGGTGTAGAAACTCGAGCCCCGTCTGAACGAGGCGATCGACCTCCAAGCCGTCAAAAAAACCTCCTGGGCCAGGTCGTCGGCATCGGAATGATTCCCGGCCATCCGGAAGACGAGACCGTAGACCCTCCGCTCGTGGCGCCGGACGAGCCCGGCGAAGGCCTCCCGGCTGCCCCGCCGCGCGTCCTCCACGAGATCGTCTTCCGGACGTTCATCCATCGCGTTCTCACTCGATTAGACGGACATTATAGTAAATCCTTTGAGCCCGGACCAGGTTCGTTGACAAGCCCTTCGTCCAACTGCTATTATTTCGTCCTCCACACGAAAGGCTGAAGCGCCATGATCGAACGCTACACCCGCCCCGGGATGGGGGCGATCTGGACCGAAGAGAACAGGTACCGCAAATGGCTCGAGGTCGAACTGGCCGTCTGCGACGCCTGGGCCAGGCTCGGCAAGATCCCCCGGCCCGCGCTCCGGACCATCAAGGAAAAGGCCGGATTCTCCGTCGAGCGGATCGACGCCATCGAGCAGGTCGTCAAGCACGACCTCGTCGCCTTCCTGACCTCGGTCGCCGAGAAGGTCGGGGCCGACTCCCGCTACATCCACCTCGGCCTGACCTCCTACGACGTCGTCGACACGGCCCTGTCCCTTCTCATCAAGGAGTCGCTGGAGACCGTCCTCGGCGACCTCCGCGCCTTCCGGCGGCTCTTGAAAAAACAGGCGCTCAAACACCGCAAGACCGTCTGCATCGGCCGGACGCACGGCATCCACGCCGAGCCCGTGACCTTCGGCTTCAAGCTCCTCGTCTGGTACGAGGAGGTCGGGCGCCACATCGGCCGCCTCGAAAACGCCCTGCGGACGATCTCCGTCGGACGGATCTCGGGTTCGGTGGGGACGTACATCCACCTCGACCCGAGGGTCGAGGTCATGGCCCTGAAGAAACTCAAGCTCGAGCCGGCCAAGGTTTCGACCCAGGTCCTTCAGCGCGACCGCCACGCCGAAGTCCTCTCGGCCCTGGCCCTCCTCGCCTCCTCCATCGAAAAGTTCGCCGTCGAGATCCGCCACCTCCAACGGACCGAGGTCCTCGAAGTCGAAGAGCCCTTCACCAAGGGGCAGAAGGGATCTTCGTCCATGCCCCACAAGAAGAACCCCGTCCGCTCCGAGAGGATCTCGGGCCTGGCCCGCCTCGTCCGCGCCAACGCCCAGGTCGGCCTGGAGAATATCGTCCTCTGGCACGAGCGGGACATCTCCCACTCCTCGGCTGAGCGGATCGTTTTTCCGGACTCGTTCATCCTGACCGATTTCCTTCTGGCCGACGCCGCCGACATCATCGGGAACTGGGTCGTCCATCCCGACCGCATGAAGGCCAACATCGGCGCGACCCGGGGCCTCATCTTCTCCCAGAGCGTCCTCCTGGCCCTGACCAAGAAGGGCCTGACCCGCGAGGAGGCCTACCAGGTCGTCCAAAGGAACAGCCTCAAGGCCTGGAAGGACGGCCTCGAATTCCGCGAACTCGTCGCCGCCGACCCCGACGTCGCGCGGGTCCTCGGGCCGAAGGACATCGAGCGCTGCTTCTCGCTGGCCCCGTACCTCGACAAGATCGACTACATTTTCGAAAGGGTTTTCCGCGATGAAAGTTAGAATCCTGGTGTCATTCAAGGACAGCGTCCTCGACCCGCAGGGGCAGACCGTGAAGAACGCCCTCCACACCCTGGGCTACGCCGCCGTCAAGGACGTCCGTCAGGGCAAGGTCTTCGAGCTCGAGCTCGAAGGGGCGACGAAGAAAGAAGCCGAGGCCCTCGTCCCCGAGATCGCCCGACGGGTCCTGGCCAACCCCATCATCGAGAAGTTCGACTGGCAGATCATCAAGGGCCGGTAAGGGCCGCCGCCATGAAATTCGGAGTCGTCCAATTCCCCGGTTCCAACTGTGACTTCGACACGTTCCACGTCCTGCGGAACGTCATGAAGAGGGAAACGGCCTTGCTCTGGCACAAGGACCACGACCTCCAGGGCGTCGACTGCGTCGTCCTGCCGGGAGGTTTCTCCTACGGCGACTACCTCCGCTCGGGGGCCATCGCCCGCTTCTCCCCTCTCATGCAGGAAGTCAAGGCCTTCGCCCGCGCGGGCGGCCACGTCCTGGGCATCTGCAACGGTTTCCAGATCCTCCTCGAGCTCGGCCTCCTGCCCGGGGCCATGATCCGGAACAAGAACCTCAAGTTCCTCTGCCAGCACGTCCACATCCGGATCGAGAACGAGAAGACGGACTTCACCCGGGCCGGCCGCAAGGGTCAGGTCCTCCGCATCCCCATCGCCCACTTCGACGGCAACTACTACGCTCCGGCCCGCGTCCTGAAGGACATCGAGAGACACCGGCAAGTCGTCTTCCGCTATTGCGACGCCGAGGGGAACATCACCGAGGAGGCCAACGTCAACGGCTCCCTCGGGAATATCGCCGGCATTCGGAACCGGGAAGGCAACGTCCTCGGCCTGATGCCCCACCCGGAGCGGGCCTCGGAGGCCCTCCTCGGGAGCGAGGACGGCCGGACGATCTTCGCCTCCCTCATCCTCAGCCTCGAACGGCGGAAACCGGTCCGCCGCCCCGTCCGCCGGGAAAGGGCCCGCCATGATTGACAAGAAAACCCTCGACCAGCACGGCCTCACCGAAGACGAATACGGGCTCATCGTCGGCATGATCGGCCGGGAGCCGAACCTGACCGAGCTCGGCATCTTTTCGGTCATGTGGTCGGAGCACTGCGGCTACAAGAGCTCCCGCGTCCATCTCAAAAAGCTGCCGACCGAAGGGAAGCACGTCGTCCAAGGGCCGGGTGAGAACGCCGGCATCCTCGACATCGGCGACGGCCAGGTCATCGTCTTCAAGATCGAATCCCACAACCACCCCTCCTTCATCGAGCCCTACCAAGGTGCGGCCACGGGCGTCGGCGGCATCCTGCGCGACATCTTCACCATGGGCGCCCGGCCCATCGCCGTCCTCGACTCCCTGCGCTTCGGCCCTCCCGACGACCCTAAGAACAGGTCGGTCATGGAGGGCGTCGTGTCCGGCATCGCCGGCTACGGGAATTCGATCGGCGTCCCGACCGTCGGCGGCGAGGTCTATTTCAACCCGTGCTACGACCTCAATCCCCTGGTCAACGTCTTCTGCCTGGGCCTGGCCGAAAAGGACAAGATCTTCTACGCCAAAGCCGAGGGCGCCGGAAACAAGGTCCTCTACGTCGGGGCCAAGACGGGCCGGGACGGCATCCACGGCGCGACCATGGCCTCGGCGGAGTTCGGCAAGGAGACGGAGCACAAGAGGCCGAACGTCCAGGTCGGCGACCCCTTCAAGGAGAAACTCCTCCTCGAGGCCTGCCTCGAGGTCATGGACCGCGGCCTCATCGTCGGCATCCAGGACATGGGCGCCGCCGGCCTGACCTGCTCGACGACCGAGATGGCGGCCAAGGGCGGCATGGGCATCGTCGTCGACCTCGACAAGGTCCCCCAGCGGGAAGCCGGGATGACCCCCTACGAGATCCTGCTCTCGGAATCCCAGGAACGGATGCTCATCGTGGCGTCCCCGGAGAAGGTCGCGGCGGTCCAGGAGGTCTTCGCGAAATGGGATCTGGACGCGCCCGTCATCGGCGAGGTCGTCGAGGGCGGCCGGGCCCGGATCAGCTTCAAGGGCGAGGTCGTCGTCGACATCCCGGTCGACGCGGTCGTCAACCTCTGTCCCGCCTACAATAGGCCGAGCCGGGCGCCGGCCGTGCTTCCGAGCGCGGCGGACCTCCCTCCCCTGCCCCTCCCCGGCGATTACGGGGACGTGTTCCTGAAGCTCCTGGCCTCGCCGACGATCGCCGACAAGGAATGGGTCTACCGGCAATATGATCACATGGTCCAGGTGAACACGGCCTTCCTGCCCGGCGCCGACGCGGCCCTGCTGCGGATCAAGGGCTCGAAGAAGGCCCTGGCCGTGTCCTTGGACGGCAACTCCCTCTATACCCGGCTCGACCCGAAGACGGGAGCCAAGATCGCGGTCGCCGAAGCCTGCCGCAACCTCGCTTGCGTCGGGGCCCGGCCGGTCGGCGTCACCAACTGCCTGAATTTCGGCAACCCCGAAAAGCCCGAGGTCATGTGGCAGTTCGAGCAGGCGGTCGACGGCATGGCCGAGGCCTGCCGGGCCTTCGACATCCCGGTCACGGGCGGCAACGTCAGCTTCTACAACGACACGGAGGGGCTGTCCATCCACCCCACGCCCGTGCTGGGGATCGTCGGCATCCTCGACGACATCCGCAAGGCCGTGCGTCCGGGCTTCAAGGCCGCCGGCGACGCCGTCGTCCTCCTCGGCGAGAACATGGAGGAGCTGGGCGGGTCGGAGTATATCCGGATCGTTCATAACCTCGAGGCCGGGGCTCCGCCGGTCATGGACCTCGAACGGGAGAAGCGGCTCCAGGAATTCCTGCTCGAGGCCATGGGCGCCGGGCTCGTCCGCTCCGCTCACGACCTCGCCGAGGGCGGCCTGGCCGTGGCCCTCGCGGAATGCGCTTTCTACGGCGCCCGGAAAACGGGCTGTGAAGTCGACCTCACCGACACCCTCCGCCCCGACGCCCTGCTTTTCGGCGAAACCCAATCCCGCATCGTCGTCACCTGCCGCCCGGCGAACCTCGGCCGCCTTCTGAAAATGGCCGCGGCCGGCGGCGTTCCGGCGAAATCCATCGGCCGGACGGGCGGCCGCGACATCGCGGTCTGGCAACAAGGCCGGGAGCTCTTCCGCGTCCCCGTCGAAAAAGCCTACCGGACCTGGAAAGACGCCCTGCCGAACTTTTTCAAGGTCCGGACTTAGGGGAGGATCATGGACGACGTCGTCTTTCGGAGTCAACGGAAAAGGGGCCGCATCGCCGTCTTCCTGTCCGGCCGCGGCTCGAACTTCATGGCCATCCGCGAGGCCGTCCGGAAGGGCGGGATCGACGCGGACATCGGCCTCGTCTTCAGCAATAAAGAGGATGCCCCGGGCCTCGTCAAGGCCCGCGAATGGGGCCTTGAGACCCTCTCTCTCAACCCCAAGCTCTTCGCCACCCGGGAGGACTACGACCGGGCCATCATCCGGGAGCTCGAACAGAGGCGGATCGACCTCGTCTGCCTGGCCGGTTACATGAGAGTCCTCACGCCGGAGCTCTGCGACGCCTTCCGACACAGGCTGATCAACATCCACCCCGCCCTCCTGCCGTCATTCCCGGGCCTCCACGTCCAGCAGAAAGCCATCGACTGGGGCGTCCGCTTCTCGGGCTGCACGGTCCACTTCGTGGCCGCCGAGGTCGACATGGGCCCCATCATCCTCCAATCCGTCGTCCCCGTCCTCCAGGACGACACAGAAGAAACCCTGGCCGCCCGCATCCTCGTCGAAGAACACCGGATCTATCCGGAAGCCGTCCGGCTCTACTTCGAGGGCCGCATCGAGGTCAGGGGGCGGCGCGTCTTCGTCCTCGAGCCCGGGGCCTGAGCCCGGCTCCATCGCGCGATGTCCGGCATGAAGATGGTCTTCGAGAAGAAACTCAAGCGGACCGGCCTGGCCGTCGCGCTCGTCATCGTCTTTGCCGCGACTTGGGTGGTTCTTGACCGCACGGAACATCGTCCCGGCTGGCTCACCGTCGAAGCGCCGTCGGCCGCGGTCGTCGGGCAGCCGCTCGAAATCAAGGTCACCCTGAAAAGATCCGTCGAAGCAAACCAAATCGTCTGCACACTTCATAGGGCGGGAGCCGACCGTAGGCTTCGGGAGCATGTCGCCTCCTCCGGCCCCGCACGGGCGGCGGCCGGCGGCGGGATCTATCTGTTCCGCTTCAACATCCCTGATAAAAATAACCTCGTTTTCGTCTCCGCTGTCATCTATCTCTCCCCCACCGGGAGCTGGCAGGACCGGACGCGGGCCGCGCACACAAAGCTCATTCCGGTGAAGCGGGCGGACACGGGCAACGCGGCCCCTCCGCTCAAAAGGACGAGCGTTTACACGTCGACCTCCGCGGCCGAGGACGATACCGAGGAGAGGGCCGCTCGGGGCCCGCGGCGCGGTTCCTCGCCGTGGGCCCATCCCATCATTTTCGTCATCCTCATCTCTTCGGCGGCCCTCTGCCGGGCGAAGGCCGGCCGCAAGAGGCCGGATACGTCCCCGGAAGAGACAAGGGAGCGGACGATCTGGCTGGCGTTCGCCGCCGTCTTCGTCCTCGGCGCCTTCCTCGAGCTCTCCGGCGTCGTCGGGCACCTGGCCGCGTGGGGCCGTCGGCTGGCCGAGGAGGGAAACCTCTACGATCTCCGCAAGCCTTACCAAAAAGCGGCCATGGCCGCCGTGGCCGCCGCAGCGCTGGGGCTTTTCTTCCTTTTTATCCGAGCGATGAAGAAGCCGGGTTCCTACCGTTTCGTTTGGGGAGTCGGGATCGGCCTCGCCGCCTACCTCTCGGTATCATTCGTCAGCGTGCTCTCCTTCCACGCCATCGACGTCGTCGGGCGCATGACCTGGCATGGGATCTCTCCCGTGGATACGGTCAGGGGCATGGGCGCGCTGGTCTCGCTCATCTCGGCCGCCGCCGCGCTGAGTTCGAGAAAGAGAACTCTGGGCCGATAAGCCCGCCCTTCGTTCCGCCTATTGGATTATTTTTGGCGGAGCCATCTTGGGCGGACGGCCGAAGACCCTGGCGTGGATCTCCGGGTAGGCGTCTTTCCCGCCGAGCATGAGGCAGGTGAGCGGCAGGACTTTCTTGGCCAGACGGGACATCTCAGCCGCCGCGCGCCGGATCTCCCATTGGGCCGTGGCGTCCTCGCGGAGCCGGGAGATGTGGTAGAGCTCGCGGACGTTGACCTTGAGCAGGGCCCGGCGCCTGTGGGCGTTGGTCAGGACATAGTCGGCCGCCGGCCCGATCTCTTTTTCGAGCACGGCGTGGACCTCGTTCGTCCGGTCGACGACGGCCAGGAACTCTTTTTCGGCGCCGACCTCCCGGATCGAGGGCGGCACGGTCACGCCCAGTCCGGGGTCGTAGCGCTGCCAGGTCAGCGTCGCCATGCGGTGCCTTTTGAGCTGGGCGAAACACGAGGCGGAGACGACGAGATCGTAGACGAGCTCGGCATGCTCGAATTCGCGCGGCGGAAAATCGTAGAATTCCATGCGCTTGAAAGCCCGGCGGACGATGTCCTTCCGGACGGCCGGACCGGCCTTCTTCGCCCGGTCCAGGCATTCCTTATAAGAGAGGCGCGTGACCGTGTGGAGCAGGGCGGCGATGACGCTTGCGTCCCCGTCGGCCGCGAAGCCGGCCAGGACGACTTCCTTGGCCTCGCCTCCCCGCCGTTTCCCTCGGTGCGCCGGCGGCGCGAACCCGGCCGCGGACGCGGCGATGTCGGGGTAGGTCGCCGCGTCGAATTCGGCCGGTTCGGTAAAAAGGATGATGGACGGGGCGACGGCCTTGGCCAGTGCCTGGATCTTGGCGTTGAACACCCGGAGCTCCTCGAGGCCCTTGGCCGCGAAACGACGGACGAGGAGCTCGAGGTTGCGGGCGTTAAGGGTCAGGCCGAGCTGGCCTTCCGTGGCCAGGCTGACGATGTAGCGGGCGTCTTCCTTGGCCCAGCCGTCGAGGACGGAGTGGTTTTTCGGGTTGGCCGCGGCGGCCGCGTATTTTTCGAAGACGAACGGCTTGAGGCGTTCGTAGAGCCGGTGATAGAGGGCGTTCTGGGCCTTGACCGTCCCGACGAAGAGGTCCTCCCTTCCCGCCCGGCGCACCTCCTCGGGGACGACGAAATCGGAGCCGAGGGTGATGTATCTTTGCGACTTCTCCGTGAACGAACAGAGCCGGAAGCGCTCGATCTCCTCGATGGCCAGCCGGCTCACGCCGATGACGTCGAAATTGAAGACGGCGTGCTCGGCCACGGAGTGGTGCCCCATCTTGAAGATGATGGACTGGTTGGAGCGCCGGGCCCGGTCGACCTCGGCCCGAGCCGCAGCCCTGAGCTCGTCGGCCGGACGCGGGTCCCGCGAGATCCGGGCGTAGGCGGCCGACAGCGTCTCGGGCGTGACGTCCTCGCGCGGCGGAGAATTCTTCTTGAGCTCCTCGAGGACGGCGCTGTCGACGTTGTAACCGGCCAGGACGACTTTCATCGTTCCTTTACCTTAGAAGGCGTCGAAAGAATTGTCAACCTGCCTCGGCCCCATATTCCTCAGCCTCATCCCAGCATTGCCATGACACCGGCAGGGAGAGGCGCGGAGAAGAGGGAGGCTTCCAAGTCGCGTTCGTTTGGAGTAACTTAGAGGGCAGGGGGACAGGACGAGGAAGGATCATCGGAAGGAGATCGAGCATGAAGATGAACGCGGGGATGTTAGGCATGATGGCGGCCGGCTTTTTTCTCGCGGCCGGGTCGAACGCGGAGACCGGTCAATCCGACCGCGAAAAGGCCCTCGCCTCTCTCATCGGAGCCGAACGATCTTTTTCCGGGGCTTCGGAGCAAAAGGGCATCCGCGAGGCGTTCCTGGCGTTCCTCGCCGAAAAGGCGATCGTCTTCCGGCCGGGGCCTGTCGAAGGGCGACCGATCTACGAAAAGATGGACCCGGCGAACCCGACTGTGCTGACTTGGGCGCCGGAGATCGCGGAGGTCTCGGCTTCGGGTGAGCTCGGCTACACCTCGGGCCCATATCAAGTCAGGCCTGATCGCGGAAGCAAGCCAACAGGCTTCGGCCACTATGTTTCCATATGGAAAAAGCAGGCGGATGGGGGGTGGAGAGTCCTTCTGGACATCGGCGTCCAGCACGACCGGCCTCAGTCCGCCGGGCCCGTTTCCGCCGTCGCCACACCGCAGGTTTCGAAGACTTTCGAAGCGCTGTCCCCTGAAGCTCTTCGGGATGAAGAGGGGGCTTTCGGAGAGCGGGCGGGATCATTCGAAAAAGAAACGGCCTCCCGCGGCTCGCGCAAGGCCCTTTCGGCATTCGCCGCGGACGACATCCGGGTCTATCGCCCT
>JBGOYY010000082.1:0-11062 GCA_041479905.1 Candidatus Aminicenantia bacterium
AGAGGTCCTCAACGTCGCCTGCGGGGACGGGATGACGGTCAACGACCTTCTCAAGGCTGTGAACGAGGTCCTCGGCACAAAAATCGAGGCCGTCCATGCCGACCCGAGGCCCGGTGACATCAAGCACTCGACCGCCGACGTCCATAAGGCCCGGCGCCTCATGGACTTCACGCCCGGCGTATCTTTCATGGACGGTCTCAGGGAGACCGCCGCCTGGTACAAGAAAAGGAGCTGAGATCATGAATACCGAAGCTTTGAAACTGCTCAAGAAGATCGAGACCAAGGAGGCCCGCGTCGGCGTCATCGGCCTGGGCTACGTCGGCCTGCCCCTGGTCAAGACCTTCCTTCAAAAGGGTTTCCGCGTCACCGGGTTCGACATCGACCAGAAAAAGGTCGACATGCTCAACCGCGGCAGGAGCTACATCCGCCACATCTCCGCGGCCGAGCTCAAGGACTTCCTGGGCCGGAAGAAATTCAAAGCCTCGGCGGACTTTCGGGGCATGAGGGACGTCGATGCCATCCTCATCTGCGTGCCGACGCCGCTCGACGGCCATGGGAGTCCCGACCTTTCCTACGTTCTCAACTCGACGATCACCGTCGCCGAGAACCTCCGTAAGGGCCAGCTCGTCATCCTCGAGAGCACGACCTACCCGGGGACGACCGACGACGAGATGCTGCCCATCCTCGAGGCCGGCGGCCTCCGGGGCGGCCGCGACTTTTTCCTGGCCTTCTCTCCCGAAAGAGAGGACCCGGGCAACAAAAATTTCTCGACGGCCACGACCCCCAAGGTCGTCGGCGGCCTGACGCCCGACTGTCTGCGGGTGGCCAAGGCCCTCTACGACCAGATCATCGTCCGGACCGTCCCCGTGTCGTCGACCAAGGCGGCCGAGTCGACCAAGCTGCTCGAGAACATCTTCCGCTCCGTCAACATCGCCCTGGTCAACGAGCTGAAAATGATCTTCGACCGCATGGGCATCGACGTCTGGGAGGTCATCCGGGCCGCTTCCTCCAAGCCTTTCGGCTTCATGCCGTTCTATCCCGGGCCCGGCCTCGGCGGGCACTGCATTCCGATCGACCCCTTCTACCTGACCTGGAAGGCCAAGGAAGTCGATTACCAGACGAAGTTCATCGAGCTCGCCGGCGAGATCAACACCTTCATGCCCTACTACGTCAGGGAGAAAACCGTGGCCGCCCTGAACGAGCGGGGAAAATCGATCAAGGGCGCCAAGGTGCTCGTCCTCGGGCTGGCCTACAAGAAGGACATCGACGACTCGCGCGAATCTCCGTCCCTGAAGATCATCAGCCTCTTCCAGAAGAAGGGGGCGAAAGTCTCCTACAACGACCCCTACATCCCGAAGCTGGCCGGGCACCGCGAATACCCGGGGATGGAGCTCACGTCCGTCCCGTTGACCCCGGCCCTGCTCCGGAAATCCGATGCCGTCGTCATCTCTACGGACCATACGTCCTACGATTACAGCTGGATCGTCAAGCACGCGCCGCTCGTCGTCGACACCCGGAACGCCATCAAAAGACGGCGGAAAAACGTCGTCAAGGCTTAGCAGATTCGGGGGAGGAGCTCGGAGGTCAGGGGCTCGAGGAGACGGAGGCCACCGGTGGCCGTCTGAAGGAGGAGCTCGCCGGGCCTGCCGACGCGGCTCTGGATCTCGCCGATGACGGCGGCTTTCCGGCCCAGGGGGTGCCTGCGGATAAGGCGGAGGAATTCCCCGGCCTTGGCCTTGGGCGCGATGACGACGGCTTTTCCCTCGCAGGCCATGTAGAGGGGGTCGATCCCCAAGAGCTCGCTCGCCGCCCGGACGGGCCTTGACAACGGGATCTTATCTTCTTCGATAAGAATAGGATAGCGGAGCCGCTCGGCCAGTTCGAAGAGGACCGTGGCCAATCCCCCCCGGGTGACGTCCCGCATCCACAGGGCGCTCTTCTTCCACAGGGGCAGGAGAAAAAGGAGGGGCGCGCAGTCGCTCCGGACACTGGAGCTCAAGCCGAAATCGCCGCGGGCGAGCATGACCGCCAGGCTGTGGTCGCCGAGCGTCCCCGTCAGGATGACCTTGTCCCCGGGGCGGATCTTCCGAACTCGCGGACGGGCGATCGACCGGCCGATGCCGGCCGTGTTGATGTAGATCTTGTCCCCCTGGCCCCGGCGGACGACCTTGGTGTCGCCGGTGACGACACGGACGTTCGCGGCCCGGGCCGCGGCGCGGATCGAGCGGATGACCCGTTGGAGGACGTCGAGGTCGAGGCCTTCCTCGAGGATGAAGGCGAGCGACAGGAATCTCGGCTCGGCGCCGGCGACGACGAGGTCGTTGACCGTCCCGTTGACGGCCAGGCGCCCGATGTCCCCGCCGGGGAAAAAGAGCGGGTCGACGACGTAGCTGTCCGTGGTGAAGGCGATCCCGCCCGGAAGATGGCTGGCGTCGGAGAGCTCGTCGAGGACAGGGTTGCCGAAGGAGGGAAGGATCGTGCCGGCGATGAAATCCCGCATCAGGCGGCCGCCGCTGCCGAGCTCCAAGCTGACTTTCTTCATGGCGAGGGCCTCCGCGTCCGGCCGTACTTGAAGTGGATGAGACAGGCGCCTTCGTAGGAGACCATGCAGGGCCCGAGCGGGGAATCGGGGACGCACTTTTTCCCGAAGAGGCGACAGCCCTCGGGCCGGATGACCCCCCTCAGGACGTCGCCGCAACGGCAGCCGGGCAAGTCGCGGCCGGCCGCTCCCGGACGTGCCAGCCCGAATTTCGGCGTGGCGTCGAATCCGGCGAACCTCTCCCGGAAGCGGAGGCCGCTCGCCGGGATGGTCCCCAGGCCTCTCCAAGCCGCGTCGAACGGCTCGAAGACCTCCTCCATGAGGGCCCGGGCCACCGGGTTACCCCCGACGCGCATGGCCCTCGAGTATTCCAGGGCGACGCGCGGGGTTCCCGCCACGGCCTGCTCCAGGACCGAGCGGACGGCGAGCAGGATATCCCCTGGTTCGAAGCCGGCGATGGCCCCGGGGAGGCCGTAATCCCGGGCGACGAACTCGTAGGGTTCCGCGCCGATGATGGCGCTCACATGGCCCGGATAGATGAAGCCGCTGACGGCGATCTCTCCTGCTTCCAGGATGGCCCTCAGGGCGGGAGGGACGAGCCAGAGCGCCGGCAGAACCGAGAAGTTGCCGAGTCCTTCGGCCGCGGCCCGCTTGGCCGTAAAGGCGATGGCCGGGATGGTCGTCTCGAAACCCGCCCCGAAGAAGACCACCTGCCGCGACGGTTCCCGGCGGGCTGCTTCGAGAGCTTCCTCGGGGGAATATACGATTTTTATCCTTGAGCCCGGGGCGGGGACGGCCGTCTGCAACGACCCCTTCCGGGTCGGGACCCGGGTCATGTCGCCGAATGTGGCCAGCGTCATGCCCTCTTTTTCGGAAACGAGCGTGATCGCCGCTTCATGGATAGCGGCTGGGGTGATGCACACGGGACAGCCCGGCCCGGAGATCATCTCGACGCCCGCCTCGGCGAGCAGGGGGGTCAGGCCGTGCCGGAAGAGGGCCATCGTGTGCGTGCCGCAGACCTCCATGATCCGCGGCGGGCGGGGGAGGAGCCGGGCTTTCTCCCCGATGTCCCCGAGGAGTCGCCGGATCGCTTGGGGGTCCCTGAGCTCCTTCATCGACGGGAAGCGGCGCCCATTTCTTTGAAGAGCCGGAGCGTTTCGCGGGCCTCCTCCTTGTCCAGGAGGGAGATGGCGAAGCCCGCGTGGAGGATGACCCAGTCGCCCGGCCGGGCCTTCGGAACGAGGGAGAAATTGGCCTTGACCTCGCTGCCCATGTAATCGGCGGTCCCCTGGCCCGAATCCTCGAGCCGGGTGATCTTGGCGGGCACGGCCAGGCACATTTTCGTTTCGCTCCAGGCCAATACTCTACCAGAATTCCCGCAGCTGTTCTACTTCCTAGCTCGCGGCATCGGGGCGGGACGTTGCCCGGGCAGTGATGGGGGCCGGCGGGGAGCGGAGTCTTCGAAGCGACCAATAAAAGCTCGGCGGAGATACACGGAGCCGCGCTTTTAGGAAATATTTGAAATAAGCGTTGCTCCCAAAACGGGCAACATCTTGCTGCCCCGAGCCGCGCTTGTTTCCGCCCCGGCCCGTGATATAATGGGGGGCCGATGCAGAAGAACTTCGAGGAGTATTTCCCCCCCGGGACAGAGGAGCACGACCTCCTACTCAAGGTCGATCTCCGCCGTCTCCCCGGACATGTCGCCGTGATCATGGACGGCAACGGGCGCTGGGCCCAGCAGAGGGGCCTCTCCCGGGCCGAGGGCCACAACGCCGGCTCGGCTTCCGTCCGCGAGGTCGTCGAGGCCTCGGCCCGGCTCGGCATCGAGTTCCTGACCCTCTACGCCTTTTCCCGGGAGAACTGGAAAAGGCCCCGCCTGGAAGTCGGCCAGCTCTGGCGGCTCCTCCGGGAATACCTGGGCAAAGAGGACAAGCTCCTCGTCGAGAACGACATCCGGCTGCGGGTCATCGGCCGGAAAGACGGAATTCCCCGGCCGGTCCTCAGGGAACTCGAGCGCGTCGAGGAAATGACCCGGACGAACGGCCGGATGACGCTTGTCGTCGCCCTCAACTACGGCGGCCGGAGCGAGATCGTCGACGCCGTCCGGCGGATCCTGGAAGAGGGACGGCTGGGCCCGGGCGACTTGGACGAGAAAGAGTTCGCCGCCCACCTCTACACGGAGGGCATCCCCGACCCGGACCTCCTCATCCGGACGAGCGGCGAGCTCAGGGTGTCGAACTTCCTCCTCTGGCAGATCGCCTACACCGAGATCTACGTCACACCCGTGCTTTGGCCGGATTTCCGGAAGAGGCACCTTCTCGAGGCCGTCCTCGAATACCAAAAACGGGACAGGAGGTTCGGTGACATCCACGCGGGAACCCCTCGGAAGAAATGATTTGACATGAGTCTGCGCAAGCGCACCTTCACGGCCCTGCCCCTGATCGGGATTCTGTTCGTCATCGTCCAATATGCCCCGGGCTGGGTCTTTTTCCTCTTTGGGCAGGCCTTCATCGTGGCCGCCCTGGTCGAGTTCTACAACCTGGCCGAGCGGAAACAGCTCCTGCCCCAGAAGATCCTGGGATGCGGGATGGCCCTGCTGGTCAGCCTGACCTTCTATTTCCCGGCCATCCCCCTCGAAGCCGCCCTTTTCGGCGGCCTCCTCGTCGCGGCCGTCTACTTCGTCGTCACCTTCAACACCCTAGAAAAACTGCCTTATTTTCCCGCTTCCTTCGCCGTCACCGTTATCGGCATGGTCTACATCAGCTTTCCCCTCAACTTCCTCTTCAGGATCCGCGCCGAGGCCGGACCGTTCACCCTCTATTTCCTCTTCGCCGTCATTTTCCTCGGGGACACGGGCGCCTATCTCATCGGCAAACCGTTCGGCCGGAAAAAGATGACGCCCATCGCCAGCCCGAACAAGACCTGGGAGGGGAGCGCGGGAGGGATCCTCTTCGCCCTCGGCGGGGCCGTCCTGGCCCGCACCCTCCTTCTCCCCGAGGTCCCTCTCTGGCTGGCCGCCGCGAGCGGGGTCGTCGTCCATGCCGCCGCCCAGGTCAGCGACCCGCTGGAGTCCCTTTTCAAGAGGGCCGTGGGGGTCAAGGATTCCTCGAACGTCCTGCCCGGACACGGCGGGTTCTTCGACCGGATCGACAGCCTGATCCTGGCCGGCCCCCTTTTCTATTTCATCGTCAAGTACTTCTGGAAATAGGCGACGGGTTCGATGACGCGCGGCATCGCCATCCTTGGTTCGACGGGGTCGATCGGGACATCGGTCCTGGACGTCGTCGACCGGCTGGGCGGGAGGTTCCGGGTAACCGCCCTGGCCGCCGGGACCAACATGCCTCGCCTGGCCGCCCAGGTGGAGAAATACCGGCCCGCCCTCGTCTCGGTCAGCGACAAGAGCGATGCCGGGGAGATCCGCGGCCTCTCGCGGCGGTGGCGGACGAAGGTCGTCCACGGGCCCGAAGGGGCCCTCGAGGTCGCCCGCGCCGAAGGGGCCGACATCGTCGTCTCGGCGATCACCGGGATGAGCGGTTTCGGGCCGACCCTCGAGGCCGTCCGGGCCGGCCGCCGGGTGGCCTTGGCCAACAAGGAGTCCATGGTCGTCGGGGGCAACCTCCTCCTTAAAGAGGCGGCCCGCTCGGGGGCCCAGATCATCCCCGTCGACAGCGAGCACAGCGGTGTCTTCCAATGCCTGAGCAAGGAGAAAAAGAGGCACGTCCGCAGGGTCATCCTGACGGCCTCGGGCGGTCCCTTTTTTCGGACGCCTCTGAAGGATCTCAAAAAGAAAACCCTCGAGGAGGCCCTCCGCCATCCCCGCTGGGTCATGGGCAAAAAAGTGACCGTGGACTCGGCGACGCTCATGAACAAGGGGCTCGAACTCATCGAGGCCCGCTGGCTGTTCGACATCGAGCCGGCGAAACTCGACGTCCTCATCCACCCGCAGAGCGCCGTCCATTCCCTGGTCGAGATGGAGGACGGATCCGTGCTCGCCCAACTGAGCGCTACGGACATGCGCATCCCTATCCAGTACGCCCTGACGTGGCCGGAACGGCTCGACTCGGGCCTGCCCGGACTCGATTTGGGGAAGGTCGGACGCCTCGAATTCTTCCCCGTGGACGACCGCCGCTACCCGCTCTTCGCCCTGGCCAAAGAGGCCCTCCGCGTTGGAGAGAGCTTGCCCGTGGCCCTCAACGCGGCCAACGAGGTGGCGGTCGGGGCGTTTCTCGAGGAGAAGATCCTCTTTCCCGACATTCCGGCCGTCGTCGCGAAAGTCATGGCAGAGCACCGGGCCCGCCCGGCGGATTCGATCGAAGCGATCTACGAAATCGATAGGGAGACGCGGCGCGAAGCCCGCCGCTTCATCCCCCAGAGGTAGACATGGCCAACATCTTCGGCACCATCCTGGCGTTCACCGTCGTCTTCGGCATCCTCGTCTTCGTCCACGAATTCGGCCATTTCTTCACGGCCAAGCTCGTCGGTGTCCGGGTCGAGGTCTTCTCCTTCGGCTACGGGAAACGGCTCTTCGGCGTCAAGAGGGGCGATACGGACTACCGGATAAGCCTCATCCCCATGGGCGGTTACGTCAGGCTCCTGGGCGAGGGCATGTTCGAGAAGGACCGCCCCGTCGCACCCGACGACATGATGGCCAAGACCCGCTTCGAGCGGTTCCTGATCATGGCCATGGGCTCGGTCATGAACCTCATCCTGGCCGTCGTCATCGTGGCCTTCATGAACGGCGTCGGCATCTCCGTCCCCGAGTACCAGAACGAGAAGCCGGTCATCGGCTGGATCGAAACCGGCTCGCCGGCGGAAAAAGCGGGGCTGAGGGTCGACGACGAGATCCTCCGGATCGGCGGCCGCGAGGTCAAGACCTGGAGCGACGTCGAGCTGGCCGTCGGCTCGAAGCCCGACCGGCTCGTCCGGCTCGAGATCCGGCGGGACGGCGGCGTCCTTCCGGTCGACCTCCAAACGGAGTCGGTGACGCGCTACCAGATGGGCTACGCCGGGTTCCGGGGCAAGATCCTGACCCAGATCCAGATGGTCCTGCCGAACTCCCCGGCCGAGAAGGCCGGCCTCGAGCCCGGGGACGTCATCCTGGCCGTCGAGGGGAAAACCGTCTATTTTTACCAGTTCATCCAGGTCCTCGAGAAGAACCCGGACAAGGAGCTCCAGTTCTCCCTGGAGCGGGCCGGCCGGGTCATGAGCCTGCCGGTCACCCCGCGCCTCGAAGGCAGAGTCGGCAAGATCGGCATCTCCCAGGTCCCCAAGTCCGTCCTCAAGAAATACGGCTTCTTCGCGGCCATCGGCCAGTCGTTCAAGGAGAACCTGCGCAACGTCTTCCTGGTCATCCGCTTTATCAAAGACCTCTTCACGGGCGAGGCCTCGACCCGCCAGCTCGGCGGCCCGCTCGAGATCGCCAACTTCTCCTACGCCGCCTTCCGCATGGGCTGGATGGCGCTTCTCGGCTGGATCGCCATCATCAGCCTCCAGCTCGGGGTCCTGAACCTCTTCCCCATCCCGGTCTTCGACGGCGGCCAGATCTTCGTCCTCATCGTCGAGGGGATCACCCGCCGCGACCTCGGCCCCAAGGCCCGTCAGGTCTGGATGCAGATCGGGTTCGTCATCTTCGTCGCCCTGATCGTCTTCGTCGTCCTCAACGATATCGTCAAGAGGCTGCCCAACGGCTGGCACAGCCTCGTTCCATTCTAGACGGAGGGGGTAAGGATGTTCCCGCGCCGGAAGACTCGTTCCATCTCGGTCGCAGGCGTCGTCATCGGCGGCGGCGCCCCCGTCGTCGTCCAGGCCATGACCAAGACGGACACCCGGGACGTCCGGGCGACCGTCGCCCAGGTGCGACGGCTGGAGAAGGCCGGGGCCGAGATCGTCCGTCTGGCCGTCCCGGACCGGGCGGCCGCGCTGGCCCTTCGGGACATCCGGAAAAAAGTCCGCGTCCCGCTCATCGCCGACATCCACTTCGACCACCGGCTGGCCCTGGCCGCGCTCGACGCGGGCGTCGACGGCTTGCGCATCAACCCCGGGACGATCGGCTCTCGCGAAAAAGTCCGCGAAGTCGTCCGGGCGGCGGCCGAGAGGAAGGTGCCCATCCGGATCGGCGTCAACTCGGGCTCCCTCGAAAAGAACATCCTGGCCCGGGCGGGAGGAGTGACGGCCGCGGCCATGGTCGAAAGCGCCCTGCGGCACGTCCGCCTGCTCGAGGACCTCGATTTTCGGCTGATCAAGATCTCCCTCAAGGCCTCCGACATCCCCCGGACCCTCGAGGCCTATCGGCTCCTGGCGGCCCGTGTGGACTATCCCTTCCATGCCGGGATCACCGAGGCCGGTCGGCTCCTGGCCGGGAGCGTCAAATCGGCGTCCGGGCTCGCCCTGCTCCTGGCCGAGGGCCTGGCCGACACCGTCCGGGTATCCCTGACGGCCTCGCCCGAGAAGGAGGTCTTCGTGGCCTGGCAGATCCTCCAGAGCCTGGGCGTCCGCGTCCGCGGCGCGGACTTCGTTTCCTGCCCCACCTGCGGCCGGTGCGAAGTCGATCTGATAACCCTCGCGGCTCGCGTCGAAAAAACCGTCCTGGGGCTTCGCGAGCCGCTCACGGTGGCGGTCATGGGATGCACGGTCAACGGGCCCGGCGAGGCCCGGGAAGCGGATATCGGCCTGGCCTGCGGCCGGGGAAGCGGCGTCATCTTCAGAAAGGGGAAGCTCCTGCGGCGGGTCTCGGGCGCCTGGATGGCCGACGAATTCATCGGCGAAGTTTTGAAGCTCGCCGCGGAATCCGGCCGGAAGAAGGGTTGACCCCATGGCCGTAAGAACAGGGAAGAGACTCCCCGAGGCGATAGGCCGGAAATATGCCAAGCTCCAGACGATCCTCGGAGACATGGGCTGCGTTCTCGTCGCCTATTCCGGGGGAGTTGACAGCACGCTTCTCCTCAAGGTCGCCCATGACGCTCTCGGCCGCGGCGCCGTTGCCGTGACGGCGGCGTCCGTGATCCACCCGGCCTGGGAAACCCGCGAAGCGAGGGACATCGCCCGGGCGATCGGGGCCCCGCTCCGGGTCCTTCGGGTCGAACCGCTCGATGACCGCGCCTTCGCCGCGAACCCGCCGGAGCGCTGTTATCTTTGCAAGATGAAGATCTTCTCCCGCTTTCTGGAGATCGCCCGGACACGCGGGATCTCCTGGGTCCTCGACGGGACGAACGCCGATGATGCCGGGGATTTCCGTCCCGGTATGAAAGCCCTGGCCGAGCTCGGTATCCGGTCGCCTCTCAAAGAGGCCGGTTTAGTCAAGGCCGAGGTCCGGGTGCTCTCTCGGTTCCTGGGCTTGCCGACCGCGGACAAGCCTGCTCTGGCTTGCCTGGCCTCGCGCTTTCCCTACGGCACGAGGATCGAAAAGGAGAGCCTCGGCCGAGTCGGGAAGGCTGAAGACTTCCTGCGCAAGCTCGGCTTCGGCCAGGTCAGGGTCCGGCACCACGGCCCCGTCGCCCGGCTCGAGGTCGAGCCGGCCATGATCCCTCACCTGATCAAGGCCGATGTCAGGGGAAAGATCAGTCGGGGATTGAAGAAACTCGGTTACGCCTACGTCGCCCTGGACCTCGACGGCTACCGGACCGGCAGCCTTAATGAAACCCTGAAGCCCCGCAAGAGATAAAAAAAACGGGGGAAGGAAGCGATCTCTCGCTCCCTTCCCCCGTCCGGTTCTGGATCACAATCGAAGGCGCACGTGGGGGGTGAGCCGCGCGCTCAGTCGATCTTTTCCGTCTTCTTCTCCGTGATGATGCCGACCATCTCGATGCCCGCTCCGCGGATGATGTCGATGATGTCCACGATGTTTCCGTACTCGAGCTCCTGGTCCGCTTTGAGGTAGAGCTTCTTGTCGGCGACGGTCAGAAAAGCCTCTTCGAGCGCGTTCTGCAAGGTCTCCATCGTCACCTTATCCTGGTTGACAAAAAGGAGGAAACCCTTGGGGTCGCGCGCGTCCTTCTTGATCGCCAGGACGACGTCGGGGTTCTCCGGCATGTTCGACGTGAACTGGGCATTGGGGAGCCTGACGTCGACGCCTTTCTGGATGAGCGGCGTCACGATCATAAAGATGATGAGAAGGACGAGCAGGACGTCACAGAGAGGGACGACATTCGGTTCGGATCTGACGGGCTCTTTGCTGCCTGTCGATACTGAGAATCCCATTGTTTGCCTCTCTCTCAATCCGGTCTAACGAAGACCGGTCCTGGTTCCTTAACGGGCTTCGCCGGACTTGATGAAGAAGTCGACGACCTGAGACGACGTGTTGGACATCTCGGCGTCGTAGACCTCGATCCTCGAATTGAGCATGCTGTAGCACCACAGGGCGAGGACCGCGACGCCGATGCCGATGGCCGTCGTCACGAGCGCCTCGGAGATGCCGCCGGCCACGGCGCCGATGCCGCCCGAACCCGTCAGCTGCATGCCGCGGAACGCGTTGATGATGCCGAAGATCGTCCCGAACAGCCCGATGAAGGGGGCCGACGTGGCGAT
>JBGOYY010000083.1:0-11037 GCA_041479905.1 Candidatus Aminicenantia bacterium
GCCCTTGAACTTGACGTCGACGACCCAATCGCGGAGGGCCTTGAGCTCGGCGGCGTCGTAGCCGCCTTTCTTGTGGAGCATGTCGGCGAAGAGCTTCATGGATTCGCGCGTGCTCTCCAGGCCGAAGAAGCGCCGGGCGGCGTGGACGTGGTTGAGGGCGGTCTCCATCTGCATGGAGTCGGTGTCGACGGCGAGGAAGCGCTTGCCCCAGAGGGCGACGCGGGTCAGCATGGCGTAGGCCAGGTCGACGACCTCTTCCTGGGTCTTGGCGTCGAACTCCGGGTTCATCCCGGTTTCGGGCATCGTCCCGACGACCATGGGGCAGAGGCGGCCCGTCTGGGCGTAGGCACCGACCAGGGCGTCGATGCCGACGACGCCGGGCTTAGGGGCGTTGTTCCCGCCGACGCAGGCAAGCGGCAGGCTCGGGGCGAAGTGCGCGGTCAGGGCCATGGCCGTCTTCCCCGGAAAAAACCAGGTGTCGGGGACGATGAAGATGCCGCCGACGCCCGCTTCCTTCATTTCCTGGGCCCCGGCGTCGGCCGTGCGCTCGCTGTCGACGAGGCGGGAGCAGGTGAAGATGTTAGGCGGGCTGCCATCGGGCAGGTGCAGGCGCTTGGCCAGCAAGGCGGCCGTCATTTGGCCGATATTGAAGGCCCGCGTCCGCGATTCCTCGTCGATGCGCGGGTCGCAAGGGACGAAGACGCCGAGGGTGGGCGCTCCGGGCTTTTTCTTCCCCGTGTAGGGCATGGCTCCCTCCGTGAGATGCGGGCTTAGATGTATTCGATGGTGGACGGCGGCTTGGGCGTCAGCTCGTAGGCCACGCGGGTGACCTCGGGCAGCTCGGTCGTGATCCTCGTCGAGATCTTCATGAGGACGTCCCAGGGCAGGGGCGACGGCTCGGCGGTCATGGCGTCCCGGCTCTCGACGGAACGGACGATGACGATGTGACCGAAGGACCGCTTGCCCGCGACGATGCCCGTCCCCTTGTCCTCGAGGAGGACGGCGAAGGCCTGGAAGGGCTTGTGGGCCGCGACTTCCTCCTCGACGATGACCGTGGCCGCCCGGACGAGGTCGACGCGTTCGGGCGTTACCTCGCCGATGATCCGTGTCGCCAGGGCCGGGCCGGGGAAGGGCATGCGGTTGTAGATCGAATCGGGCAGACCCAATTCCTTGGCCACGAGGCGGACCTCGTGCTTGAAGAGCTCCTTGATGGGCTCGACGACCTTGAAGCCGAACCCTTCCTCGGGATTGATGCCGATCTGCTCGAGGATGTTGTGTTGGGTCTTGTAGCCTTTCTGCGTTTCGATGATGTCGGCCGCGATCGTCCCCTGGATGAGGTAGCGGGCCTTGCTCTTGAGGACCTCTTTGCCGAAGGAGCTGTAGAAGGCGTAGCGGAAGGCCTTGCGCTTCTCCTCGGGGTCGGACTTGCCCTTGAGGGCGGCGAAGTATTCCTTCTTCTTGTCGGCGATATCGACGGCGATGCCCAGGCCGGCGAATATTTTGGCCACCTCCTGGGGCTCTCCGGCGCGCATCAGCCCGTGGTCGATGAAGACCGATTTGAGCTGGGAGCCGAGGGCGCGGTGGGCCAGGACGGTGCAGGCGGAGCTGTCGACGCCGCCGGACAGGGCCGAAATGGCTTTGCCGTCGCCGATCGTCTTCTTGATCTCTTCGACTTGCGTTTCGATGAATTTTTTAACGTTCATGCGGGCCTCCCTCCGACGTTTGCCTCATCATACTCATTTCAAAAGAGGGGGTCAAACCTTAATTCTTATACTTTTCTCGGGATGCCGTCTGCAGGCTGCCAAGAGATAGCGGTCAAAAAGTATAAGAATTAAGGTTTGACCCCCTCTTCCCCCTCTTTCCGTTTGAAGGGGGAACGCGTTTCGGATACCATAGGCTCCCACGATCCATGAGGAGGAGTTCATGAAAAGCCAGCCCATCGCCATCCCGATTTGTGTCCTCATTGTCTTGGTCGCCGCGACCGCCCTCCCGGCGGCGCTTCATCCCGCGACACCCCTCGAAAAGAAGATCCAGGCCCTCACCGACAAGTTGACGCCCGAGCTCATCGCCATTCGTCAGGACATTCATTGTCATCCGGAGCTCGGCCTCCAGCTGCCGAGGACTTCCGCGATCGTCGCCGATTATTTCCGCAAGCTCGGCCTCGAGGTCCGGACGGGCTTCGCCGAGAGCGGGGTCCTCGGCATTCTCAAGGGAGGGAAGCCCGGCCCCGTCGTAGCCATGCGGGGCGATATGGACGCCCTGCCCATCACCGAGGAGACGGACCTGCCTTTTTCCTCGAAAGACCGGAGGATCCTCGACGGCCGCGAGGTCGGGGTCATGCACGCCTGCGGCCACGACATCCACACAACGCTTCTTCTTGGTACCGCCGCCGTCCTCTCGGCCATGAAGGCCGATCTTCCAGGCACAGTCCTGTTCGTCGCCCAGCCTGGGGAGGAATGCTGTGACGGGGCGAAACAGATGATCGCGGACGGCATTTTCAAGGACATCGTCCCCGAGGCCTTCTTCGCCTACCACGTCGACGACACCCTCAAGGCCGGGAAGATCGGCTACGCGTCGGGCTTCATGTCGGCCAATGTCGACGGTTTCACCCTCGAGATCAAGTCAGCCGGATGCCACGGGGCAAGTCCCAATCTGTGCGTTGATCCGATCGTCGTCGGCGCCCAGATCGTCATCGCCCTCCAGGTCATGGTCTCCCGGGAAATCGGCGTCCACGACAACACGGTCATCACCGTCGGCTCCTTCCACGCCGGGAGCGCCCCGAACATCATCCCCCGCTCCGCCAAGCTCGAGGCCACAGTGCGGAATTACGGCGAGGCCCAGCGCAAGGTCCTCCAGGAAAAGATCGGCCGCCTGGTATCGAACATCTGCGAGGCCGCCGGGGCGACCTTCGACCTCAACTATCAATTCGGCACGGCTTCGGTCTATAACGACCCGGCCCTCGTCCTCGAGGCGCTAGCAACAGCCGCGCGTGTCCTCGGCGGAAAATCGGCCCTCGTCGAGCAAAAACCCGAGATGGGCGGCGAGGACTTCAGCTACTTCGGCGCGGTCGCCCCGGCCGTGATGTTCAACCTGGGTGTCGTCCCGCCTGACCGGGACGCGACCGCGGTCCACTCCCCGACCTTCGTCGCCGACGAGGCCAGCATCCCCATCGGCGTCAATCTCATGGCCAACATCATCCTGGACCACCAGATGAAGCCGGCAAAGAACCCGAAGAAGAAGTAGGCGGCAACGTTTGGCCCTTCTAAGTTCTTCGGATATAATGGATACATCTATCTTGATACGGGAGGCGTCATGACCACCGATCTTCATCCGTCATTCGGAACATTCCTCCGCGGCGCCGCCGCCTTCATTCTGTTAACCGGCCTGGCCGCATTCCCCCCAGCCGGCTGGGGCCAAGGCATGTATTCCAGGCAGGAACGGCCCGCGCCCGCGGCCAAGATGCGCGGGTCCTTCGAACGCGTCGTCAACCTCGGCGACCTCTGGTACCTCCAATCCTCCGAAAAAGCCAAGGGGGCCGGAGAGCAGATCTCCAAGCCCGGCTTCAAGATCGACTCGTGGTACCCGGCCGTCGTCCCCTCGACCGTCATGGGGACGCTCGTCCAGAACAACGTCTATCCGGACATCTTCGTCGGGGAAAACCTCAAGGCCGTGCCCACGGCGCCTTTCGAGGCGTCCTGGTGGTATCGCAAGGAATTCACCGTGCCGGTGGGCCCCGGCCTCACGCGCACCCGGCTCGAGTTCGACGGCATCAATTACCGGGCCGACATCTGGCTCAACGGCAAGAGAATCGCCGAGGCCGCGACGACGTACGGCGCTTTCCGACGTTTCTCCATCGACGTGACCGCAGACGTCAAGAGGACCGAGAAGAACGTCCTGGCCGTCGAGGTCTTCCCGCCGAAGAAGGGCGAGCCCACGATCGGTTTTGTCGACTGGAACCCGGCCGCCCCCGACAACAACATGGGTCTCTGGCGGGAGGTCCGCGTCCGGGCCACGGGTAACGTCTCCATCGAAAACCCCTTCGTCGTCACCAAGCTGGACCTCGAAGCATTCAAGGAGGCCCGGCTGACGGTCTCGGCCGAGCTGCGGAACCATTCCGACCGGAGGGTTAAGGGCAAGTTGGAAGGGCGGATCGAATCCGCGCGTTTCTCCCAGGATGTCGTCCTCGGACCGAAGGAAGCGAAGACGATCGAGTTCACCCCGGAGTCGACGCCCGAGCTCGTCATCAAGGCTCCCCGGGTCTGGTGGACCCACGACCTGGGCAAGCAGGAGCTCTACCTGCTCACGCTCTCCTTCCTCGCTGAGCGGGACAAGGCCGACGAGAAGGTCTCGCCCGAGCCCCCGGCCGAGAAGGCCGAGGGAGGCAAGACGAAGAGCAAGGCCCCGGCCAAACCGCCCGACCTCCCCCGCAACTTGGCTTCGGACACGCGGGTCGTCCGCTTCGGCATCCGCGAGGTCGCCGACTACCGCACGGAGCAGGGCCACCGGGGTTTCAAGCTCAACGGCAAGAAGATCCTCATCCGCGGCGGCGGCTGGGCCGACGACCTCTTCCTCGACGTCCGGCCCAAGAAGCTCGCCGCCGAGGTCCTCTACGCCCGCCACATGAACCTCAACGCGATCCGGCTCGAAGGGTTCTGGGGGACGAGCGAGGCCCTCTACGACCTCTGCGACCGGAACGGCATCCTCCTCATGGTCGGCTGGAGCTGCCAGTGGGAGTGGGACAACTATCTCGGCAAGCCCGCCGACGAGCGCTTCGGCGGCATCATCTCGCCGGAATTGATCGACCTCGTCGCCGCATCCTGGCGGGACCAGATCCTCTGGCTCCGCAACCACCCCTCGATCTTCGTCTGGGCCGAGGCGAGCGACCTCATCCCCCACCCCGACCTCGAGAGACGCTACATCGAAATGCAGAAGGAGATCGACCCGACCCGGCCGACGCTCGTCTCGACGAAGGGGAATTCGAGCGATATCACCGGCCCGTCCGGGGTCAAGATGCTCGGCCCTTACGACTATGTCCCGCCGGTCTACTGGTACATCGACACGCAGAACGGCGGCGCCTACGGCTTCAACACCGAGACGGGCCCAGGCCCCCAGGTCCCGCCCATCGAGAGCCTCAAGAAGATGTTCCCCGCGGACAAGCTCTGGCCGATCAACGAGACCTGGTTCTACCACTGCTGCCGGGGGGAATTCAAAACGCTCGAGCGCTACAACGAGGCCATGGACCGTCGTCTGGGACGGGCCCGAAACCTCGAGGACTACGTCCGGAAAGCCCAGTTCCTGAACTACGAGGCCATGCGGGCCATGTTCGAGGCCTTCGTCGCCAACAAGCCCAAGGCGACGGGCGTCATCCAGTGGATGTACAACTCCGCCTGGCCGAAGCTCTGGTGGCAGCTCTACGATTACTACCTCCAGCCGAACGGCGCCTTCTACGGCGCCCGCAAGGCCGGCGAGCCCGTCCACATCCTCTACAACTACGGGACGCAGGACGTCGTCGCCGTCAACAGCGCGGGGACGCCCTCGCCCAAGCTCAAGGCCGCCATCCGGGTCCTCGATTTCGACCTTAAGGAGGTCATCGCCAAGACGGCCGACTTCGGGCTGCTGGCCGACGAGGTCCGGACGATCGACGCGCTCCGCCTGCCCGGCGGCCTGACCCCGACCTACTTCCTCGACCTGCGGCTATTCTCGGAGAAGGGCCAGCTCGTCGACGCGAACTTCTACTGCCTGTCGACGAAGCCTGAAACGCTCGACGAGGCGAACGGGACCTGGTACGTGACGCCGATCAAGGACTTCGCCGACCTGACGGCCCTCAACGGGCTTAAGTACGTAGCCCTCAAGGTCAAGGACAAATACTCCAAGGACGGCCCGTCGACCAAGGTCACGGTGGAGCTCGAGAACCCCTCTCCGGACTTGGCCCTCATGGTCGAGATCCGCGTCGTCCGCGACGTCTCGGGCGAGGTGGTTCTGCCGATCTTCCTCGACGACAACTACATCACGCTCCTGCCGAAGGAGACGCGAAAGATCTCCGGCCTCTTCGCCACCGAGGACCTCCTGGGCGAACTTCCCGTCGTCAAGGTCAGGGGCTGGAACGTGAAATAAGCACCTATTTTTTCTTGAGGGACTCGAGAAGGGCTCGGATCTTTTCCTGATTGGGGCTGAGCTCGAGCGATTTCGTCCAGGCCTTGGCAGCCTCTTCCCTGTTGCCGAGCTGGTAGGTGCAAATGCCGAGGTTGTTCAGAATATCGATATTCGCCCCGAACCTGGATAAATAAGCCGCGTAATGCGTCACGGCCTCCCGGAATTCCCCGAGGGCGTGGCAGGCCTGGCCGAGAAGGGCCAAAACCTCGGCCGCCGGTTCAGCCTCACCGGCGAACGGGAGGAGGATCTCCTTGACGCGCTGGAAATCATTCGACCGAAACAGGGCTTGGGCGTAGGCCACGGCGTACTCGCGCCGACCGGGATCCAAGGCGTGGGCCTCGGCGAGAGGGGCTCTGGCCGCCTCGATGTCCCCCTTGTTCATGTATTGGATGCCCGTTGTAAAGAGGTCATCCTCTCTTTTTACTGACGGGACGACCTTGGAAATGACGAGGGGCCTCGGGACCGCCGCGGCGAGCGAGACCTCGAAATTCTCCTTCGCCCCGGCCTCTTCCCTCCCCTGCCCGTCGAGGAGGGACACCCGGACCTGGTAATAGCCTGGCGGGAAGGTCGAAAGCGGTTGGACGTCGACGACGTTGGCTCCGGCGGGGACCTTGTCCGTCCTCGATAAGAACTCCTTGTCCTCCCGCAAGAATTCGTAGCGGAGCGTGCCGGACGTCCGGAGGTCTTTCGTCAGGCCGTAGAGCTGGAAAAAGAGGACCAGCGAATCGCTCTGCATGAACGATTTCCGGGCCTGGCAAAGAAGCTGTTCATCGCCGGTCTTGAAGGGGACTCTTTCCCTCGCGGGAGACGGCCTTTTTTCGACCCCGTAGGCCAAAAGAAGTGGGCTCATCCGGCCTATATCGGCGGCTCCGGGGACGACGACCTTGAGGCCGGCGCCCGTAAACTCCTTGGACAGCGTATTCTTCAGCAGGATGTCGAAATTATAGCTGCCGGGGATGAGGGGGAAGGCGTCCTGGATGGAGATCGATTTCAACCGGACATCCTCGAGCTCCGCGGCGGTCAAGCTGAAGGGGAAGTCCTTGTCGAACTGGTAGACGGTCCGGCCCGCCGCGTCGGATACCCGCCCCGTCATACGGAAGCGAACCTCGTACTTCTCCCCGGCCTCCTCCACGGAGATCTTGGCCGGCTCGATGGAATAATGGACAAAAAAAGCCCCTTGATCGTCCTGGATGACCTGAACCTGGACCTCGCTCGAAATATAGTTGGCCGTGTATTCCACCTCGACGAAATCTTTGTATTTCAAGATGGCGTCGGCGTATCCGACGTCAACTTTCTGTTGGGGCGCGGCGAAGATCGTGGCCATCAGCCGGTTTGAGGCGAGAGACGCGTAGCCCGGCTGGATCCTCTCGTTGGGAATGAGGCTCAGCGTCTGCCGGGCCAGGTTCGGCTCGAGTTTCTTGAGGGCTTGATACGCCGCCCGCTCGTCCCGGTAATCGCCCATGGAATCGGCGATAAGGCTCTGGGGACCATCATCCGTCGGAGAATAAAGAACATAATCTCCCGTGCCCACTTTTTTGAAGAAAATGACATTGAACCCGGTCGGGAGCCCGAGGTCGGAGTCTCCCAGATAGAACCAGATCTCCGTCGGGAAGACGTTCATCACATGATCATAGGATTCAATATTCTTGGGCGGGCCCAGGATGATGTAGATCCGGCCGCGGTCCGTCTTCCATCCCGGAAGCGGCGTGCCTCGGCCGTACACGCTATTGGCATACTCGAGCCGGCGGTAGTGTTCCTCCTTGAATTCGTTACGCTCCGTTCCCGGGGAGGGATCCCTCTGTTTCCAGAAGGCTTCAATGAATATGTCCCGCTCCCTGTCGGTCTGGAGCGCCAGGAAGACAGTCCGTTCTCGGGGCGCTATGATATAGGCAACCTCTTCGGCAAGCCATTGTTGGTATCGCGCGGGGAGCGTCGACCGAGTTTCCGTCCCGGCGGGGAGGCACATGACGATAGCCGCCAGCACGATGAGTCCGAAGCTCTCTACCTTCATGGCATTCCTGATCCCCACTTTAGCCCAATCCGGGGCCAGGGTCAAACCCGCGTGTAGGACGAACGGCAGGCCCGCGACTTTCGATAAAAAAAGGGGGGGAGTGCCGGGCACTCCCCCTTTTCAGACGTATCTCTGCTTAGAACGCGTACATGACCCCCCCCCGGAACTTACGGGGAGCTACGATGCCGGTGATCTGACCGATCAGGTCGACCCCTTCGGTCTTCTTGGTATAGGCATTGGTCACATCTTGGGAATTGAAAACATTGAAGGCGTCGAATATAAGGCTCAATTTCCCGGCGCCCAGGTTGAAGGCCTTTTCAAGACGCAGATCCAGGATTTTTAGGATCGGCATATAAAGCGGCTTCTTGGGATCCTGTGCGACGAGCTGAGTCCCGCCGGTGACAAGCACGGCATGAGCCAGAAATTCTGCATCGGTCAAATCGGTTCTTTCTGTGATCCTATCCCCAAGTTCCTGGAGAACCCAGACGGGACGGCCGGTGTGCATTCGGAAGCGCACGCCCAAATCGACATTGATCACGGGGATGGTGTAGTTGCCGTTGAGCTTGAATTCAAAGCGCGGGGTGAACGGCAGGGGGCCCGTCATGTTGTTGATGAGCTGGTTGACCCCGGACACCCAGTGATCACTCCAAATGTTGCTGCCTTCCAGGTTGTAGTCCTGGTCCTGGCGCTTGTTGCGACCCGCTGGGCCGCTGGATGAATTCCAAAGCAGAGATCCCATCAACTGCCAGCGGTTGGAGTAACGCTTGTTGAACGTCAGCTGGACTCCCTGGAACAGGCGCTGGGCTTTATGGCCGTCCCAAGTGGGCAGGTTGCGCCACTCAATGTCCATATTTTCGTTGACCCACTGGATATCGCCGCCGTCGCCGTTGGTGATGACGCCGTCACCGTTGTAATCCTCTATGACGATGCTGTAAAGATTAACTTCCTGGCCGTTGACGACCTGGGTCTTCCGCTCATATTCCCAAGGCAGGCCGGTTTGTTTATTGATGGGCCATTCGACGATCATGTCTTTCGTATTGCGGTGGATATAGGTGAGCGCTAAGGAGACATCCCGGAAGAGCTCGCGTTCCAGGCTGACGGTGAACTGGTCGGTGTGCTGGTTTTTCAGGCCGGGGTGGATCTTCAGCTGCCAGGGATTCTCGGAAGGATCATAGGTCGTGAAGGTATCACGATAGTCTAATTCCTGCCCGGCATTCCCCGTAACCCACGCATTTATGGGAGTCAAACTCCCGTCCCGCACTCCATTCATCAGTATCCGGGTGGCATTCATGGTTTCTGCGTCGAAAATGACACCGTCCCCATTCGCGTCCAGGCCCTCCCAGGGGACCAGAAAGAGCTGCATGATGCGATAGCTCCGATCTTGATCAGGGCCGCCGGACCCGAAGCTCTCCACGCCGAGCGGCGAGTAGTATCTTCCGAAACTGGCGCGCAGGACGGTCTTCTGATCCTTGGTCAACCGGTAGGTCACGCCCAGGCGCGGAGAGAAGCAATTAAAGTCGAACAGGTTCCCGGAACCCAGGCGGTCTCGGACGACGCCGAGCGTACCGGCGAAACCTTCGGGAGTGGCCGGCTGCGTCAGGATCTGCCCCTTGCCGAATTTGGCGGTCATTTTGTCGTAACGCATGCCGAGGTTGAAGGTCAGCCGATCGTTCGGGGACCACTGGTCGTCGAAAAAGAAGCCCAGGGAGTCGGACGTGCGAACCGTTTTACGAGGGGCGCTGTAATACGTGTTGATATTCATGACCAGGCCGTCCTGGCCGGCGATGCCATAATAATAGTTCTGAGCGTCGATGCTGTAATAGGCGTAGCCGTACATGTAGCCCGTCTGGTAATAGCCCATGAGTCCGAGGTCCTCTTCGGTTTCCGGATTCGTGAGCTGTTTTGAAAAGAAATTTCCGGAGATGTTGTTCTTACGGCCGCGAGTGTACTGCACGCCAAACTTGATATCGTGCTCACCCAGGAAGTTTTCGGCATAGTGCGACACGTCGGCCTGGATGGTGGAGCGGCTGGATTTCGTTCCGTTAAAGGCCTCGAACGCGCCGCCGACGGCGCCGTCGGTGGGCAGGCCTTTCCACCAATTGATCATTCCCGCATAGTCGTCGTGGCCTTTGGGGAGCGAGGATCTATCATCGACCAGGAAACCCAGGAACTTCACCGAAAGAAACGTGGTGGTACTGGGGAACCATTGCCACTGAGAGGAGATGGATTGGCTCTTGGTATTGCCGTCGTAGGCCAGGCCTTCGTCCCAATTCAGGGTCCCGTCGGTCGTGCCGCCGCCGCCGTTCTTTTCATAGTGATAGGCGACCCAGGCACGGTGGTTTTTCAAGGGGTTTGCGGTGATCTTGATATCGCCATAGCGTCCGGTCGAGAACGCGAGGGGTGTCCAATTCAGGAGCTTGTCCTTGCTGCTCAAAAGGTTCCCGGCCGCAAAGAACCATAGCTTGTCGGAGAAGATGCGGCCGCCCAAGGTCAGGTCCAGCTCCCAGTTGCTTTTGGGATAGAAATCGAAATTGGTACCCGGGGCGAGGAACAGCCAATCGCGGCCCAGGCTATCGGCCGGCGGAACTCCGGTTTTCGGGACGCCCACCTGGCTGTAATAGCTCAGAGAGCCCCTCAGTTGGTTGGTGCCGGACTTGGTGATAACGTCGATGGCCGCGCCCGAGAAATTGCCGTATTCCGCCTTGGAACCCAAGGAGATGACGCGGACCTCCTGGATGGTGTTGTAGTTGACGTTGATCATGGAGCCCCAGCCCGCGCCGGAGGGGTTGGTCGTGTCGACACCGTTCACCAGAAAAATATTACCCTGCCCGGATTCCCCGTACGCCGTGGGACTCCCCATGACTTCCTTGCCC
>JBGOYY010000084.1:0-10851 GCA_041479905.1 Candidatus Aminicenantia bacterium
AACGTCACCAGCATCGTCGAGATCGCCAAGGCGGCCGAGGAGGCCGGCACGGACGCGATCGCTCTCGTCAACACCTTCCTGGCCATGGCCCTCGACCTCGAGACGCGCCGGCCCAAGCTCCGGAACGTCTTCGGCGGGCTGAGCGGCCCGGCCATCAAGCCCATCGCCCTGCGCATGGTCTACCAGGTGGCTTCGCGGGTTCGTGTGCCGGTCATCGGCATGGGCGGCATCATGACCGGGACGGACGCCCTGGAGTTCCTCGTCGCCGGGGCGGCCG
The DNA here is from genome assembly GCA_041479905.1 of Candidatus Aminicenantia bacterium. GTDB lineage: Bacteria > Acidobacteriota > Aminicenantia > Aminicenantales > Saccharicenantaceae > RBG-16-66-30. The sequence continues at coordinate 278 of JBGOYY010000084.1, forward strand.
CCGTCGAGGTCGGGACGGCGAACTTCGTCGACCCCGACGCCGCCGTCCGGATCGTAGCCGAGATCGAGAGCTGGTGCGAGGCGCACGGCGTCGCCGCGGTCCGCGAGGTCGTGGGCACGATCATGGTATCCTGAAAAGAAAGGACGGCGCCATGGACAACGTCAACGCCAGCCGCATCATCATCGCCCTGGACGTTCAGACCAAGGAAGAGGGCCTTTTCCTCGTCAGCCGGCTCAAGGATGCCCGGACGTTCAAGGTCGGCCTGGAGCTCTTCACGGCCGAGGGCCCGACGCTTTTCCGCAAGCTCAGGGCCCTGCGCAAGGACATCTTCCTCGACCTCAAGCTCCACGACATCCCCAACACCGTGGCCGGAGCGGTCCGGTCGGCCTTCAAGCACGGTGTCCAAATGATGACCATCCATACTTCGGGCGGCCGGGAGATGATGGCCAAGGCAGCGGAAGCGGCCCGGTCCGCCGCCGAGGCCGGCAAGGGGCCCAAGCCCGTCCTTCTGGGAGTCACCGTCCTGACCAGCCTCAAGGGCGCCGACCTCGAAGAAGTGGGGATAGGCGCGGACGTGGCCTCCCAAGTGCTCCGCCTGGCCGGGCTGGCCAAGGCGGCGGGCCTGGACGGCGTCATCTGCTCACCCCAGGAGATCGAAGTCCTGCGGAAGGAGTACGGACGGGAACTTCTCATCGTGACGCCGGGGATCAGGCCGCACTGGGCGGCGGCGCAGGACCAGAAGAGGATCATGACGCCGGCCGAGGCCGTGGCCAAGGGTGCCGATTATCTCGTCATCGGACGCCCCATCACCGGAGCGCCCTCCCCCAACGAAGCTTTTCTCAGGATCGTCGAAGAGCTCGATCAGAGCCGGCCGTAGCGAACGGCGAAGATCCCTCCGAGGATCAGCGAAAAGACCACATAGAGGACGATCACGACGACGATGCTGACGGCCATGTAGCCGACAACTTTGTCCTTGGGCGTCTCCATCATCGGCGTGTCGAAACCCAGGTAAAGGACATAAAGGCCGTACAGACTGGCCAGAATGCCCAGGATCCAGAGGCCGGGAATGATGTAGAAGATGCCGGCTGCCCAGCCCGGGGTCATGCTGTAGACGGAGAGCTTAAGGGCGCTCGTCATGTTCTTGGCCGAGCCGAAATTCGGCGCCAGCTCGTTGATGATCAGGGCGAAAAGGTAGACAGTGATCAGGGCGAAAACGTACGAGACGACGGCGTTGCCGAGGGCCCGCCCGATGGACCACCTGAAGACGCCGACCATGGGCAGCCTGCGTCCGACAAGGATGTTGCCGAGGAATTGACAGCCGGCCGGGATCGCGGCCAGGATCATGGCATAAGAGGTGAAAAGACCGGCGACGGACGATGGTTCGGCCTTGATCTTGACCCATTCCTCTTTCGGCTTAAGAATGATCGACTGGACTCTTTGAACGATATCCATGGGGCCTCCTTTACTGAACTCGGACCCACTATATCCCCTTCCCAAGAAGGGTGTCAATCCCGGTCCTGGGAAGACCGGGGCTCCGGCCGCTGTCGGCGAACGGGTCAACGCAGGAAGCCGGCAGGGATAGGGGGGATGTGGAGGCGCGGGTCGGACTCGAACCGACGAATAAAGGTTTTGCAGACCTCTCCCTTAGCCGCTTGGGTACCGCGCCAGGTTCGTCATGAGGACTGAGTCAGTGCTTGGAGCGGGCGATGGGACTTGAACCCACGACCTTCTGCATGGCAAGCAGACGTTCTACCACTGAACTACGCCCGCCCGCTCGTCCCTCCCTTGCGGGAGGGGCGGCACGCCTTAAACTAGCAGAATGCACCGGTAGTGTCAACCGACCGGGCGGATGTTCGGGAGGCTTCTAGCGGGCGACGTTGAGCTGGACTTCGCTGCCGATGCTGACGATGTCGCGGGCGTCGAGGATCTTGACCGTCGACGTCCCGCCGCGGACGTCGATGACGATGGCGCTGGCGACGGCCTCGCGCGGCAGGTCGGGCCGGGCGCGGCAGAAGACGTTGAGCTGGTCGCCGATCTGGACGCAGTGCTGGCGGCCCATGTCGATCAGGGCCCACTGGCCGGTGCCGGCGATGTGGAAGTCGTTTTCGATGTAGACGACCTTGCCGTGCTTGCTGGCGTTCGGGTCCATGTCCCCGAAGCCCAGGTCCTTGCCGATCTCGCCGGCCTCCTGCTCGAAGGGGATCAGGAAATCGCCGGCTTGGATCGTGCCGCAGCCCTTCTCGACCTTGGCCGTGGCCATTCTGTCCTCGAGGCGGACGACCCGGGCCCGGCCGTGCCGTTCCATCACGGTGCCGAGTTTGGCGACCCTCGCCCGGAGGCCGACGGTCAGGAAGAGCTGGCCGATCTCGAGCCCGTCGGCCGCCCCCTTGTTGATGTAGATGACGTCGCCGTCGCTGAAGACGCTCTTTTCGTTCATGAGCTCGGCGCCGATGATCCGGATGTCCGGAAGCAGTTTCCCTTCCTCATACATGTAGAAAGAGCAATTGAGGTCCGATTCCGAGATCAGCTGGTAGGTGTCATCGAAGATCTTCGCCCTCTTGATCATGTTCTCTTGGGCGAACGGCCGCCCCGGAACGATCAGGGTCAGGCTGGCGAAAACGAGAACCAGGAAGCCCAAACAGAGTATCGGTTTTTTACTCATGGTCACACCTCTCGGCCGATGGAATTCCACCTGACGGTATTATAGAGACCCATTCCCACGGCTGTCAACATATAGTTAGCGACTATCATCGGGAGTTAGACAATTGACCGCGATTCGATTAAAATGAGTCAAACCATAAGGTTAGTCGTACCGAGGGCCTGAATGTCCAAAAAAATCGAGGTCGCCCTGATCTTCGGAGGCCGCTCGGCGGAGCACGAGATCTCCCTGGTTTCGGCCGCCGCGATCCATAAGAACCTGGACAAGACCAGATTCGGGGTCCGGTCCATCTACATCACCCGGCAGGGCCTCTGGAAGGCCGTCGAAGCCCCCTCCCCCGATATCAGGACGCTCGAGGGGGGCCGGGCCTTCTCTTTCCTTCCCTGGGCGGGGCGGGCCGAGGGGCCGGAGTTCGCCGCCGACATCTATTTTCCGGTCCTTCACGGACCCTATGGCGAGGACGGGACGATCCAGGGTCTCCTCGAAATGGCCGGCGTCCCCTATGTCGGGGCCGGGGTCCTAGGCTCGGCCTTGGGCATGGACAAGTCCGCGACCAAGTCGATCCTCCGCGACCAGGGCCTTCCTGTCGTCCCCTGCCTCGTCATCCGGGAAGAGGACTTCCGGGCGGACACCGGCAAGCTTCTCGGCCGTATCCGCCGGTCCTTGCCGCTTCCCCTCTTCGTCAAACCCGCCAACCTCGGGTCGAGCGTCGGCATCACCAAGGTCGGCAAATACGTCCAAGTTCCGGCCGCACTCGAGACCGCTTTTCGCTACGACGCGACGGCCCTCGTCGAGAAGGGCATCCGCGGCCGCGAGCTTGAATGCAGCGTTTTGGGGAACGAGGCGCCCGAGGCCTCCCTCCCCGGGGAAGTCATTCCCTTCAGGGAGTTCTACGACTACAACGACAAGTACGTCGACGGCAAGACGACGTTCGTCATCCCGGCCGAGCTCGCGCCGCGGACGCTGGCCAAAATCCGGGAGCTGGCCATCGCCGCCTTTAAAGCCCTCTCCTGTTCCGGCCTGGCCCGGGTGGATTTTTTCCTCGAGAAGGGGACGAACCGCCTCATCATCAACGAGATCAATACCATCCCGGGCTTCACCGAGATTAGCATGTACCCGAAGCTCTGGGCCGCCTCGGGCCTGCCGTTCCCCCGGCTCCTGGAGCGCCTCATCGAGCTCGGGTTCACACGGCACAGGAATCGAAAGGCCTGCCTCGAAAGGGACCGCTGATGCGGGTCCTGGGGATCGACTACGGCGACCGTCACGTCGGCCTCGCCCTGAGCGACCCGCTCCTGATCACGGCCCAGCCGCTGGAGACCTACGAGCTCACCGGGAGGGAAAACGTCGACCGGCAGCACTTCCGCGACCTCGTCGCCAAATACGATATCGGGGAAATCGTCATCGGCGACCCTCTCCGGATGGACGGCAGTTCCGGGACGCGAGTCGAGAAGACGCGCGTGTTCGCCGCTTGGCTGGGCAAGGCCGTCGGGAAGCCCGTCGTCTTCATGGACGAACGCCTGACGACCCGGCAGGCGCTCAATGTCCTCCGGGGCGAGAAGCTCAGCGGCAAGAAGAAAAAAGAGTGGGAGGACCAGATCTCGGCCGTCATCATCCTTTCGACCTACCTCGAGCAGAAGCGCGGTGCGAGGGATGTTCCTGAAGCCGATTAAGGCCCTTCTCCTGGCCGCCGTCCTCCTCATTCCCGCCTTCACCGCCTGGCTCGCGAGGGAGCTCTCGACGCCGGTCGGGAAGGAGTCCGCCGCCGTCCTCTTCGACGTCGAGAAAGGCCGGAGCGCCAGCGGCGTCGTCGAAGGCCTGCGGCAGCGCGGTCTCGTCCGGAGCGCTCTCCCTCTCAGGCTGGCCTATCGCCTCTTCTACTCCGAGGAGCGGTTCAAGGCCGGCGAATACCAATTCTCCCCGCCCCTCAAGCCCAAGGACGTCCTGTTCCAGGTCTTCAAGGGCCGCATCCACCTCCAGCCCTTCACCATTCCCGAAGGCCTGACTGGGCGGGACATCGCCGAGCTTTTCCGGCCGGGCGACGCAGAAGCCTCTGCGGCCTTCGAACGGGCCTTCCTCGACGTCGGCCTGATCGCCGACTGGGACCCCCGGGCGAAGGACCTCGAAGGCTATCTTTTCCCGGACACCTATCACCTGCCGCGGCAAGCGCCCGTGGCCGAGCTCGTCGCGGCCATGATCGCCGAGTTCCGCGAGGTCTTCGACGAGGGTCGCCGGCTGAGGGCGGCGGAGCTCGGCATGAGCGTCCGCGACGTCGTCACACTGGCCTCGCTCATCGAAGAAGAGACCGCCCTGCCCGAAGAACGGCCGCTCGTTTCCGCCGTTTTCCATAACCGTTTGCGGATCGGGATGAAGCTCGACTGCGACCCGACCGTCATCTACGCCCTCAAGCTCGAGAACAAGTATGCCGGGCGTCTCCTCCTCCGCGACCTCAAGTTTCCCTCGCCCTACAACACGTACGTACACCCCGGCCTGCCGCCCGGCCCCATCTCCAATCCGGGCAAGACGAGTATCGACGCCGCCCTCAATCCCGCGCCGGAGAAATACCTCTACTTCGTTCTCCAGGGCGACGGCAGCCATCGTTTCAGCCGGACCCTGGGCGAGCATCTCGATGCCGTCCGGAATTATCGAGGATTGAAAAAAAAATTAAATTTGATATATTAGCTGACTCGATTCGCCTCCGGAGACGCCGGCGCGAGGTTCGCTGAAAGGCTGTAAAAGACCTTTACACGTCCCGCCGGATTTTCTCGAGAACAAGAGAGCCCTTGCCATAAGAGTTGGCATGGGAATTGCTCTCTAGGGAGGCGGAATGGAATGAGGTATTTTCAACAGGAGGAAAAATGAAAGCCTTTAGAACGATCGCGGCCGGCCTCGCGCTTCTCTCCGTCATCAGCATGCTCTCGGTTTCCGCACAGACGGCGTCCGGAATCCAGGACAAGAAACAAGCGGTGAAGCCGCCGGTAAAGGCCTCGATGCCCAAAGAGGTCGCGGCCTTGATCCAGGAAGGCCTGGCCGCCCGGCAGGGTCGGCAGGACATTCCTTTCAGCTTCTTCAAACAGCTCATCCTCCCCGCTCAGGGCGGCAATATCTACCCCGTCTTCTTCTTCAAGGCCAAGAACGGGGACCTCGGCTACGTCCCATCGGCCTCCGGTTCGGGAGAAATGGAAACCACGCTCAACGTCTTCTTCCAGTTTTTCCAGCCCGGCGACGCCGGGGCGTTCAAGCCGTTCTGGGGCGGGAAGAGTCTCACCGTCCTGAAGAGCGACGGCGCGGGCTATGACGCGGAAAAAGAGGACTGGTACTCTTTCGGCCTGGCCATGCCCGCGGGGAAATACACGCTGGCCATGGTCCTCACGACTCCCGACATGAAGAAAATGAGCGTCGGATACTGCGACATCACCCTGCCGGGACCCGAGGCTTTCCAGTCCTCGCTCTGGCCGACGGAACCGGTGATCGTCAAATCCCTGGACCAGGTCGAACCCGATCAGCGGCCGACGATCCACCGGGGCTGCTTCACCTGGGGCGCCATCAGGGTCGTCTCCAGCATAGCCGGCGAGATCAAGGCCGGCGACAATCTCGAGATCTTCTTCTTCGTCCTCGGCGCGGGGGTCAAGGACCCGGCCGCGCAGAGGCCCATGAACGACCTCGAGGTCAATTTCGAGATCCAGGGAGAGGACGGGAAGGCGGCCATCAAGTGGGCCCCCCAGGCCTACGATGCTTACTTCATCAATCAGCCGCTGCCCCTCGTCCAGACTCTCCAGATCAAGGACGACAAGGGCGAGCGGGTCGAGAAGAAACCCCTGCCCGCCGGTAAATACACGCTCCTCGCCCAGATCACGGACAAGGTGACCGGGATGAAGGCCGACACCAAGGTCGCTTTCGAGGTCAAGTAACCCCTGAGGATCGTGCCCATCTGGCAATACGCCTCGGCGAACTGCTTGGCCGTGGCCAGGGCCGCGCCGGGCGATTTGCCGCTGGGCTATTTCCTCCTGGCCGACCTCTTTAACCGCGTCGGGGACGCCGTCCGCTCCGGGGAATACGCCGGTCTCTTCTAGATCTCGAACTTCCGCTCGAGCGAGGCCTTGCTCCCGTCGGTCGTGTTGGTCACGGTGACGGTCAGCGTATAGGACCCGGGCCCGAGGGCGGCGACAGCTTCCGCCGTGAATTCCTGGGCCAGGACCTCCTTCAAGCGGCTCTGGGGGATATCGATGGGGAAGACCTTCGTGAACGTCCAGGCCTCGGAGCCGGCGGCATCCAGGGCTTTCATCGTCGCCTCGAGGGTCGCCTCGAACCTCGCGCCGCGGGACTTCAGCCAGATGTTCTTGTAGGGGATGACGAGGGTGAATCGCATACCTTCCCCCTCGGCCTTTTCGATCTTTACGTCGAGCCCCGGCAGGCCCGGCACGCGCCCCGCCGCCGGGCCTCGGACCATTCCCTGCCTCGGTTCGTTCCACTCCTGTTGGGCCCGGTTGATCGCGGCGATCTGAGCGGCGCTCGAGGGATCGAGCCTGTAGTCGTCGACCCAGCGCTCGTCGACGAAGACCATGGTGAAGAACCCGTACCACCAGATCTCCGTAGGCACGCCGTAAAAGGTGACCCCGCGGGGATAGGTTTCCCGGTGGTCCGGAGGCCCGAGGGTGATATAGATCCGGCCGCGGTCCTGAAGCCAGCCGGGGGCGGCCCCTCCGGAGAACATGTGGTTCGACCGCTCGATCCGGCTGAAATATTCCGTCTTATACTCGTTGTCCGCCGTCGCCGGCGTCGGGTCTCTCCTCTTCCAGAAATCCACGACGAAGGCTTCGCGGGCTCCTTCGGGGAGAGCAAGAAAGGCCTTCCTCTCTTCGGAGGTGATGGTATATCGGACCTTGGAGATGAAGTCCCGACTCTTCGGGTCGAGCTGTTTCTCCAGCCGGGCCGATGCGCAAGAAACGAGAAGGAGAGACGCCCCGAGCGAAAACGCCGCCAGCCTTTTCAGCGGTTTCATGACCGATCCTTGATCTTGCCTTCGACCTCGGCGACTTTCTTCTTCAGCTCCTCCTGGGCCGGGTTGAGCTCCAGGGATTTCTTCCAGGCCGTCAGAGCCCCTTGGAAATCACCCGTTTTGACGTAACACTCGCCGATCGAATTGAGGACGTTGAGGTTCGTCCCGAAGGAGGCCAGATATTCCTTGTAATAGCCGATGGCCTCGGCGTAACGTCCGAGGGCCTGCGAGCTCTCGCCGAGGAACTGGGCGAACTCGTTTTTCTTCTGGTCTCGGAAGAAGGGCGTGGCCACGTTCCGGACGCCCTCGTAGTCTTTGACCGCGAAGAGGGCGCGGCAGAAGTCGAGGGCGAAGGGGATGGAGCCCGGGGATCTGCGGAAGGCCTCCTCCAAGAGGGTCCGGGCCTTGCCCGTATCCCCGGCCTGGAGATACTGCATCCCGAGGACATTGGAAAAATAGGGAGCGCCCGCCGGGGGGAGCGGGGAATACAGGATCCAGGAGCGCGGCAGGGCCTGGCTGGGGCTGATAAAAAACCCGGCCTTGGATGAGACGACCTCTGCCTTGGCCCCGTCGACGAGCGCGACGCTGGCCATGTAGTAAGCGGGAGGGAGGTTGGCCAACGGGAATTCCTCAAGGATGCGGAACGGTGCCCCGGCGTTCTCGAGGGTCTTGACCGTCGAAGCAACGACTTGGTCGTCCCGGGTGATCCTGACCGAAACGCTACCGCTCCGCTTGAGCTCGGCGGTGAGTCCTCCGAGTTCGCAGTAGAGGGTGAGGGTATCGCCGGCGACGAAATCGTTCCGCGGCGAGGGGACCAGCTGCGTTTCTCCGACCGTGAACGGCTTGATCTGGCCCGCAAACGCCGGGTTCCGAACGGTCCGGTTGGCCAGGATCGGCGTGCTCAAGGTCAAGCTGCGGGCGGGCGGGATCTTCAGGGTCGCCTCGACGGATGTGAACTCCTTGGAGACCGTGTTTTTCCACAGGATGCTGAGCTTGTAGTCGCCTTCGATCAGCGGGAAGGCGTCCTGGAACGAGACCAGGCGGTCTTTGATCATGGAGAACTGATCGGAGTTGAGCTCCACGGGGACTGTCCGGTCGAACTGATAGATGGTTTTCCCCTGGAGGTTGGAGACGATCCCGTTGACGTTGAAGGTCGTCCGGTAGATCCCCTCCCAGCGCTCGATGCTGAGCTTGGAGGGCTCGATAAGATAGTGGACAAAAGCCCTCCCGCCCTCATCCCTGTGAACCTGGACGAGGGCGTCGCTTTCGATGTAGTTGGCGGTGTAATCGACCTCGATGATGTCCTTGTACTTGAGGAGCTTTTCCGCGTAGGCGCCCTTGACGTTTTCATAGGCGAATTTGGGAATCTTACTGCTGATCAGAATGTCGGACGACTGGCTCGGATTCATCCCCATGACGTATTCGCCGGGGATGAGAGACATCGAAATCTCGGCCACGGTCGGATCGATGAGGCTCAGTTCTCCCCAGGCCTGAAGGTAGTTGCTCATGTCGCCGTTGTAGAACGGCATGAGCTTCTGCGGGCCGTCCCGGACGGGGGAATAGAGAATATAGTCGCCCGCGTCGTCCTTTTTGAAGAAAGCGACGTTGAAAGCGTTGGGAAGGCCGGCCCCTGTCAAACCGGAATAAAACCAGACGATGAGTGGGTAGATGTTGCTCAGGTTCTCGAATTTATCGATGGTCTTAGGTTCGCCCAAAGTGATGTAAATCCGCCCTTGGTCCGACCTCCAGCCGCCTGCCTTCCGGCCCCGCCCGAACCAGAGGTTGGCGTATTCGATCCGGCGATAATGCTCGTCCTTGAATTCGTTCTGGGGTGTCGCCGGTTCTGTGTCCCGGGCCTTCCAGAAGGCGGTGATGAACATGTCCCTTTCCCGATCCGTCGAAAGCTGGAGGAAGACGGCCTTTTCCTTGGGCCCGATGATGTAAACGACTTCTTCCTCGAGCCAGACGCGGAAACGCTGGGGCAGATCCTTGATCGCGACTTTCTGGGCGGCGGCCGGGAGGCCGGCTAGCAGGACGACGCAAAGAAGAACTATCGCTTTGAATCTCATTCTCAAGTCCTTTCAGGTCCGCTCTACGACAATTCAGTTTACCCCCTCCATCGCGCTTTTTCAAGGCGGCCTCCGGCGCGGCCGTCCCGGCGGCCGGAACGAACCCCGCCGGGACGACTGCTGGCAAAGAATACTAGAGCCAGGCTGCCGCCGCAGCTGCTGCCGCGACGACTGCTGGCAAAGAACAGCCTATGGCCAGGCTGCGCGAAAGGGCTTGCAATCGCCCGGCGCTTTTTCTAAACTGGTCCTTTAACATGAAGTTCGTCGCCGACCTTCACATCCATTCGAAATTCTCCCGGGCCACGTCGCGGGACATGGTCCTCGATTCCCTCGCGCCCTGGGCCAAAATCAAGGGCATTTCGCTCCTGGCGACCGGGGATTTCACCCATCCCGAATGGCTCTTCCTGATGAAGGAAAAGCTCGAGCCGATGGGAAACGGTTTTCTCCGGCTCAAGAACGGGGCGGCCCCGCTCGAAGCCCCGCCGTTCAAGGGCCTCCCCGCCCTGTCGCGGGACATCGCGTTCATCCTGTCCTCGGAGCTGAGCTTCATCTACTCGAAAGGGGGCAAGGTCCGGAAGGTCCACGTCATGCTGCTGGCCCCGGATTTCGAATCCGTCGAGAGGATCAACAGCCGCCTCCAGGCGGTGGGCAATCTCGTCTCAGACGGGCGGCCCATCCTGGGCCTGGACGTCCGTCTCTTCTGCCGGATGGTCGCCGACGCCGCCCCCCGCTGCGTCGTCATCCCCGCCCACATTTGGACGCCTTGGTTCTCTCTCTTCGGGGCCAACTCGGGGTTCGACGCGATCGAGGAGTGCTTCGAGGAGATGACGCCGTCGATCTTCGCCCTGGA
>JBGOYY010000085.1:0-10449 GCA_041479905.1 Candidatus Aminicenantia bacterium
CGAGGAACTCCAGGGCGTCCGCGCCGGTCATGATGCCGCCCATGCCGATGACCGGCACCCGGACCCGCGAGGCCACCTGGTAGACCATACGCAGGGCGATGGGCTTGATGGCCGGGCCGCTCAGCCCGCCGAAGATGTTGCGGAGCTTGGGCCGGCGCGTCTCAAGGTCGAGTGCCATGGCCAGGAAGGTGTTGACGAGAGCGATCGCGTCCGTGCCGGCCTCCTCGGCCGCCTTGGCGATCTCGACGATGCTGGTGACGTTGGGCGAGAGCTTGGTGATGAGCGGACGGCGGCTCGCGGCCTTGATCCTTTTCACCAGGTCGAAGGTCGTGCGCGGCGAGAGGGCCGGGCAGAGGCCCTCGGTCTTGACGTTGGGGCAGGAGATGTTGAGCTCGTAGGCGGCGATCCCGTCCTGCTTATCGAGGTACTCGACGACCGCGGCGTACTCGTCGTCGTCCGCGCCGCAGACGTTGACGATGACCGCCGTCTTCAGGCGGCGGAGCTTGGGCAGGACTTTTTCCGAGAAAGCTTCGACCCCGATGCCCTGGAGGCCGATGGCGTTGATGAGGCCGCTCGCGGTCTCGACGAGGCGCGGCGGCGGATTGCCGTCCCGCGGTTTATAGTAGAGGCCCTTGACCACGAAGCCGCCGAGCTTCTCCAGGTCGAGGTAGGGCTCGAATTCGAGGCCGTAGCCGAAAGTACCGCTCGCGGCGAGGACGGGATTGCGGAGCTGCAGGAAACCCAGGTCCGCCGTGAGATCGACGCTCTTCTTCGTCATGGCCATAGGATGCGCTCCCCGGGGAATATTGGGCCCTCCTCGCAGATCTTCGTCCAACCGTCCCCGCTCTCGTTCTTGATGCGGTGGACACAGCCCCAGCAGGCGCCGATGCCGCAGCCCATCACGGATTCGAGAGAGAACTCGGCCGGGACGCCGTTTTTTGCGGCCAGTGAGGCGAGCGTTTTCATCATCGCGTCCGGGCCGCAGGCGTAGAGAACGTTGGGTTTCGTTTTGGCGAGCTCGAGGCCGACGAGTTCGGTGACGAGGCCGCCGAACCCGAAACTGCCGTCGTCGGTCGAGCAAAGGGGCTTCATCCCGGCCTTCTCGAATTTGCCGCGAAGAGGGATGTCCGCGAGCCGCCGCCCACCATAGAAGACGGTCGCTTGGACGCCGCGGGCGCCGAGCTCGCGGGCCAGGAAGTAGATAGGGGCGATGCCCCGGCCGCCGCCGACGCAGAAGGCCCGCTTTCCCTTCGTCCCGTTCGTGACGGTGAAGCCTTTCCCGAGGGGGCCGATGAGGTCGAGCGGATCGCCGGGCTTTTTCCGGGATAGGATCTCCGTGCCCAGGCCGGCCACCTTGAAAAAGAGCTCGATACCGCTCGCCCCGGCGTCATGAATGCTCAGGGGTCGGCGAAGGAGGGGGAAGGGCCCGTCGGCGACTTTGACCATGACGAACTGCCCGGGCCGCGCCTCCCGCCCGATCTCGGGGGCGTCGATCGCTAAATGGAAGTAATCGTCCCAGTTGCGGATTTCGCGGAGTCGGGCGTTCCTGTCTATCGTCATGGCTCTTCGGGGGCTCGGTTCGCCCCCTAAACTAGCAGAAATCCCCCGCCGTTGGCAACCGGAATGTTCGGCGGCGGCCGGGGCCCCGGGCTTACCCGGGGGTCCACTTTCGCCGTACTCGCCCGTGAATATAAGCCACGGGCGAGTGGCGAGCCGAAGGCTCGTCCCTTGGCAGCGCTCCCTGGCCCGGCTTGACTAAAAGCGAAAAAATCACATATAGATATAGGGCGATGAGAACCCTCCGCCTCTTGGCCTTGCTCGCCGTCGCCTATTTCTGTCTAGTTCCCTTCGCCCGGCCCCAGGACGCCCATTACTGGACGATCCAGTACGGCACCCGGGCCACCCTCCTCGGCGGGGCGGTCATCGGCAGTGTCCTCGACCTCAGCGGGACCTATTACAACCCGGGGGGCATGAGCCTGATCAAGGACCCGGAAACCCTGATGGCCGCCAAGGTCATCCAGTCTCCTCACTTGTCCCTGGTCGGGACTGACAGCGAGAGCGTTCCCTTCAATTCCGCCAACCTGGGGCCGGCTCCCTCGCTCATAGCCGGCACATTCAAGTTCCGGGGGCTCGGTAAGCACTGGTTCGGCTACTCCTACCTCTCCCGCCAGGACCTCAAGCTCGGCGTTTCGGTTTCCTCGACGGGCACCAGGGACATCCTCCCGGACGCCCCGGGCTTGGAGAAGTACGTCACCCAGTTCCGGCTGGAGGAAAAGATGTCCGAGCCGTGGTTCGGCCTGACCTGGTCCTACAAGGTCAGGAAGAACGTCGGCATCGGCGTCACCCAATACATCGCCGTACGAACGCACCGGGCGAGCATGCAAACGCTCGTCGAGGCGCTCGACTCCGAGAACCGGGTCGCCATGGCTCTGGGCGCCCGGCAGTTCTATTACCAGAACTGCCGGATCCTGTGGAAAGTCGGCCTGGCCGCCGACTTCAAAGAGGCGACGCTGGGACTGACGCTGACCACGCCCGGCCTGACGATTTTCGGCACCGGCTCGACCGGCGTCAATTCCACCGTGGTCGCCCTGGACATGGACGGCGACGGCGCCGGCGACGATTTCCTGGCCGCCGATTACCGCGACCGCCAGCCCGCGACCTTCCTGACGCCCTTTTCTCTTGCGGCCGGGATGACGTTCAAGCTCCAGAAGTTCCGCGTCTACTGGAGCGCGGAATGGTTCGCCCGGGTCCGCCCCTATACCGTCGTCGACGCGGCGGAGTTCGCCGCCCAGACGACCGGGGAGATGCTGTCGACCGACGTCACCCAAGAACTCGCCTCCGTGCTGAACATGGGGCTAGGCCTCGAATGGGTCTATTCGCCCCGTTTCAAAGGCTACGCGAGTTTCAACACGGACTACTCGGCGAAAAAACCCGGGACCGCGACAAACCTCTCCCTGACGGACTGGGACATCTACCATATCGTCACCGGGGCCGAGATCGCCATCAAGAATTCGGCGTTGACCGTAGGGCTCGGCTATTCGTTCGGCAACCGCGAGATCGGCAGCCGGCCGGACATCCTCGAGCGCGAGACGCTCGTCGGGTTCTGGGACCCGTTCGAAGGGCTGAAGTTCCGCTATTCTAGCTATAAACTGATCGTCGGGATCGCCCTCTAAGGAGCCGTTGCGCTCCGTCCCGGATATCTCCTATAATGAGGCTTAGCAGTCACAGCCTATCACGACGGAGGACTCAGCCATGAAGATTTCCCAGCGCGGATACGACATCCAGGCGTCCCCGATCCGGAAGCTAAAGCCCTATGCCGACCAGGCCAAGGCCCGGGGCATCAAGGTCATCCACCTCAACATCGGCGACCCCGACATCCCCGCCCCCGGTCCCGTCATGGACACCTTCCATAACTGGAGCCAGCCCGTGCTGGGCTACGGACCGGCCCAGGGATTCCTCGAGCTCCGGGAGGCGGTCACCCGCTATTTCGCGAATTACAACATTCCCCTCGGGGCGGACGACGTGCTCATCACCACGGGCGGCTCCGAAGCCATCCACTTTACCTTCTCCGTGCTCGCCGACGTCGGCGACGAGATCGTCATCCCCGAACCCTATTATACGAACTATAACGGCTACGCTTCTTTCGCCGGCGTCCGCATCGTTCCCCTGCCGCTCAGCGTCGAAGACGGTTTCCGCCTGCCTCCTATTGAAGCCATCGAGGCGAAAATCACGTCCCGGACCAAGGCCATCCTCCTTTGCTCTCCGAACAATCCCACGGGGACCGTCTACACGCCGGAGGAACTGGACCGGGTCGTCCGCCTGGTCAAGAAGCATGACCTTTTCCTCATCGGCGACGAGGTCTACAAGGAGTTCGTCTACGACGGCCTGAAGCACAAGAGCATCCTCGAATACGAGGACATCGAGCAGCGGGTGGTCGTCGTCGACAGCATCTCCAAGCGCTACAGCTGCTGCGGCGCCCGGATCGGCATGATCATCACCCGCAACAAGGACGTCTATGCGGCCGCCCTCAAGTTCGCCCAGGCTCGGCTCTGTCCGCCGTCGGTCGAGCAGATGGCCGCCCTCGCCGCTTACAACATGCCCATGGACTATTTCCAGGGCGTCCGCGACGAATACACCAAGCGCCGGAATATTCTCTACGACGGCCTCAAGGACATCCCCGGCGTCGTCATCCGCAAGCCCCAAGGCGCCTTCTACGTCATCATCCGCCTCCCGGTCAAGGACGTCGAACATTTCGCCGTCTGGCTGCTGTCGGAATTCTCGCTCGACGGCAAGACGGTCATGATCGCCCCGGCCCCGGGCTTCTACTCGACGCCCAGCCAGGGGACGGACGAGGCCCGGATCGCCTACGTCGTCAACGAGCACGAGTTGCGCGATGCCGTCCGGATCTTCAAGGCGGGCCTCGAAAAGTACCGGGCGGTCCACGGCTGATGACGCCTTGAGCGAAACACCGAAAATCATCCGGCAGGCCCTGGTCATCGGGGCCCTCGGCGTTCTCCTCGGCGCAGCGGTCAATTTCCCCCTCGTCAAGCGGTTCGCCCGGGGCGAATTCCGGGAGACGTTTTTTTCCCAGGCCGATAATCCCGGCGTCCGCTTGATCACGCTTCAGGAAGCGGAGGACCTCTGGGCTGCGGCGGAGGCCGTCTTTTTCGATGCCCGGGGGGCGGGCCCATACGGCGAAGGACACGTGCCGCGGGCCCGGAATCTCCCGGCCACCGAGTCCGGACAGAAGCTGCCCGCCGATTTCATGGAGCTCCCGCAAGAGCGGACGCTCGTCGTCTACTGCGAGGGCGGGGACTGCCAATCGAGCCTCCTCCTCGCGAAGCGGCTTCATGACGAAGGCTTCAAGGACATCCGCGTTATGACCGGCGGCTGGGAGGAATGGAAAAAGGCCGGTCTGCCGGAGGAGAAGGGCGATGATAAAAAATAAAACCCTTCTCGTCCTCTTCCGGCTCGTCCTTGGGGGACTTTTCGTCTACGCCGGAGTCGTCAAAGTCCTGGACCCGCTCGACTTCGCCCAGAACATACGCAACTACCGCCTCGTCGGCCAGTCGCTCTCCTTTATCGCGGCGGTCGTCCTGCCCTGGCTCGAGATCCTGGCCGGAGTCGCCTTGGCATCAGGGGTGTGGAAGCGCGCCTCCGCCCTGATCATATCCGGCCTGCTCGTCTTCTTCATCCTGCTGACCCTGGTCACGATCGCCCGCGGCCTCGACGTCGACTGCGGCTGTTTCGGGGCCATCAGCAGGAAATCCGGATTCGGCGTCATCCTCGAGGACCTTGGGATGCTGTTTATGGCCCTCGCCATCCTCTTCGCCCCCGCCAAGCTTAAGTAATCCGAATCCAGGATTCAATTTAGATATTTCCCAGAAGTGCTGCTCCGAGCCGCTCTGGCTTCCCCCCCCCTTCCCCTCTGCGGACGCCGTCCGGGCAGTGATAGGGGCCATGCAGAGACCCTGTAGCGGAGGGGGACCCGGCGGCTTGCCGACGGGGGAACCGCCGGGACTGGTTCCCGGGGGTCCGGGGGATATGCGTGGCCCCTATCACTGCCAAAACGGGCGGCGTCATGACGTCGGAAAGTGCATAGAGCATAAATAAAAGCCTATGTGTCTGCACCAGGGACAATTTGAATTCCGCGCCGATCCCGTGTATATTCTTCTGAATATTCAATATCAGGAGCTGAATCATGGCTAAGAAGTTCGTCTATTTCTTCGGGGCCGGCGCCGCCGAAGGCAACATGAAGATGAAGGACATCCTCGGCGGCAAGGGCGCCAACCTGGCCGAGATGGCCGGGATCGGCCTGCCCGTCCCCCCGGGTTTCACGGTCTCGACCGAGGTCTGCGCCCTCTTTTATAAGAACAAAAACAAGATCCCGGAATCCGTCCGCCTCGAGGTCGAGAAGAACCTGAAAAAACTGGAGAAGACGGTCGGCCAGTCGTTCGGCGACTCCCGCAGCCCGCTCCTCGTCTCCGTCCGCTCCGGCGCCCGGGCCTCGATGCCAGGCATGATGGACACCATCCTCAACCTTGGCCTCAACGACAAGACGGCCGCGGCCCTCGTCGCCAAGACGGGTAACGAACGCTTCGTCTACGATTCCTACCGCCGCTTCGTCCAGATGTACGGCGACGTCGTCCTCGGCCTCAAGCCCGTCCACAAGGACGACATCGATCCCTTCGAGGTCATCATCGAGGCCAAAAAGCACCAGCGCGGCATCAAGAGCGACACCGACCTCACGGCGGCCGACCTCAAGGACCTTGTCGCCCGCTTCAAGGCCGCCATCAAGGAAGAAACCGGCCGGGAATTCCCCGACGACCCCATGAAACAGCTCTGGGGCGCCGTCGGCGCGGTCTTCGGCTCCTGGATGAACGACCGGGCCATCGCCTACCGCAAGATGTACGATATCCCCGAAGCCTGGGGCACGGCCGTCAACGTCCAGCTCATGGTCTTCGGCAACATGGGCAACGACTCCGGCACCGGCGTCGCTTTCACCCGCGACGCGGCTACGGGCGAAAATATCTTCTACGGCGAGTACCTGATGAACGCCCAGGGCGAGGATGTCGTCGCCGGCACGCGGACGCCGCTGCCGATCGCCGAGCTGCGCAAGGACGACGCCAAGGCGTACGCGGAGCTCGAAAAGATCCGTCGCATCCTGGAAAAGCACTACACCGACATGATGGACATCGAGTTCACCATCCAGCAAAGCAAGCTCTACATGCTCCAGTGCCGGGTCGGCAAGCGAACCGCCTTCGCCGCGATCCGGATCGCCGTGGACATGGTCGACGAGAAGCTCATCAGCGAGAAAGAAGCCCTGGCCCGCATTGAACCCGACCAGCTCAACCAGCTTCTCCGGCCCATCTTCGATCCGGCCGAGAAGGAGGCCGCGATCAAGGGCGGCCGGCTCCTGGCCAAGGGCTTGAACGCCGGGCCCGGCGCGGCCACCGGCCGCGTCGTCTTCAACTCCGTCGACGCCGAGGCCTGGGCCAAGCGGGGCGAGAAGGTCGTTCTAGCCCGCATCGAAACATCGCCCGAGGACATCAAGGGCATGAACGCGGCCGAGGGCATCCTGACCGCCCGCGGCGGCATGACCTCGCACGCCGCCCTGGTCGCCCGGCAGATGGGCCGGGTCTGCGTCGCCGGATGCGGCGAGCTGGCCATCGATTATGCCGGCCACACCATGACGGTCAAGGGACGGACGCTCAAGGAAGGCGACTGGATCTCGATCGACGGCACGACCGGACAGGTCCTCGAGGGAAAGATCAACACCAAGCCCTCGGAAGTCCTCCAGGTCCTGATCGAGAAGACGCTCGAGCCGTCGAAGGCCCCCGTCTACCGGACCTTCGCCAAGGTCATGGCGTGGGCCGATAAATACCGGACGCTCAAGATCCGGACCAACGCCGACCAGCCCGACCAGTCGCGCAACGCCGTGGCCTTCGGGGCCGAGGGCATCGGCCTCTGCCGAACCGAGCACATGTTCTTCGGCGAGGGCAAGATCGGCCCCATGCGCGAGATGATCCTGGCCGACACGCTGGAGCAGAGGAAGGCCGCCCTGGCCAAGCTCCTGCCGCTGCAGCGCAAGGATTTCGCCGGCATCTTCGAGGTCATGGCCGGCCGGCCGGTGACCATCCGGACGATCGACCCGCCGCTCCACGAGTTCCTGCCGCACGAGGAAAAGGAGCAGCGGGCGCTGGCCGGCGAGATGGGCATCTCTTACGAGAAAGTGAAGGAGCGCGTTGAGTCGCTCCACGAGTTCAACCCCATGCTCGGTTTCCGCGGCTGCCGCCTGGGCATCATCTACCCGGAGATCACCGAAATGCAGGCCCGGGCCATCTTCGAGGCCGCCGCGGCCACGAAGAAGAAGGGCATCGACGTCGCGCCGGAGGTCATGATCCCGCTCGTCGGCCACGTCAAAGAGCTGGCCCACCAGGAGAAGCTCGTCCGGGCGACGGCCGAGTCGGTCATGAAGGAGCAAGGCGTCAAGTTCGACTATCTCGTCGGGACGATGATCGAGATCCCGCGCGGCGCCCTCACTGCCGACGAGATCGCCGCCGTGGCCGAGTTCTTCAGCTTCGGGACGAACGACCTGACCCAGACGGCCCTCGGCGTCAGCCGCGACGACGCCGCCCGCTTCCTCATCCCCTATGTCGAGATAGGGATTTATGCTAAAGATCCCTTCGAAGTCATCGACCGGGACGGCGTGGGACAGCTCATGCGCCTGGCCGTCGAGAGGGGCCGCAAGACGCGGCCGGGGATCAAGCTGGGCATCTGCGGCGAACACGGCGGCGATCCGTCGTCGATCGAGTTCTGCCACCTCATCGGCCTGAACTACGTCAGCTGCTCGCCCTTCCGTGTGCCCATCGCCCGGCTGGCCGCGGCCCGCGCGGCTCTGCTGAATTCGCCCGCGGTTCCGGCGAAAAAGGCGGCCAAGCCCAAAGCGAAGAGGGCCTCCGGCAAGCGCTGATACGCCTTTCATCCGGCCGCGATTTTTGATATGGTGAGGGCGGCATGGGCGATCTGCTCAACCTCTTCCGGGTGCTCGTCGGGAAACGATTCCCTTTCCAGCTCATCTACAGCAACGAATACTGGATGGTCGAGACCGGCAAGCACGTCTTCCCCCTCCAGAAATACCGCCTTGTCTACGAGAACCTCCTGGCCATGGGGGCCAAGAAGGAGAATTTTCTCAGGCCGAGGCCGGCGCCCGACGAGGACGTCCTGCTCGTCCATACGGCCCGCTATCTCAAGCGGGTCAAGGCCGGCACCCTGAGCCCCGCCGAGCTCCGGACCCTCGAGATCCGCTATTCCCCCGAGCTCGTCCGCTTCGCCCTGCTGTCGGTCGGCGGGACAGTTCTCGCCGCCCGCAAGGCCCTCGAATGCGGACTGGCCGTCCACCTCGGCGGCGGTTTCCACCACGCCTTCCCCGACCACGGCGAAGGCTTCTGCCTTTTCAACGACGTCGCCGTGGCTGCCCGGAAGGTGATCGAGGAGAAGCTCGTCCGGAAGGTCATGGTCGTCGACTGCGACCTCCACCAAGGCAATGGGACCGCCGCCGCGCTCGCCGGAAGGAAGGATATCTTCACCCTGTCCATCCACCAGATGGACATCTACCCCACGGAAAAACCCCTGAGCACGGTCGACGTCGGCCTCTGGGCCGGCGACGGGGACGCCAAGTACCTGGCCGAGCTCGGAGCGCATATCCCCCACATTTACAATGAGTTCCGGCCGGACATCGTCTTCTACCTGGCCGGCGCCGACCCCTACGAAAAAGACCAGTTGGGGGGCTTGGCGCTGACCAAGGCGGGCCTGAAGGAAAGGGACAAGGTCGTCATCGAAAACGCCCGGCGCCTCAAAATCCCGGTCGCCGTCGTCCTGGCCGGGGGATATGCCACCGAGATCAAGGACACCGTGGACATCCACTTGAACACGGTCCGCATCGCCCAGCGCGTCCAGCGGGTTTTCCCGGAAGCGCCGGTGCCCCTCGCCGCGCGCCCCCCCCGTCAGTCCTGAAGGAAGAGGTGGCCGTAGACCTTGGCGTCTCCGACCATATTGTCGATGATGCAGTATTCGTTCGGCTGGTGGGCGGTCTCGTCGAGCTTCGCCCAGCAGGCCGCGGGGAACCCGGCCCGGCGGAAGACGGCCGCCACCGTCCCGCCGCCGATGCCCATGGCCTTGGCGTCCTTTTTATAGACGGTCTTGACCGCCTTTTTGAGGGCCTGGACGACGGGGGCCTGGATCGAGGTCGGGGGAGCGGCCGGGGCCTTCTGCTGGACCTCCGCGTGGATCTTGACCTTGAACCTCTTTTCGACCCCGGCGGCGATCTTCCGGATCGTCTTCTCGACTTCCTGGATCTTGAATTTCGGCAGGATCCGCGAATCCATGTAGAAAACGTCCTCGCCGGGGATGGTGTTGACGTTGGGGACGTTGGCCTCTTTCTTGGTCGGCTCGAAGGTGGAGATGGGCGGATCGAAGAGCTTGTCCCGGCCCGGGTAGATCTTGTAGAGGTCGTTCAGGGCGGCGATGAAGAAGCTGGCGGCCTTGAAGCTGTTGATGCCCTTTTCGGGGGTCGAGCCGTGGGCCTGCTTGCCGAGCGTCTTGAACTTGAGCCAGAGGATGCTCTTCTCGGCCACCTCGATCATCGTCCCGGTCTCGTTCCCGGCGTCGGGGACGATGATCAGGTCCTGCTTGCGGAAGATCTTGTGGTTCTGGATGACGTAATCGATGCCTTTTCGGCTTCCCGTCTCCTCGTCGGCGACGAGGGCGATGCCGATATCGTAGTTCGGCACGATCCCTTCGGCCCGGAGGGCCTTCACGGCGAAGAGGGAGGCGACCATGTCCTGCTGGTTGTCCTCGACGCCGCGGCCGTAGACCCGGCCCTTTTCGACCCAGGCCTTGTGCGGATTCCCGTGCCACAGGGAGAGCTCGCCGGGCGGGACGACGTCC
>JBGOYY010000086.1:0-10339 GCA_041479905.1 Candidatus Aminicenantia bacterium
CCCTTTCTATAGACGAGCGAGATGGGCACCTTGACGCCGTCGCGGGCCACGGCATAGTGCCGCTCGGCCTGATAGTTCTTCGCGTCGAAGCCGCCGAGGACCTCCTCCTGCTTGAGGAGCTTTTTCTCGTGCGTGACCATGTTGTAGTCGAAGGTGGACGAGGGCGTCGTCAGGGAGGTGTAGCCGTAACGGAGCCACTCGGTGTCGAACTCCGGGTTGGTCGAGATCCGGGCGCTGTAGGCCTCTTCGCCGAAATCCAAATAATGCTCGGCACTCTTGTCCCAGGGCATGACCCGGATCTGGATGAGCCCGTTCTTCCTCTCCTCGAGGACGAGGGCGCCCTTGAACATCTCGAAGCCCTCGAAGTAGACGTCGTCACGGTTCGGGATGAGTTCGACCCAGTCGGCCTTGCCCGTCTTATCCAGGGCCGCGGTCATCAGCCGGAAGTTCTTGGCCCCCATGTTGGTCCGAACGTAGAACTTGTCCTGGTAGTGGTCGACGTCGTATTCGAGGTTCCGCTCCCGCGCCTGGAAAACTTTGAACTCGGCTTCGGGCTTGTCCGCGGGGATGAACCGGTACTCGTTCGAAAGCGTGCTCGACGAGGCGATGAAGATGTATTTCCTGGATTTCGTCTTGAAAGCGCCGATGTTGAAGGTCTCGTCCGCTTCATGGAAGACGAGCGTGTCGGACTCGACCGGAGTCCCCAGGACGTGCCGGAAGATCTTCTGGGGCCGGAGGGTCGTGTCGTCGATCTGGGTGTAGAAGACCGTCTTGTCGTCGTTGGCCCAGGCCGCGGAGCCCGTCGTGTTGACGATGGCGTCCGGCAGGATCTCGCCCGTGGCCAGGTTCTTGAACTGGAGGGTGTATTTCCTCCGGCTGACCGTGTCGACGCCGAAGGAGATGAGCATGTTGTTCGTGCTCACCGCGAGGCCGCCGACGGAGTAATAATTGTGCCCTTGGGCCATTTCGTTGACGTTGAGGAGGATTTCCTCGACCCCCTCGAGACTGCCCTTCTTCCGGCAGTAGACGGGATAGTCCTTCCCCTCCTCGTTGCGCGTGTAATAATAATAGCCCTCGGAGCGGTAGGGCACCGAAAGGTCGGTCTGCTTGATCCGGCCGACGATCTCGTTGTAGAGCTTTTCCTGGAGGGCTTCGGTGGGCTTCAGGACGGCTTGGGTGTAGGCGTTCTCGGCCTTGAGATATTCGAGAACCTTGGGGTTGTCCCGTTCGTTGAGCCAGTAATAATTATCGACCCGGGTCTGGCCGTGGATGGTCAGTTCCTTCGGGACGATCTCGGCCTTGGGCGGCTTGAGCGCGCCCGCCGCGTCGCCGGATGGCTTACACGCGACCGCTGAGAGAGAGAACGCGGCGGCCAGGCCGAGGACGAGGAAAAGAGAAGTGAGTTTCCTGAGTTGCCGTTGGGATGTCATCATGATGGACGTGCCCTCCTGATGGGATTGGGGGACTAAAGAGAATAACCCTATCATCGGGCCCCCGCCGGTGTCAACCTCAGGCGCGCGTCTTGAGCCCGGAAGTATCCTCGAGCCCCGATTTGGGCTACAATTCTCCCGATAAGGCCTCCGCATGAACTCCGACGAACCCGTTCGCCTCCCCATCGACGGCGTGCTGGACCTCCACGCGTTCAGCCCCAAGGACGTCAAGGACCTCGTGACCGAGTATATCGAAGAATGCCTCCGTCGGGGGATCACGGACCTCCGCATCATCCACGGCAAGGGGACGGGGACGCTCAAGGAGACCGTCCACGCTCTCCTCGAGAAAAATCCCCATGTGGCGGGGTTCAAGGACGCCGGAATGGGCGGCGGCGGCTGGGGCGCGACCGAAGTGCGCCTCCGGACCGCGCGATAAACGTCCCTACAGTTCGAAGCGGTAGGAGAACTTGATCATGAAGATGTTCTCGCCCGGCGCCCGGAAGAGGTCGCCCATGTCCCGCCAAAACTCGAAGTCGCCGGGATTGGAGTAATCCGCACGCCTCTGCGTCCAGACGAGATAGAGCATCGAGCCCGGCCGGTACTCCCAGCGCAGGACGACCGTCCCGCGCAGGGACTTGAGGTTGAAGTCGGGATCGCGGAACGTGAAGGACGCCGCCGGCCCGGCCGCCCCGTCCGGGTCGACCGTGTAGACACCGTCCGCGTAGGCGATCGTCGAATCCCCGTCGCCGTAGTAGTCGAAGTCGAAGGTCCGCGCGGCGTGGAGCTCCTTGAACGCCCGGAAATCGCCCGCCGCGACGTAGGGCTGGAGATAGGCCTGGAGGCTCAGCCGCGGCGTGAAGGTCCAGTTGACGCGGACTTCGACGGGCAGGGTCTTCTGAATGATGTCGGAGAGGACGTAGCGGACGCCGTAGGTCGACGTCTTCAACGGGTCGGTGACGCTCCTCACCCACTGGCCCTCGGAATAGCGCCACGTGTAGCTCGGCCCGACCGAGAGGCTGAAGTTCGAGCTGGGCTTCCAGGTCAGGCCGCCGCCGAGCGACCAGTTGTAGCCGCCGCTCGGGTGGTAGCGGTAGTAACCGCTGAAGCGGACGACAAGGGGCTTGCGGTCGTCGCCTGCCAGAGTGACGCTGACCGTTTCCCCGGCCGGGTAGAAGGCCATGGGCCCGCCCCGGGTCAGGTAATGGCTGTACTTGGGCGGTTCGTAGTCGAGGTGGAGGGTCGCCGTCCAATAGTTGAGGAACTGGCCCTTGCCGTCGAGGTAGATGTACTCGCCCACGCGGTTCCAACCGAAATCGTAATTCCGGTAATAGGACCCCGTGACCGTCCAGGTGCGGAAGAGCCGTCCCGGGTGGAAGGTCCGGTAACCGGCCTCGACGTGGCCGTTGATGACGTCGCCGCGGGTGTGATAGCCGAGGTCGTTCGCTTCGAAGCCCGGCGACATGGCCCCCAGGGCGGCGTTGAAGACGACGCTCCCTTTCTGCTTGTTGATATAGAGCCGGCCGGCCCAGCCCGAGAGCGAAGTGGCGTTCGGGTCGACTTCGACCCAATCGGCGTCGGGCCGCTGGAAGTAATGGAGCGAGGACAGCTGGAGATCGGTCATGGCCTCGGCGCTGCCGCGGACCGTCGAGAGGCCGGCCCAACCGGCCAGGGCCCAGCCTCTGTCTTTATCGAGAAACGTCCAGCCGTCCACACCCAGGGCGAGGGCGCTCCGGCTGAGGAATGAATCGAGCGGCCTCTCGCGGAGGTCGCGCAGGAGCGACGTGGCGATGAAGCCGAGCCCGCTCCTCCCCTCCCCGAATTCCTTCAGGCCGCGGGCGACGCCGTAGTGGCTGAAGGGTTCGACCTCGGTTTTCGAACGCGCGCCGTCGTCGTCGATGAGGGCGTATTCTCGTTCGGTCAGCGCGCTGATGACGCCCAGGTTGAAATTACGGCCGACCTTGCCCGTTACCTTGGCCGCGGAGAGGATGGTCGTCCAGTCGGGCATGTCGGAGAAGCCGGGGCCCGCCGGGCTTCCCTGGGGAGTCCGGCCGATGCGGCGGCTGTAGAAAAAGTCGGGGTCGTCCCAGCCGAACGACCGGTAGACGTTGGGTCCGCCCCGGCCGAAATTGAATATGCTCGACCCCTCGATGAAAAAAGGACGCTTCTCCTGGTAATAGGTCTCCTGGTCGCTGATATTGATGACGGCCGGGTCGACCTCGACCTGGCCGAAGTCGGGGTTGACGGAGAGGTCGAGGGTCAGGTTGCTGCTCAGGCCGCCCTTGAGGTCGAAGCCGGCGCTCGCCGCGAGACGATGGCCGGTGCGGAACGGGTTGCCGGGTTCGGCAGGGTTGAATTTCGCCTGGGACACGGCGAAGGGCGAAATCTCGAGGCGGCGGCCGGCGGCGATGTCGACGAGGCCGGTGAGGTCGGCGAAACGGGAGACAAGGCCGCTCTCCTCCTTCGGCACCCAGGCGAAATGACTCTCTTCGTTCTTGCGCTTGAGAACTCGCTGGAAGTTGATGCCCCAGACGTAGACGTCCTGTCTCTTGAATCGAAGTTGGTCGAAGGGGATGCGGATCTCGACCACCCAGCCGCCGTCGTCGACCCGCGCGGCGCTCTCCCAGATGCCGTCCCAGGTCGAGTCGGTCTGTTCGTCGTTGGAAAGGGTGCCGTCCTCGATCGAGCCGAAAGGGTTGACGCCGAAGTAATACCCGCTCCGTCGGTCGTAATAGGGATCGACGCCGACGTCGAACCAGTCCGACTCCACGTATTCATCGCGGCGGCCGAGACGGCCGACGATCTTGGAGGGCTCGGAATCGGCCAGCCGGGCGGCGACGTAAAGGTTGTCGTGGTCGAAGGCGACCCAGACGGTCGTCGGTTCGGTCGCAGGTTGACCGTCGAGGGGATCGCGCTGGGTGAAGCCGCCGAAGCCGGCCGTTTTCCAAACGCTTTCGGAAAGGACACCGTCGATCGTGATGGGTTCGGCCGTGGGCACGGCCGCGATCGTGCGGAAAGTGCGCGGGTCGGCCGTCTTGTCCTGGGTGGCGGCGCCGGCTGGACCAAGGGCAAAGGCCGGCAGGAGCGAGAAGATCAGGAAGAGAAGGGCGCTACATCGTGGGACTATGTGCTGACCATACAAAGTATGTCGCATGTTGGATAAGAGAGCTGATATATCAGCACGGTCGGGCCCCTGTCAAGGCGCAAAGAAGGGGGACATGTACCTAATTTCAACCTCAGGGGCTTTTCCGCTCCGCCCGGGCTTTGGAAACCATATTCTTGACGTCCTCGATCAACGTCGGCGTGCTATAGACGATGCCGTCCTTGATGGTCCACTTGATGCCGCCGCGGACGACGTCTTTGCCGTCCTTGATATCGAGGACGCCCGTCGGATAGAGGTACTTGAGATTGGCCAGCGGGTTCTCGTCGATAAGAATGAGGTCGGCCAGGAATCCCTGCCGGACCCGTCCCAGCTGGTTTTCGAGGCCCATCAGCTTGGCATTGTTGCCCGTGGCGCACTGGATGACGTCGATGGGGTGGAACCCGGCCTCCTGCAGGAGCTCGAGCTCACTCAGGTAAGTGAAGCCGTAGAGCGTGTAGATGAAGCCGGCGTCGTCGGCCGCACCGACGAGGCCGCCCTTGTCGGCGAAATCGCGCACGGCCTTCATCCAGATCCTGTAGTTTTCCTTCCAGGCGATCTCGTCTTCGGTCGACCAGCCCCAGGAAAAGGCGCCGTGGCGGGCCGGGCTGGGCTTGAAGTACTCCTCCAGGGCCGGATGGAGGAATTCCTTGAACCAGGGAAGGTTCCTCGCCCGGGTCATGTCGCGGCAAGCCTCGTAAGTGCTGAAGGTCGGGACCCAGGCAACGCCCTTCTTGACCATCTCGGTCAGAATGGCGTCGAGCTTGGCGGGGTCGGCCTCCCGCCACAGGCGGCCGGCCCAGCGGAAGCGGTCGCTCTCGTTGTTGTAGTTGTAGGACGGCGGGAAATTCTGAGAGCCCTTGAGCGCGGCGTCCGGTATGCCGTACCAGTGCTCGACGGTGTCGACTCCGAAAGCGGCCATGTCCCGGGCGTCGGTTTCCTCGACCGCGGCGTGGTGGGCAAC
The DNA here is from genome assembly GCA_041479905.1 of Candidatus Aminicenantia bacterium. Taxonomy (GTDB): domain Bacteria; phylum Acidobacteriota; class Aminicenantia; order Aminicenantales; family Saccharicenantaceae; genus RBG-16-66-30. The sequence goes on from JBGOYY010000086.1 coordinate 5,531, forward strand.
CTTGAGGCCGAGCTTCGTCGACTCGTCGAGGATGGCTTCCATGATGTCGCGGTCCATGCCGAAGATCTTGACGCCGTCGCCGCCCTGCTCCTTGATCGCCCGGACGGCCTTGCGGCCCTCCTCGGGCGTCGCCCCTCCGGCGACCATATAGATATAAAGGCGCGGCGCGATAATCGATCCTTCCTGGCTCTTGCGGCGCTCGGCCAGGGTTTTTTTGGTATCGCTGCCCACGTCCCGGACGGTCGTGATGCCGCAGGACAGCCAGACCTTGTATTCGTATTCGAACGGCTGAGGAACCCCGGCACGCTCGTCCTGGATGTGGACGTGGCTGTTGATCAGGCCGGGAAGAAGATACATTCCCGTACCGTCGAGGACGTGCGTCTCGCTCTTGTAGGCGTCCGGCCGGGTGTCGGCGCCCCGGATAGCCGCGATCTTGTTGCCTTCGACGACGATGTCCATGGGCCCGCGGGGCGGCGTGCCCTTGCCGTCGATGACGATGACGTTGCGGATGACGAGCCGCTCGTAGCGCTGGCCGTGTTCGATGCCCCGGCTCTCGGCCCGGAGGGCGGCCGCGGCGCCGATCATGAACGCCAGGAAGGAAAGAACGATGAGGGAGGAAGTGAGCTTTCTCATGAGGGTGAGTATATCATAGTCGAATCCCCGAACGAGGCCGAGGACCCGTCAATATTCTGTTAGGCTTCGACCCGTTTTTATAGTAATTTCTTATCCAGCCGACATGTAAAGAAAAGAGGAATCATGGCCAAGCAAGAAAAAGCCGGACTCAAGGCAGCCCTCGGGATCGGGCTCGTCTCTCTCGTCTTTTTAGCCGCGACCGCGTCGCAACCACGAAAAGCGGTGAGCAAACCGCTCCCGCCCATCGACCCCCAGAGAGTCCAGGACCAGGACCTCATGACCTGGGACGATTATCAGCCCATCCCGGGACATAACTGGGCCGACCCTTGCCTCAAGCCGGAACGGGGATTCCGCTTGGCCGTTGTCGGCATCGACTTTCCGGATCAGCCCTTCGTCGTCAGCCTGCCCAAGGGATCCGACCCCTTCGGCAACCCGCAGATCGACCCGGTGGCCCGCGAAAAAGCGCCCCAGTTCTACGCCGATTTCTTCATGAAGCCGAGTCCGATCAACCACGGCCAGACCATCAACGGCTATTGGATGGAGCAGTCCCGGGGCAAGTTCGGCATCACCGAGGTCGAGGTTTTCGGCCCGTACCGCATGCCGAAACCCATCTGGGCGTACGGCCTCAACGAATACGGCCAGAACGAGCAGACCCCCGACGGCACCCGGGCCGACGGCCGCATGGAGCGGGATTGCGACGCCGTCTGGGCGGCCGAGCTCGGGCAGGACGTCCGCAAGGACTTCAACGCCATCCTGCGTCTCTACGCGAGCTACGACGAGACGGGCGTCTGGCAGGAGTTCGGCGAGATGAAATTCAACTCCAAGGACGACATCCCGCCGGAGTGGGGCAACCCCAACCCGGCCAAGCCCCGCTGGATCCCGACGCGTTATGTCTCGTGGACGAGCTGGCTGGCCGGCTCCCAGCAGTGGGGCCTTTCGTCCATGCGCCAGGGCGAGAACTCGGGCACCATCACCCACGAGCTCGGTCATTTCGCCTTCAGCCTGCCCGACCTCAACAATAATCCTTACATCAAGCCCTACCGGCGGGTGGCCGCGGGTCCGTGGGACATGATGGACCGAGGCAGCTTCAACGGACCGGGCGGGCCCCACAGACGCTGGGTCGTGCCGCCGACTCAGGGCGCGGCCATGCCGGCGGGGTTGATGGTGCGTAATCGCCTGGAGAACAAGTTCATCGACGCGTCCAAGCTCCTGACGCTCGGAAGGGAAGGTTTGGCAAAATCGGGGCTGGCGGTAGCCGAGGTCACGGCGCGGGCGGTGGACCCTCTGCCGGGGACCTATGCCGGAATCGTCGTCAAGCTGGACGGCGAGAAGTCCGGCGACTTGACCCCGCCGGACGACCCGGCCATGAATCCCCTTTCGGCGGGGACACCGAACTACAACTTCTACACGTTGGAGGTCGTCCAGAGGATCGGCTATGACTCCTTCACCCCCGACAACGGAGTACTCATCGCCAAGAACAAGGACAGCCTGAGGGGTCGAAACGGCGGCCCCAACGAATTCAACAGCTACATCTGGGTCGTCGACGCCCACCCCGAAGATATCAACAAGGCGGACTACGTCAAGCCTAACGGTGAAAAGGTGATGCGGACGGTCGCCGACTACCGGCAGCTCAACGACGCGCTATTCCATGCCGGGGTCGATTCGGGGAGTCAATACGAGTGGGAAGACACGCCCAACCGCCTGCGTTTTTATGTGATCGACCTCAAGAAGGACGATGCCGGGATACTCTCCTACACGCTGGCCGTCCGGTCGCTCGACGGCTCGGGTCCGCAAGAGCGGGGCGTGGCGTTGACGGCGAACGCTGGACAGGCGATCAGACAGCCCAGCACGCCGGTCGTTTTCACGCTGAACAACACGGGCAAGACCGCGGCGGCGGACATGGCGTCGGACCAGGCCACCGCGGGCGCGCGCCTGAATTCAGATGTCTATCGGCTTTCCGTCTCCATCGAGGGCAAGGGATGGACCGCTCAGCTGCAGAACGGCCTGGCCGCGCTCAAGGCAGGCGGGTCCCAGCCGGTGACGGTCTATGTGTCCCACGGAGCCGGCAGCGCCAAGTCGGCTAAAGTGACATTGCGGGCGACGTCCGAAAGCGATCCGTCGAAGACGGCCGCGGCCACCATAAAGGTTTCGCGGTAAGGGCTAAAGAAAGCACTCGGGCTATCGCCGATAACGGATGGCGATGCCGACGATGTGCCGCCTCTGGACCCTCATCCGTCCATGCCGGTAATTGTAAACGGTGCTCTTGCGGAAATAGCGGTCGTTGACGATCACCAACGCGTCGGCCCCCAAAGCGGCGGCCTTTTCCCGGAGCACTCCTTCGACATAGAAGCGATCCATGCCGTAATTGGGCCTGATCCAGACCTTGCCCAGACGGATGTGGTCGCGGCGCGGCTCGCGCCTTAGGAGTTCGACGCCCCTCGGATCGGTCGAAAAAAAACGAGGCGTGTCTGGGTAGAACCTGGATCCGTAGGGACGGTAACAGGAAATGGTCCCCAACGCGAAAGCGGCAAGGAATAACACTAACAGCAATTTTGCTTTCATGGCTTTTACTCCTCGGTACTCGTTCATTTGATCGATCCAAAAGGGTATTTTGCAAGAACCGTACCAAAGGAATAGAATTGGCCGGGTGATATTGCTAACTGATTTATTTTAAGTTACTTCAATCATATCAAGGCAAGCGTCTTAGGGTTCTTCGAAAGCTGGCATTCCCCAATTAATTACACGTCGCTGTCCACTTCCGAGGACAGCGACGGTTGTTATATCTTCATGCCCATCATATAATAGGTACAAATCACCTGATAATTTTTCCCGCCGATAGTGGAGCACACATGGGTTGGGATCCCGAGGACTATTGCGCGTCGCGGTGGCGCAAGCCTTGAAAGCTCTTTTCCGCTGGCTCAGCCACCGCGCTCCGCATCCGGCTGAGAAGCCCCTGCGCGACGAACTGCTGAGCATCGAAAGACTGGAAGAGAGGGCGAGAGCGCTCGCGGCCAGGTTCACGCTCGACCCGAACCCCCGCCACATGGGACGAAACGTCCTGCCGCGCTTCGAGGATAATGCCCGCGTCCTTCGCGAGGCATACATCACCATGGCCGACGATGTGCACCGGGGGGAGTTCGTCACACCCGCGGCGGAATGGCTCCTCGACAACTACCATCTCGTGGCGTCCGAGGTCCTCGACGTACGCCGGAACCTCCCGCCGGGCTACTATCGCGAGTTGCCCAAACTCGCTTTGCCGGAGCTCGCGGGCCACGCGCGCGTCTATGCCCTGGCCGAAGAGATCATCCGCCATAGCGACAGCCGCTTGGAACGCCAGCAGCTGGTGCGCTTCATGAACTGCTTCCAGAACGTGGCTCCGCTCACGATCGGCGAGCTGTGGGCCTGGCCGAGCATGCTGAAGCTGGCCCTCATCGAGAACCTGCGGCGGCTCGCGGAGGAAACGATCGATGCCCGCGCGGCCGTCCGGGCGGCCGACGCCTACGTGGCGCGGGTCGACGCCGCCGGGCACGGGAAGCCGCCGCCGCTGCCGAAGCACCTCCACCCCGGCTACGTCCATGAGCTCCTCGAACGCCTGCGCGAGTACGGCCCTCGCCTTTCCGCTGTCCGCGCCGCCGTCGATACGCACCTCTCCGCCCAACACATGGCCTCCGAGGACGCGATCCGGAGCGAGCATCAGCGCCAAGCCGCGGCCCAGGTCTCGGTGGCGAACGTCATCACCAGCCTGCGTCTCTGCTCCACCCTCGACTGGAGCCAGTTCTTCGAGGCCGTCAGCCTGGTCGAGCGCGTGTTGCAGCGCGACCCGGCCGGGGCTTATGGGAGCATGGACTTCCTGAGCCGCGACCGCTACCGCCAGGCCGTGGAGGAGTTGTCCAAGCCCTCCGGCGAGGCGCAGTTGGACGTGGCTCTGCGAGCTGTTGAGCGTGCCCGCCAGGCGGTGGAGAGCGGACAGGCGGCGGATCGCGCCGCCCACGTCGGCTTCTACCTCATCGGCAAGGGTCGCCCCGACCTCGAGACCGACGTCGCCTTTCGACCCCGTTTCGGCCGGCGGGTGCGGCGTTTCATCTTCGCCCATGCGACCGCCGTCTACCTCGGATCGATCGGGCTCCTGACGGCCCTCCCGCTCGGCCTCGGGCTCGCCTACCTCCATGATCAGCG
>JBGOYY010000087.1:0-10242 GCA_041479905.1 Candidatus Aminicenantia bacterium
AGCTTGAGATGTCCGTCGCGCCCCTGACTCCTGAGGATCTTCCCCAGAGCGACGAGGTCAGCCTTTTTCAATGATCTCGAGGTTGTATCTCCTCTTGAGCTTCATCCCCGCGGCGCCGAGGAGGATGCGGATCGCACGCGCCGTCCGTCCCTGTTTTCCGATCACCTTACCGAGGTCCTCCGGGGCCACTTTGAGCTCCAGGATGGTGGTCTGCTCGCCCTCGAGCACGGAGACCTGCACTCTTTCCGGTTGGTCCACCAATGCCTTGGCAATCAACTCCACGAGTTCTTTCACAGTGACCTCCTTTAAGATTTCGCGAATTGGGCGGGTTTCGCGGGCTTGGCGACTCTATCCAGAAGGGATTGAACGGTTCTCGATGGCCGAACGCCTTTCGAAAGCCATTGGTTCGCCTTTTCGAGGTCGATCTTGACGCCGGCCGGATCCTCGAGCGGGGTATAGGTGCCCAGCGTGTCCAGGGCCTGGCTCTGGCGGGCTCTTTTCGAGTCCATCACCACGATCCGGTAGGTCGGTTTTTTCTTGGTGCCGAATCTCATCAAGCGCATGGTAATCATTGTGGTTTCACTTCCGCGGTAGATGTAATTGCTGAAAAATCATACCGGAATTCGAGGGGCAAGTCAACCCCTTTTCATCCTCTGTCCCCAGGGGAGGACAAGGGGAGCACGGGGAAGAGCGTCAGCCGGGCCGACCTCCGGTCGGTCAAACCCGTTGCCTCTCCGGGGCCTTCTCTGTTATCCTATCCCCGTCAGAAGGAGTCATCGACATGGCCAAGATCTATTACGTGGGAGATTGGGCCGTCCTGACGGGGCCGGTTTTCGCCGAAACGCCTTTTTACCATTCCCCCAAGGGACTCGACATCTTCAACTACGGGAAATGGCTGAAGGACGCCCTGGAATCGACCGGGAAACACACGGTCGAGTCCGTCCCGTCCTGGGATTTCTACAACAAGCTCGGCCCGGGCGACTACGAGGGCATCCTGGCCTCCCACGACGTGCTCATCTTCAGCGACGTCGACGCCAAGCTCTTCCAGCTCGCCCCGAACTTCTTCGACCGGGAGAAATTCGGGACGGCCGTCCTGACCTATCCGGACAGGATCCGCTTGACAGTCGAGGCCATCAAGGCCGGCAAGGCGGCTCTCTTTCTCGGCGGCTGGTATTCCTTCACGGGGGAGCTGGGCAAGGGAGGCTGGGGCAGGACCCGGCTCCGTGAGGTCCTCCCCGTCCGCTGTCTCGACCACGAGGACCTCGTCGAGAGCACGGAAGGGTTCGACGCCGAGCTGACGGCGTCCGGCGAGCGCTTCTTCAAAACGATCAACCTGAGGACCATGCCGCCCATCCTGGGGTACAACAAAACGATGTCCATCCCCGAGGGGAGGGTCCTCCTCGAGGTCAAGGATTCGGGCGATCCGCTCCTGGCCGTCAGGACCTGCGGCCGCGGCCGGGTCCTGGCCTACATGTCCGACCCCGCCCCCCATTGGGGATGCAACTTCATCTTCTGGGAAGACTACGCCGCGTTCTGGCTCGAATGCGTCGCCCACGTCCTCGAAAGGTGATCGCGGCGGGGACTACTTCAGACCGCCGAGCAGTTTCTGTACGGCCGACCTCTTCATCATCTTCTGCATTTCCTGGAACTGCCTGACCAGCTGGTTGATCTCGTTGACCGGCCTCCCGCTGCCGCGGGCGATCCGGGCCCGGCGGCTGCCGTTGAGCACCCTTGGGTTCTGCCTCTCCTCGGGTGTCATGGAATCGATGATGGCCGCAAAGTGGGCCATCTTTAGGTCGTCGACCTGGGCCTTGGCCAGGTTCTTGAACGGGCCCACCTGGGGGAGATGGCCCAGGAGGTCCGAGAGCGATCCCATTTTCTTCATCTGGACGATCTGTTTCTTGAAATCCTCGAGGGTGAACTCCTGCTTGCGGAGCTTGCGGGCCATCTCCTCGGTCTCGGCGACATCGGCCTCGCCCTGGGCCTTCTCGATGAGCGAGAGGATGTCGCCTAGGCCCAGGATGCGCGAGGCCATGCGCTCGGGGTGGAAAACCTCGAGTTTGTCGGGTTTTTCGCCCACGCCGATGAACTTGATGGGCCGGCCGGTCACGGCAACGATGGACAGGGCCGCCCCTCCCCGGGCATCGCCGTCGAGCTTGGTCAGGATGACCGAGGTCAACCCGATCTTCTCCTCGAAGGCCTGGGCGCTCCGCACGGCGTCCTGACCGGTCATCGCGTCGCCGACGTAGACGACTTCGGTCGGGTCGAGGATCGCCCGGACGAGGCGGAGTTCCTCCATGAGCTCGTCGTCGACGTGGAGACGGCCGGCCGTGTCGACGATGAGGGGGTCGAAGCCCCTGTTCGCCGTGTGGACGAGGAGCTCCTTGAGGGCCTCCTTCGGGGAGGCCATCCGGGCGGAGGTCATCTCGTAGAACGGGAAGCCCAGGGACGCGGCGATCGTCTTCAACTGCTCCTGGGCCGCCGGCCGCTTCAGGTCGAACGACACGAGGAGAGGGCTTTTCCCGATGCCGGCGACCCAGCGGGCGAGCTTGCCGCAGGTCGTCGTCTTGCCGCTTCCCTGGAGGCCGACCAGCATGATGACCGACGGCGGCCGGCTCGAGAACAGGAGGGGTTTCTGCTGGCCCCCCAGGATGCCGGCGAGCTCGTCGCGGACGATCTTAATGACCTGCTGGGCGGGGCTGAGGCTCCGCAGGACCTCCTCGCCCAGGGCCTTTTCCTTGATCCGAGCCTCGAAATCCCTGACGACCTTGTAGTTGACGTCCGCCTCGAGGAAGGCCAGGCGCATCATCTTCAGGGCCTCGGCCATGTTCTTGTCCGTGACCTTGACCTCGCCCCGGAGGAACTTCATCATCCTCTCGAGGCGTTCGGAAAGCTGGTCGAACATCGCGTCCTATCCCTTGGAGATATCGGTCATCGGCCATCATAGGAGAACCGGCAGGACCAGTCAAATAGACGGAACCCGGAGGAAGTCGCAGGACGCTGCCAGGGCAGCGTCCCGCGGCCGACGGAGCGGTGCACCCCAAGACCCTAACTTGACAAACGGCGGGGATGCCGTTAAGGTAAAGTCACTTTCACGAGGTGGATAAGGGTATGAACGACAAGAACAAGCAGCCGGCCGGTCCGGAAGAATGCGCCGTGAGCGGGAAGATCGACTACGACGAGCTCCGGAAGCTCATCGGCCTTCTTGAAGAGAAAGGCCTGTCGGTCTTCGAACTCGAGGTCGAGGGCCTGAAGGTCAAGATCGGCCGGAACGCGCCCCAACCGGCGCCCTCGGCCATCGCCCCGCCAAGCGGCCCGGCCGCCAGCCCCGCCGCTCCGCACGAGAGCGCGGCGGCCGCCGAGGCCAGAGCCCTGGCCATCGAGGTGGCCAAGGGCCACCACATGATCACTTCGCCCATGGTCGGGACGTTCTACCGGGCCCCCGACCCGGCGTCCCCCCCCTTCGTGGACATCGGCGACGTCGTCAAGAAAGGCCAGACGCTCTGCATCATCGAGGCCATGAAGCTGATGAACGAGATCGAGGCCGACGTGGACGGGACGGTCGTCGAAATTTACGGCGAAAACGCCAAGCCCGTGGAATACGGCCAGAAGCTCTTCGCTATCCTGCCCTCGAGCTGAGGCCCGATGATCTCGAAAATCCTGATCGCCAACCGTGGAGAGATCGCCCTCCGCATCGTCCGCTCCGCCCGCGAGCTCGGCATAAAGACGGTCGCCGTCTATTCGGAAGCCGACCGCCAGGCCCTACACGTCCTGCTCGCGGACGAGAAGGTCTGCATCGGCCCGGCCAAGGCCTCCGAGAGCTACCTCAACATCGCCAATATCCTGAGCGCGGTCGACATCACCCGCGCCGACGCCATCCACCCCGGTTACGGATTCCTCGCGGAGAACGCCAAGTTCGCCGAGATCTGTCAAACCCACGGCCTGATCTTCATCGGCCCGCCGCCGTCCATCATCAGGCTCATGGGCGACAAGAACAAGGCCCGCCAGACGATGAAAAAAGCCGGGCTGCCCATCCTGCCGGGGAGCGACACGGTCATCGAAGACCTCGCCATAGCCAAGAAGATCGCCGCGAAAATCGGCTTTCCCGTGATCATCAAGGCCGCGGCCGGCGGCGGCGGCAAGGGGATGCGGATCTGCCGCTCGTCCTCCCAGCTCGAGGACCAGTTCCCGATCGCCCAGGGCGAGGCCAAGGCGGCCTTCAACGACCCCTCGCTCTACATCGAAAAGTACGTCAGCGGGGCCCGGCACATCGAGATCCAGATCGTCGGCGACAACAGGGGAAAAGTCACCGCCTTCGGCGAGCGGGAGTGTTCCGTCCAGAGGAAATACCAGAAGCTCATCGAGGAAACGCCCTCCCCGTTCATCGACGAAAAGACCCGCAGGAAGATGATGAAGGAAGTCGAGGACGCGGCCTCCAAAGTCGGCTACCAGAGCCTGGGCACCTTCGAGTTCCTGGTCGACGAGAACCACAAGTTCTATTTCATGGAGGCCAACGCCCGCGTCCAGGTCGAGCACCCCATCACGGAGATGGTCTACGGGATCAACCTCATCAAGGCCCAGATCAGGATCGCTTCGGGCGAGAAGTTCGGCTTCCCCTTCGAGCTCGTGATGCGGGGCCACGCCATCGAGTGCCGGATCAACGCCGAGGACCCGGCGACCTTCGTTCCCTCGCCTGGAAAAATAGATTTCCTGGTCCTGCCGGGGGGCGAAGGCATCCGCGTCGATTCCGCCGCCTACGGGGGCTGGGTCGTCCCCCCGGACTACGATTCGCTGGTGGCCAAGATCATCGCCTACGCTCCGAACCGGGATCTGGCCATCCGCAAGATGCGGGCGGCCCTCGAGATGACGACCATCGTCGGGATCAAGACGAACATCCCGCTCCACCTGGACATCCTGTCCAACACCGATTTCCTCGCCGGGCGGTATAACACCCAATTCATGGACGGGCACATGGCCGCGAAGGCGGCCGAGGAAACGCTTTAAGACCTGTCCGATCTCAGACCGGGCGCCGGGACACGAGAACGGTGAATTCCCCCGCGTTATCCTTGAGGACGTTTTCGTTGAGGCCGAGGTAGAGCCGCCCCTTCACGGGGACGGTCACGGTTCTCTCCGGGCCGATGAAGAAGAGGACGAAGATCTCGTCGCGGATCTCCATCCCCGAATCCTCGTCCGTCCGGGTGGACACGAGCTGGGCCACCCGGCCGATGAGGGCCCCGAGGTTCTCGTTCGGGACCGGCTGCTCGACGGTGATCACGTCGAGCCCTCCGGGGCCGCAGCCGGCGTCCGGGTTTCCCCGCTGGAGGCTGACTTCTCCGGCGGCGCGGAAGACGAGCTCCTCCCCCGGCCCGACGTCGATCCCCGTGTCCACCCAACCGGCATCGGCCGGGACGGCGACTTTCTTGACGGTCGGACCGTCCGCGGCCGGCGTCTGGACTTGGGGCGCGAGCCCGCCCGGGGCGAGAGCGGCGAACCCCAAGGCCGCAATCCCCAACGCTAAAAAGATCCTAGACTCGGTCGTCCGGGCCATCGGTCCCTCCCGACATTCCGTCCCTGGCGAGAACATCGAGCATCTCCTGGTGGATCCGCCCGTTCGAGGCCAGGATCCCCGGGGTTTCCAATGCGAATTCCGCCCCTCGGAAATCGCTGACCCGCCCGCCCGCTTCGGCGACGATCAGAGCCCCCGCGGCCACGTCCCAAGGCTTGAGCTTGAGCTCCCAGAAGCCGTCGAAGCGGCCGCAGGCGACATATGACAGGTCCAGGGCCGCCGATCCGCAGCGGCGGATCGCCTGGGCCCTGACGATGAAACGCCCCCAATGGCTCAGATTGTTGACGGGGCTCGTCCTCAGGTCGTAGGGGAAGCCTGTCGCAAGAAGGCTCGCCCCCAGGTCGGCGACGGCCGAGACCCGGATCGCGGCGCCGTTCAAGAACGCCCCCCGCCCGGCCGAGGCCGTGAACATCTCTTCCCTCATCGGGTCATAGACGAACCCCAGGACGACCCGGCCGGCACACTCGAGGGCTGCGGAGACGCTGAAAACGGGAAAAGCGTGGGCATAGTTGGTCGTTCCATCGAGGGGATCGATGATCCACCGGCAATCGGAACTCCCCGGCCTGGCGAGTCCCTCCTCGGCCAGGAAGCCGTGCGTCGGGAAGGCGGCCGACAGGCGGCCGACGAGGATCTCCTGGGCCTCCAGGTCGAACGGGGTGACCAGATCGACGGCTCCCTTGAGGGACACCTCGACCCTCCGGCCGAGGTTTTCCCGCAGGTACAAGCCGGCCTCGCGGACAACGGCCTCGCCGATCCTCGAAAACTCCTCGCGGACGTCCATCAGACCTCATCTTATCAACTCCCCCAGCCCAAGGCAAATCTTGAACCTATTCGCTGGCCTTCCGTAGTATAATAGATTGGTTACTTCGGAAATCGACGAGAAAGGCTTCAACCCATGACGGAAAAGACAAGCTTCATGAAACGGCGGAAAAAGCCGTTGATCATTCTGGCCATAATCCTGGTCATCGGCGTCATCGTCGTCGCCAACCTCCGGTCCCAGCGCGAGAAGACCGTCAAGGTGACCGTGGACAAGGTCAAGAAACAGGACCTGACCTCGATCGTCTCGGCGTCCGGAGAGGTCAAGCCCAAGAAGAACATCAACATCAGCGCCCAGGTCCCGGGCCGGATCATCAAGATCGGCATCGTCGAGGGGCAGGAGGTCAAGGCCGGGGATTTTCTCCTCAAGCTGGATTCCACCCAGTACGAGGCCATCGCCGATCGCGACCAGAACTTCATCCGGGCCGCCAACGCCGATCTCATCCAGGCGGAGGCCCGCCTCCAGAGGGACAAGAACGCCTATGAGCGCCAACTGAAACTCTCCGACGAGCAGCTGATCTCCAAGGACCAGCTCGAGACGGCCAAGACCCAATACGACATCTCCGCGGCCCAAACGAACGCCATCCGCTTCCAGATCAAGCAAGCCGAGGCGTCCCTCAAGAGCACGCTCGACAACCTCAACAAAACGACCTACAACTCCCCGATCGACGGGGTCATCACCAGCCTCCGCGTCGAAGAAGGCGAGGTGGCCATCATCGGGACGATGAACAATCCCGGCACGGTCCTGCTGACCATCGCCGACCTGTCGGTGATGGAGGTCGAAGTCGAGGTCGACGAAACCGACGTCATCGGCGTCGGCCTCGGCCAGGAGTCCAACCTCCGCGTCGACGCCTTCCCCGAGACCGTCTTCAAGGGCAAGGTCACGGAGATCGGCAGTTCCGCCCTGCAGAAGACGACGGGCGGCGTCGCAACCCAGGAATCCAAAGACTTCAAGGTCGTCATCACCCTCGAGAACCCGTCCCAGAAGCTCAAGCCCGGGCTGTCCGCCTCGGCCGACATCATCGTCGCCGAGAAGAAGCAGGCCCTGGCCGTGCCCATTTCCGCGCTCGTCCTCCGGGACAAGGCCGGCGCCGACAAGAGCGCCCCGACGGCGCAGAAAGAGGAGGAAGGCGTCTACGCCGTCGAGAACGCCCGGGTCAAGTTCCAGCCGGTCGGCAAGGGCATCACCGGCGGAATGATGATCGAGATCATCTCGGGCCTCAAGGAGGGGCAGGACATCGTCACCGGCCCCTACGCCTCCCTCCGCGACCTCAAGGACGGCGTCCTGATCAAGACGGAGCCGAAGAAGGACACCCCGACAAAATGAACGGCGCCGACCCTGTCGTCATCTTGGCTGAAAACCTCTGGAAGATCTACAAGCTCGACGAGCAGGAGGTCGAGGCCCTCCGAGGGGTTTCCCTGACCATCGAGCGGAACGAGTTCGTGGCCATCATGGGCCCCTCGGGTTCGGGCAAGTCCACCCTGATGAACCTCATCGGCTGTCTGGACACGCCCACATCGGGGACCTACCGGCTCAACGGCAAGCTCGTCAGCACCATGACCGAGGACGAATTGGCCTTTACCCGGAACCGCGAGATCGGGTTCGTCTTCCAGGTCTTCAACCTCCTCTCCCGGGCCTCGGCGTTCCGCAACGTCGAGCTCCCTCTCGTCTACAGCGGGATGAAGAAGGCCGAGCGCGAGGAGCGGACCCGGCGGGCCCTGGAAAGGGTCGAGATGAAGGCCCGGATGAGCCACAAGCCGGCCGAGCTCTCGGGCGGCGAGCGCCAGCGCGTGGCCGTCGCCCGGGCCCTGGTCAACGAGCCGTCCCTCCTCCTCGCCGACGAGCCGACGGGGAACCTCGACTCGCGGACGGGCCGGGAGATCCTCAACCTCTTCCACCGGCTCCACGAACAGGGGAACACGATCATCATGGTCACCCACGACCGGGAAGTGGCGAACCAGGCCCAGCGCATCGTCCATATCCGCGACGGTGAGATCGAAAAAGACGAACGGAAAGGAGTCTAGCCCATGAACCTCTACAAACGCATCGAAGGCATCTTCTTCAACCCCCGTCCCGTCTTCGACGGGCTGGCCGCGAAGCCGGTCTGGATCGACGCGCTCATCGTCGTCCTCGTCGCCCTCATCGCCTTCAACCTCATCGTCGCCCCCTACATGCAGAAAGACCAGCTCCGGCTTATGAAGGACAACGCCGTGCTCAAGGAGCGCGTGGGAGCGGAGCGTTACGACCAGATGATCCAGAACATGGAGAACCCCTCGGCCCGGAGCCGAATCATCCAGACGTTCGTGACGACACCTCTCTTCACCCTGATCGCGCTCCTCCTCCAGGCGCTGATCCTGCTCATCCTGGGCCGCTTCCTCTCCTCGCAGGGGACCTACGTCCAGGTCCTGTCCGTGCTCCTTCACGCCAGCCTGGTGGACAAGCTGTTCGGCAACGCCGTCCGCATGGTCCTCGCCCTGACCCGGAAATCCCTCATGCAGACGTCGACCAGCCTGGCCCTGCTCTTCCCGAAGATGGAAGTCACGTCGACGTCTTACATCATGCTTTCCCAGGTCGATTTCTTCCAGCTCTGGGTGTTCGGCATCCTGGCCTTCGGGCTGGCCGCGGTGTTCAAGATCGAGCTCAAGAAAGCCCTTTTCTTTTCCTACGGCGTCTGGTTCCTCAAGGCCCTCGTCAACGTCGGCATCGCCATGATCGGCATGAGTTTCCTCAGGTAAATTGACTTCGCGCCTTCCCGTCTATACATTAAGGACATGGACGACTGGCTCGCCTCCGGGGAATTCTCCCGCGCCCCCATCGCCCGCGTCCTGGCCGAGATCTGGCGGCAGGGGCAGAGCGGGTCGCTCTACGTCAAGGCCGACGGCGGCCCGAAATGCCTGTCGTTCGAACGCGGCTCGCTCATCCTGGATTCGACGTCCTTCGAGGAAAAGGACTTTCTGCGCTTCCTCCTGACCACGGGAGAAGCGGACCTGATCGCCCTGACCCGGGTCGAAGAGCACGCCCAGAAAAACGAAGTGCCCGCCCTCCGGGCCCTCGTCGAAACCTCTCTCTTCGAGCCCGAGCGCCTCTGGACGCTCCTCGAGTCCTACGCCCGGGAAGAGGCCTTGTCGCTCCTCGGCGCCCGCGGCCCCGAGCGCGAGTTCCACGTCCGGGCCGGTCCGCCGGGCCGGGTCCTGGTCGGGGCGATCGACATCCCCGGCCTCCTGCTCGAGGGCGTCCGGCGGATGAAGGACGACGCGGTCCGGGACGAATCCCTTCCCGCCGACGAGGACATGGTCCGGCGGCTCCCGTCCTGTTCGCCGGACGCCTTCCGGCTCTCCCTCACCGAGAGATACGTCCTCGGTCTCCTCGATCCGGCCAAAACCTTGGCCGAACTCTGCGACGCGAGCGCCGTCGGCGAAGCCGAGACCCGGAGGGCCTTCTTCGCCCTTCTCTGCCTGGGTCTGGCCGGGACTGCGGGCCCGAAGCCGAAGACGGGGAAATTGCCCCCCGACATGTCCCTGGCCGGCATGGACCGGCTCTTGGGCGTGTTCAACGCCAAGTGCTCGTTCGTTTTCAAGTACATTTCAAAAGAGATCGGACCGGTGGCCTTTTCCATCGTCGAGAAAGCCTTGGAGGAGGTCCGGGGCCGTCTCGACCCGGCCTTCCAGGGCGCGGAGCTCAAGCCGGACGGGCGGCTCGAGATCAAGTCCCTGCTCAAGGTGAACGCCAACATCGTCGGAGACGGATGCCGCCGGAGCCTCCTCCGGAGCATGGACGAGGTCCTCGCCGCCGAAGTCCTGGCCGTCAAGCGGACTCTCGGCCCGGCCCACGAATCCGCGCTCGTCAGGAGCCTGGACAA
>JBGOYY010000088.1:0-10229 GCA_041479905.1 Candidatus Aminicenantia bacterium
GGCGATTACTTCAAGCGGGAGGCCGTCGGCTTCGCCTGGGAGCTCGTCACCGGCGTCTTCGGCCTGCCCGCGGACAGGCTGTACGCGACGGTCTACCTCGACGACGACGAAGCGTTCAGGATCTGGGCTGACGAGGTCGGCATCCCGAAAAAGAGAATATTCCGCTACGGAAAAAAGGACAATTTCTGGGCCATGGGCGACACCGGGCCGTGCGGCCCGTGCTCCGAGCTCCACTACGACCTGGGCGAGGACATCGAGCCGGGCGACCCCTTCGCCCTGATCGAGAAGGGGAGCGACCGCTTCCTCGAGCTCTGGAACCTCGTCTTCATGGAGTTCGACCAGGACGACAAGGGCGTCCTGCGGCCGCTGCCGTCACCGTCGATCGATACCGGCATGGGTCTCGAACGCATGGCCGCGGTCGTCCAGGGCAAGCGCAGCAATTTCGACACCGACCTGTTCACGCCCCTCATCGAGAGCGCGAGCGAGCTGGCGAAAAGGGAATACCCGGCCGGGGATGAGGGAGACGTCTCGGTCAGGATCATCGCCGACCACATCCGGGCCGTCACTTTCCTTATCGGCGACGGCGTCACTCCGGCCAACGACGGGCGGGGCTACGTCCTGCGACGCCTCATCCGCCGGGCCTACCGGCAGGGGAACCTCATCGGCATCGACAGGCCTTTCCTCTACGGACTGGTCGGCCGTGTCGGCGACATCATGAAAGACGCCTATCCGGAGCTTCTGGCCTCGGTCGAATACATCTCGAAGGTCTGTCTTTCCGAGGAGGAGCGGTTTTCGTTCACCCTCTCGTCGGGCCTGCGCTATTTCGACCAGGTCGTCCGGGAGACCCGGGACCGGGGCGGTGCGGTCCTCCCCGGAGACAAGATTTTCAAGCTTTACGACACCTTCGGCTTTCCCCTCGACCTGTCGCAGGAACTGGCCCGGGAGAAGTGCCTGACCGTCGACGAGCCCGGCTTCGGCCGGGAGCTCGAGGAGCAGAAGCAGAGAGCCCGGCTTTCCTGGAAGGGCGAAGCCAAGCGGAAGGAGAAACTGGCCTACGAGGCGTTCAAGGACCTCAAGGTCCGCTCCCGGGTCCATGAGGCCGGGGCACTCACGGACGTCCGCGTAACCGGCCTCCTCAAGGACGGCCGCCGGACCGATGTCCTCCGGGCCGGCGAGGCCGGCGAGGTCATCCTCGAGGAAACGCCGTTCTACGCCGAGGCGGGAGGCCAGGTCGGCGACACCGGGTCGCTCAAGGGGGCGAGGTTCTCGGCCATCGTCGAGAACGCGTTCTATATCATGCCCGAGATCGTCGCCCACGGCGTCAAGGTCCTTTCCGGAGAGGCGCGCGAAGGCGACCGGGTCGACGCCGCGGCAGATCTCGTCCGCCGGCAGGCGATCTCGAACAACCACACGGCGACGCACCTCCTCCACGCGGCCCTCCGGCAGGTCCTGGGTGACCACGTCAAACAGGCGGGTTCGCTCGTCGCGCCGACGCGCCTGCGTTTCGATTTCACCCACTTCGCCGCCCTCTCGCGCGAGGAGCTCAAGCGGGTCGAAGAGATCGTCAACGAGAAGGTCCGGGCCGACATCCCCCTCGATACCCGGACGACCAGCATCGAGGAAGGGATCCGCGAAGGCGCCATGGCCATCTTCGAGGAAAAATACGGCGAATCCGTGCGGGTCGTCGGGATCGGCGAGTTCAGCAAGGAACTCTGCGGCGGCGTCCACGTCCACGCCACGGGCGAGATCGGGGTGTTCAAGATCTTGTCCGAGACGAGCGTCGCCTCGGGCATGCGGCGCATCGAGGCCGTCACCGGGGAAGGGGCCTATCTTTACATCCGGGAGCTCGAAGACCTCGTCTCCGGCCTCGAGAAGGGCTTGGGCGTCTCGCGGAAGGACCTTCCGACGAGGGTCGACAAGCTCCTGTCCCGGGCCGAGGAACTGGAGAGGGAGAACCGGGGCCTGCGCAAGAAAACGGCGGCCGGCACGGGCGATGAAAGATCTTCCGTCGACGGAAGGCCCGCCGTCAAAACAACGGTCAAGGGAGTCAACGTCCACGTCCAGAGGATAGACGGATTGACCATCGCCGAGCTCCGCGACATGGCCGATTCCCTGAAGCAGAAGATGGCGAGCGGTGTCGTCGTCCTGGGCGCCGCCGGCCCGGAGAAGGCCTTCGTCGTCGTGTCCGTAACCAAGGACCTGACTGTCCGCATCCAGGCCGGCGCCCTCATCAAGGAGATCGCCCCGGTCATCGGCGGGGGAGGGGGCGGCCGGCCCGACTTTGCCCAGTCCGGCGGGTCGCGCATCGGAGAGCTCGACAAGGCCCTTGAGCTCGTCCCGGCCCTCGTCGAACGCCTGGCCGCCTGACCCCCCGAATCACCCTGGGCGGGGATTGCCAAACGGGCCGCTTTTTGCCAAGATAAGGGCCGACGGGCAATGAAGACCATAAAAAAGGGATTCGCGGCTTTTCTCTTCCTGGCCCTAGCGCCTTGCGTCTTTTCGGCCACCGCGGCCGACCTCCGAAAACTCTACGACCCGGTCATCAAGAAGGTGGCCGGGAAATACCGGATCGATCCGGCGCTCGTCCACATCATCATCCGGGCCGAATCGAACTACGACAGCTTCGCCATTTCGGACAAAGGGGCCATGGGCTTGATGCAGCTGATGCCCGCCACGGCCAAGCAGTACGGGGTGAATAACGTTTTCGACTCGGCCCAGAATATCGAAGGCGGCATCCGCTACATCGGGGATTTGGTCAGACTCTACGACGGCCAGACCCGGCTCGTCCTCGCGGCCTATAACGCCGGACAGGAGGCGGTCAGGAAGTACAAGGGCATCCCGCCCTATCCGGAGACAAGAGCCTATATCGCCGGGATCATGAAGAACTACAAGAAGCACTCGGTCTTGGCGAAAAACCCGGTTTTCATGGGTCGGGATGCCTCCGGGCGGATGCTCCTGACGAACGACCCCCAGCTCGTCAAGGAAAAGAAAGACTGACGCCTTCTCCGCCGCGGGCGGGGAATGGGAGCGTCAGCGGACGGACTGGAGGAAACCCTTGATCAGCAGGTTCCGGGGGAGGATCTCGAACGTCGCCGGGAGCCGGCCGAGCTGTTCCCCGTCGAGTTCGAGCAGAACGTCCTCGTCGCCCTCCGGCCAAGCTTCGATCTTGCTTCCCCGGACGACGGTGACCTTCGGATGCGTGATGTGACTGCCGTTCATGAGCTTCCAGCCGTGGCGGCAGAACTCGAGGAACTTGAACCCCCGAACGAGGACGGTGTCGAAGAGCCCGTCGTCGAGCCGCGCCCCGGGCGCGACCTTCATGCCCTTGCCGAAGATCTTGCCGTTGGCCACGGCCCCGATGAGATACTCGCCTTCCGGCAGGTTTTCTCCGTCCACCCGGATCCTGACGCGTTTGTTCTTGTATTGGATCATCGTCGTGACCATGCAGCGGACGTACGACGAGGCCTTTCTCTGGAGACGCCGCTCGTTGACCCGGCGGACGACCTCTCCGCCCAGCCCAAAATCGGCGACGTTGAGGAAGAAGCGGTCTTCTTCCCCGCCGGTGTTCGCCCGGAAGTGGACCTTGCCGACGTCCATGCGCACGGAAGGGGCTTCCGTGATCACCTTCAATGCGTCTTTCAAACCCGCCGGGATGTTCAGGCTCTTGGTCAGGTCGCATCCGGTCCCCGACGGGACGACGCCCAGTGCGGCCTCCGGATTGATGATCCTCCGGTCCTCGAAAAAGCCGTTGGCGATCTCGTTCATCGTCCCGTCGCCGCCCACGCCGATGACGAGCTCGGTCCCGTCCTTGATGGCCTGCCGGGCGAGGTCGGTGGCGTGCATCGGCTTCTCCGTGAACTCGAACTTGAACTCCCGGATGAAGCTCTTCAGTCCGTCGCGGATCTCCCCCCAGCGTTTCCGCGTCCGGCCCCGGTTCGATTCGGGGTTGACGATGACCTGTGTTTTAAACCGCATCGCCGGATCCCTGTGGGGCCGAGGGCGGCGCGGCCTGGGGCTTTTTCTTCGCGAAGAGGGAAACGCCGATGATCCCGCCGAGGACGCCGACGACGGTAAAAACCGCGGCCGACAGGAACAAGCTCAGGAGGAACCAACCCGGCGACAGGATGCCCGAGCCGCCGTCGAGAAAACCTTCCAGGTTCGAAGGCATGTCGGTGCCGAGCTCGGAGAACTTGCCCATCACCCGGCGGGCCAGCTCCATGTTGAAGGGCCGGAGGGGGATGGCCATGAGGGCGCTGACGACGGCGGCCACGATCCCGGTCAGGGCGCCGACGATGGCCCCGTCGCCGGAAGTCAGGACGCCGCCCGCGCTCTTCGCCAGGAGGTTCACGGCCAGCGCGGCGCCGCCGACGATCCAGAGGCAGCAGAGGCAGTTGCCGGCGCTGACGAAGGGGAGGCCCGACAGGACGCCGGCAATGGCGCCGGCGATGAGGGCGGGACGGAGGTACTCGGGCTTCTGCTGGTTCATGGCGCCTCCTTTAGCGGCTGGGCCCTATTCTACGTTGTTTACCCGGTTTTTTTCAAGTGCCCGGGCGGCGGCCCTTCTCCGCTTCGAGAGGAGGAGGTCGGCGATGCCGGTAACGAAAAAGAAGGGCAGGATCGTCCCCCAGACGACCCCGGTGACGAAACGGACCCGTAGGGGGCTCGCCCAGATCCCCAAAATGCCCGCCGCCCCATCGACGGCCATCGGCAGGGTCAGCAGCAGGAAAACGCGCGCGGAAGGGAGCTTGAGCTTCGAGAAGCCGCGGACAAAAGGATAGAGAACGAGTCCGGCCGCGAATCCCGTGTAGATCCCCAGGCAACGTCCGCAGACGGCGAGCGGATGGCCATGGAATGTGAAACACCTCTCCGGGATCTGGTGACAGATAGGCGAAAAGGCGGCATAAATGAGGCGGGCGGCCCCGTCCGACCCCCGGCCGGCGAGGACGGGGGCCAGGAAAATGGCCGAGAGCCAGATCGCGGTTCCGGCGACGGTCAAGAGATATACGGCGAGTATTGTCCGGGATATTCCAGGGCGCGACATGCGCCGTATTGTAGCACGGAACCCGGGACCCGGCGATGCCGGGGAGTCTGGGGATTGACAGGAGAGGACGTCCTTGGGTAAATTAGGGCTATCCGAGCTGCGCAATATCCGTTGGATAGGAGGACGCAATGACCGGATTCCGGAAGGGTACCCTGGTTCTGATCTGCTCGATCATCTTGGCCTCGTCCTGGGCCTTTTGCCAGACCGAGGAGGCGAACAACATCCTCGGGCAGGCCGGCGGAGGTGTGCTGACGATCATCGGCTACGGTGCCGACAAGGCGGAGATCATCAAGGGATCGGCCTTGGCCCTGGCCGAGGACGTGGTCGTTACGGCCTATCACGTCATCGCCCAGGCGTTCGATGTCGAAGCCGTCAACTTCAAGGGGAAGAGGATCAAGATCGAGGGCATTCTCGGCGTCGACAAGGCCCATGACATCGCGCTCCTCAAGCTGAAAGGCAAGGCCCAGGCCCTGCCCATCGGCACGATCGACAACTTGGCTGCGGGCGCGCGCATCTTCGCCCTGGGCTCCAACGAGTCGGGCCAGATCGTCATCTCCGAAGGCACCTTTCGCCGGGCCGTGGACATCGACGGTGCAGTCAAGATCCTCGAGATCACGCTGTCCGTCCCGGAGCAGTTCCGCGGCGGACCGGTCCTCGACGTCAACGGCCAGCTCGTCGGGATGCTCCTCGTCCTGGAGCGGTCGCTCAAGTTCGGGCTTCCCATCGGGGCCCTGGTGAGCGTCCCCCGGACGGGGAAGGTCGTCGAATTCAAGTCCTGGACCCGGGAGAATTATTTCGAGACGATCGAAGGGAGCGTCTTCGCCGGGCGGGCGGCGGCGGCCCTGGACGAACAGATGACGGCCCGGCTCTACCTGGAGAAGGCGGTCAAGCTCAATCCCTCCTATCTCGATGGATATGTGAAACTCGCCGATATCTACGCCAATCAGCGCGATTACACCGCGGCCGCCGCGGCCTACAAGAAAGTGACCGAGCTCGACGCCTCGCGGGCCGACGCCTTTTTCGGGATGGGATCCGTCCTGATGAGACAGACGAAGTTCAAGGAAGCGGTCGAAGCCTTGGAAAAAGCCATCGCCCTGAACGTCGCCGACAAGGAGGTCCAGTTCGACCTCGGGACGGCCTACGAGGAGCTCCAGGAGTTCGATAAGGCCGCGGGGGCCTACGAGAAGTTCATCGCCCTCGCCCCGGCCGTCACATGGACCGCCTATCTGCGCCTGGGGATCTGCCGGACGAAACTCGGGCAGTTCGACGCGGCCATCGCCGCCTTCGTCGAGGCCCAGAAAGCTCAGCCCAAGGACCTCAAGGTCAATTTCAGCCTGGCCGAAGCCTACGAGAAGGCCGGCCAGCTCGAGAAGGCCGAGGCCGTTTACAACATCCTGGCCGAGATCAACCCGGCCGAGGCCAAGACCTACCACCGCCAGTCTTTCCGGATTTACGACGTCGCCGGGAATTACGAGCGAGCCATCACGCCGGCCAAGAAAGTCATCGACCTCGAACCGAAGAACGAGACGAACCATTACTACCTCGGACTGACGTATTTCAAGCTCCAGAAGTACGACGAGGCCATCGCCGCTTTTCAACAGGGCCTGGCTATCAAGCCGGATTTCGCCCACGCCTGGTTCCAGATCGGCTCCTCTTATTTCAACCAGAAAAAATTCAAAGAGGCTGCGGCGGCCTACAAGAAATACACCGAGTTCAGCCCGGACGACCCGTCGGGCTGGCTGAGCATCGGCGTGTGCTACATGCAGCTCAAGGACCACGAGTCCGCCCTGGAGCCGATGAAGAAAAGCGTCGAGCTGAAGCCGGACAACGCGGTCGCGCAATTCAACTTGGCCATCATCTACATCAACCTCAAGGACAACTTCAGCGCCAAGGAGATCTACAACAAGCTCGTCACCCTGGATTCGGCCCTCGCGGAAAAGCTGAAAAAATACCTCCGCTGAGGGGCGCCCGTCCAGAAATTGACAGGGCCGGACTTCGGGCCTAGAATAGACGTCCGGCCGGCGGCTCCGCGACAGCGGTCGGGGCCCTGGGCTTGCCCGTGGGTCCGCTTCCGCCGTACTCGCCCGTGGAGCCACGGGCGAGTGGCGAGCCGAAGGCTCGTCCCTTGACCCCGCATGCGAGGGGAGACCTCGGCGTTTCGCCCTCGCATCATGTTCATTCGACGAGAGATGGGCCGAGAAGAAAGGGCAGATGGCGGAATTGGCAGACGCGCTAGGCTTAGGACCTAGTTCCTGATGAAGGAGTGCGGGTTCGAGTCCCGCTCTGCCTACTGATGTCCGGTACCAAGATCCACGGAGAAGAAGAGAAGAAGAGATGAACGCACCAGGAAGACAGAGTCGCCTCACGGATGTCAGCCCGAGCCGCAAGGAGATCGAGCTCGAGATCCCTCCCGAAGAGGTCCGGAAGGAATACGAAAAGATCCTCGGAGAATACGCCGGCAAGGTCAAGCTCTCCGGTTTCCGCAAGGGCCACGCGCCCCGGGATATGGTTCGCAGCCTCTTCGAACACGATATTAAGCACGACGTCTACGATTCCCTTATCCCCCGCGTCCTCGAAGAGGAACTGCGGGGACTTCGGCTGAACCCCGTTAACGTACCGGTCCTCCGGGACCTGAAGCACGAGGAGGGACAGCCCCTGCGGTGCACGGCCGCCTTCGAGGTCCTCCCGGAATTCGAGCTTCCCGACTACCGGACGATCCAGGTCCCCGGGCGGACATCCGAGGTCGGCGAAGAGGATGTCGACAAGGTCCTCGAGGACATCCGGGCGAGGGCCGCCGAGTACGTGCCCGTCGAGGGCAGGGGAGTGGGGGAGGGGGACTATGCCGTGGTCGAGATGCAGGGCCGGGACCGGCGGACGAATCGCTTCCTGCCCGTCGAGAAGGCCGTCGTTCTGGCCGGCCACGCCGAGAACGAGCCCGCCCTGAACGAGAAGATCAAGGGTATGAAGGCGGGCGAGGAGGGCGCCTTCGAGGTCTCGTATCCGAAGGACCACCCCAACCGGCGCGTGGCCGGGAAGGACATCGCCTACAGCCTCAAGGTCCGGGAGGTCAAGGAGAAAAAGGTCCCCGAGCTCAACGATGAGTTCGCCCGGACGGTCGGATCTCCCGAGGGCCTCAAGGACCTCCGCGAGAAAGTCCGCAAGGAGCTCGTGGAGGCCCGGGAGAAGGCCGGGCGGAACGAAACGGCCTCCGCGGTCCTGGCCGAGGTCGCCAAGAGGGTTTCCCTGGAATTGCCCGAATCCGTGGTCGAGCAGGAATCCCTGGCCGTCCTGAAGCGGTTCCTATCCGCTTCCCGGGACCGGCGGATCGCCCCGGACGCCCTCGAGGGGCTGAAGGCCCAGGCCCGGCGCCAGGCAGAAGATCACCTGAAAAACCATCTAATCCTCGAGAAGATCGCCAAAAAGGAGGGTTTTGGGGTCACCGAGGAGGAAATCCAGGCGGAAATCCGGGACCTGGCCCAGGCCAATCACGTCTCTGACGCCTACCTGACGGACATGCTCAAACGGGAGGACCGCCGGGAGGAGCTCGTCGAGACCCTCCTCTTCCGGAAGACGGTTGACTTTCTGGTGAAAACGGCTATAATTAGTTGACCTAGGTCACATGCTCACGGCTCCCCAGAGCGCGTCAGATCACCGATAAAACGGCTCAATTCTCGATGCCGCGTGAGCCGCGCACGGTTAAGCCGGCCGGGGGCCCCAGCGGGCCCGGAGTGTAAACCATGCAGGATTCCAACGAGCACATCGAGGTCCTGAGGAACATCCCCCTCATCCCGTTGAGGGACCTCGTCGTCTTCCCCGCGACCCTCGTCCCGTTCATCGTCGGGCGCTCGTCCAGTATCCAGGCGCTGGAGAAGGCCGCCGAGAAGGACAAGATGATCTTCCTGGCCGCTCAGATGGATGCTTCGGTCGACAACCCGACGCCCAAGGACATCTACTCGGTCGGCGTCACGGCCAAGATCATCCGGACCGTCAAGAGCGACGAGCGCAACATGAAGGTCATTGTCGAGGGGAAAAGCCGGGCCCGGATCGTCGAGTACCTCAGCACCTTCCCTTACTACCAGATCCTGGCCAAGGTCGTCAAAGAGGTCGAGGATCACGTCCCCGAATCCCGGGAGCTGTTGAAGCGGGTCCTGGCCCTGTTCGAGGATTACCTCAAGCTCAACCAGAACACCAACTTGGATTCGATCATCCCCGCCCTGAGGGAGAACACCCCGGAGCGGATCACCGACATCATCGCCTCTCACGTCTACATGCCTCTCGAGGAGAAACAGAACCTGCTCGAGACGGTCAACAGCTTCGAAAGGCTGAGGCGGCTCAACTACGTCCTGGAGAACGAGATTCTGAAGATCCACGCCTCCTTCCAAAAGGACCCCCAGCGGGCCGCCCGGCGCCGGACGGGCTTCAAGGACCAGCAGCCCGGTCAGAAGGGCGGATTCCCGCCCGGGTCGCCGAATTTGCGCAAGGAAGACCAACCCAACGAGATCGAGGAATTGCGCCAGAAGGTGGCCAAGGCCAAGATGCCCCCGGACGCCGAGGAAAAAGCCTACAAGGAGATCGAGCGCCTGGAATCCATGCCGCCGATGTCGGCCGAGGCCACGGTCAGCCGGAACTACCTGGATTGGCTCCTCTCCCTGCCCTGGAACAAGAAATCGAGAGAAAAACGGGAGCTCAAGGAAGCCGAGCGGATCCTCAACGAGGACCACCACGGTCTGGAGAAGGTCAAGGAGCGTATCACCGAGTACCTGTCCATCCGCCAGTTGGTGAAGAACCCGAGGGGGGTCATCTTAGGGCTCGTCGGGCCGCCCGGCGTCGGCAAAAGCTCGCTCGGAAAATCCATAGCCCGGGCCATGGGCCGGAAATTCGTCCGCCTGTCCCTGGGCGGCGTCCGCGACGAAGCGGAGATCCGGGGACACCGGCGGACCTACATCGGCGCCTATCCTGGGCGCATCATCCAGATGATCAAGCGGGCGGGGACCAAGAATCCCGTCTTTTTGCTCGACGAAGTGGACAAGATGAGCATGGACTTCCGCGGCGACCCCTCGGCGGCGCTGCTGGAGGTACTGGATCCGGAACAGAACTTCATGTTCATGGACCATTACCTGGATGTCGAATACAACCTCAGCCAGGTGTTTTTCATCGCCACCGCCAATGTGCTGCACACCGTGCCGCC
>JBGOYY010000089.1:0-9796 GCA_041479905.1 Candidatus Aminicenantia bacterium
CTAGGAAGGGATTTCTTTAGGCTCCGGCTTTTTCCGGGGCTGTTTCCGGAAAGCCCGGACGAGGGCGACCGTCGGGCCGGAGAGGACGTTCAGCCCGAAGTAGAGGAGGAGGAAGATGCGCGTGTAGAAAAGCACGCCGAAGAGCGAAACGGCGAGGAAGAGAGCGGTCCGGATGTCGATCCGGTGGCCGATGAAAGCCTTGACGAAATTCCGGTAGGGGAACGTGCTGACCATGCATAGGGAGACGACGAGGGTCAGGACGGCCACGAGGAAGCCGGATTGCCGCGTGGCCAGCGGGGCGGGGTGGAAATTGACGACCGCGGCCATGAACATGGCCGCCGAGGGCACCGTCAATCCCTGGTAATGCTTCCGGTCCGAGGGGACCCGGCTGCGGACGTTGTAGCGGGCCAGCCGGAGGACGCCGGCCGTCAGGAAGATGAAGCTGAAGAAAACGGCCGGCGGCCCGGCCATCTCCATGCCCCAGAAATAAAGGAGCACCGACGTCGCCAGCCCGAAGGAAACGGCGTCGGCCAGGGAATCGAGTTCGACCCCGAAGTCGGACGGCGTGTGCGTCGCCCGGGCGACCAGCCCGTCCAGCCCATCCATCAGCGCGGCGATGATGATCAGGAACGCGGCCATCCTGTAGCGGCCCTGGAAGGTCAGGAGGACGCTCATGAAGCCGAAGAACAGGTTGGTCAGCGAAAACAAGCTGGGCAGGACCATGACGCCTTTGGGTGGTTTCTTTGTTTTCATGGCTGAACCTCGGCGATGACGGTTTCGCCGGCCTTCACCTTCTGGTGAAGTCCGACTTTAATGACGGCGTCACGGGGGAGCGTGAGCTCGACCCGCGACCCGAAGTACATCAGTCCGACCTTCTGCCCGCGGGCGACGGCCGCGCCGGCCTTGACGAAGCACTTGATGCGGCGGGCGGCGACGCCGACGATCATCTTCATGACGATGTCGGCCGCTCCCGCCTTGAGGACGAGGGTGTTCGATTCGTTGTGCGCGCCGGCCTCGGGCTTGTAGGCGGGCAGGAACTTGCCGGGGTGGTAGTCGGCGCGGACGACGGTCGCCGTGAGAGGCGAGCGGACGAGATGGACGTCGGTGAGGGAGAGAAAGATCATGACCTTGTTCACGGGCCCGGCCAGGTCGGGGTGGGAGGGGAGGGCGTCGATGCCGAGGACTTCGCCGTCCGCGGGCGACACGAGGAGATGCTCGCCCGGAGGCGGGACCCGGTCGGGGTCGCGGAAGAAAAAGGTGAAGGCGGCGGCGAAGAGAAAGAAGAAGGCGGCGAGAGGCCACCAGCCCGGCGCCAGAAAAGCGAGGGTCAGAACGAGAGAGGAGAGAATAAACGGAAGACCCTCTTTGGCGATCCTCATCCTGCTCCTTACCGGTCGGCCCAAGAATACGCGGCCAGGAAAGCCACCTTGGCGGCGTCGGCCATGATATCGGGATTGATCCTGTAGATCGTGTCCCCGGTCTGATGATAGGCAAGGTGCGGCCCGTTCGACCCAAGGCTGGCGGCGGGGATGCCCTTGGCGAAGAACGGCGCGAAATCCGAGCCGCGGACGCCGACTCCCCGGATGACGCCGAGGCCGCGGACCACCTTGACGGACTTGTCGGCCTCTTCGATGGCCTTCCCGAATTCGGCCGGCTCGGCCGACGCGGCGCCCCAGAGACCGTCGCCCTCGCCCGTCATGTCGAAGTTGAACATGCCGACGACCTTGTCGAAGGGCCCGGGCACGTGGTCGACGAACCAGGTCGAGCCTTGGAGCCCCAGTTCCTCGCCGCCGAACAGGGCGATGACAATGGAGCGCTTGGGCCTGCGGGCAAGGCCGGCGAACGCCTTGCCGACCTCCATGACCGTGGCGCTGCCGCTCCCGTTATCGTCGGCGCCCGGGAAAAGGAGGCCTATGTGCTCGCCCGTGTGGTCGAAATGGCCGCCGATGACGACGCACTCCCTGCGGAGCTTCGGGTCGGAACCCTCGATGGTGCCGACGATGTTATACCCGACGCCCTGGGGAAAATGCCGTGATTCGACGGCCAGCCTGATCTTGGCCAGGAGGGGGAAGGAGATGGGACGCTTGAACGTCGTCAGCGATTTTTTTAGGTCCGCCGAAGTCGAGTTGACCTCCTTGAGGA
Organism: Candidatus Aminicenantia bacterium; assembly: GCA_041479905.1. Lineage (GTDB taxonomy): Bacteria > Acidobacteriota > Aminicenantia > Aminicenantales > Saccharicenantaceae > RBG-16-66-30. The sequence goes on from JBGOYY010000089.1 coordinate 2,143, forward strand.
CGGCGTCCATGACCTTCTCGCTGATCATGGCCGGGGTGAACCCCTCGAGCCAGTCGCCGTTGGGATTGGAGGCGATCTCGGAATAGATATAGATGATGCCCAGCGCGCCTTTGTTGCGGGCCGCTTTCATCCGGGTCCGGTGCTCGTCATGAACCTGGTATTTTTTGTCCGCGTCCGGAGTGCCGCGGAAGCAGATGACGAACTTGCCCTTGACATCGAGCCCGGCGTAGTCGTCATAGCCGATGTCCGGGGCGGAAATGCCCCAGCCGGCGAAGACGGTTTCGGCCGTCCGGTCCGCGCTGTCCGAGTAGAGAAGGGGCAGGAAGTCTTTCTCGGGGACGAGTTTCATCTCCTTGAATGACTGGGCCTTGCCGGCGTCCGGCTTCCCTTCGGGGAGGAGGATGGTCATTTCGGCCTTGTCGATGACCGTGTAAGGGGAGGGATAGGGCTGGAGGTAGCGGTCCTTGCCGGAGAGGGGTTTGAGCCCCCAGGATTCGAACTTCCGGGCCGCCCACTGGGCGGCGGCGGTGTAGCCGGGGTGGCCCGTCAGCCGTCCGGAGAACTCGGGCGAAGCGAGCGTCTTGACGATGTCATACGCTTCCGATGCGCTGATGGACTTGAGCCCGTCATGGAGGTTCTTGTCGAGCGTCTGGGAAGGCGAGGCTGTCGACAGCAGGAGGACGAGAAACAGAGCGGCGAGCGAGCGGTTTTTCAGCATGGACCTACAAATCTCCCTTCCGGCCAAGTGTCTGCCACCGAAGATGATAGACCCTTCCCCCCTAAAAGTAAATGCCGGCCCCGGGTTCAGCGGTCGTCTCCGTCCACCGCGGTGATTCTTTACGTCTTCCCGGGCCGGATTCGATGGGAGGAGGCCGCGTATCCGTCCCGGGAAGTCTAAATCACCGCTTTATGCTTCCTCCGACGATACCCTCAGCCCCTGTTTTCGGCGGCCTCCTCCGGGTGACGCCCCCATCCGCTCGATCTGCCTTTCGGCCGTTGGGTCAAGCTGTCGCCACGAGAGTGGCGCTACTTTTTAAGCGACTTGCGGCGGGAGATTTCCTTTTTGACGGCCGGGTGGAGGATGAAGAGGTAGTAGACGACGAGGAGGGCCAGGATGAGGGCGAAGCGGGAGGCGTTGCCCCGGACGAGGGATACGACCGCGTAGGCGACAGCGACAAGAAGGCCGCCCATGTGCAGGAAGGCGAAAATCGTGTCGAACAACGTCCGTTTCCGGCGTTTGCGGCGGCGGGAGGCGTCGAGCGCCGCCCGGCGCGACAAGCCTTATTTGCCGTCGACGACCGTGGCCGAAAGGATGGTGATCGGCTCCAGGGGAACATCGCCGTGGCCGCGCTTGCTGCCCGTCGGGACCTTGGCGATGGCGTCGACGACGTCCATCCCGGCGACGACCTTGCCGAAGACGCAGTATTTCATTTCGTCCAGCTGGGAATTGTTCACGAGGTTGATGAAGAACTGGCTCGTAGCGCTGTCGAGGTCCTGGGTTCGGGCCATGGCCGCGGAGCCTCGGGCGTTCTTCAGGCCGTTGCCGGACTCGTTCTTGATGGCGGGCTTGCCGGACTTCTGGCTCATCTCGGCCGTCAGGCCGCCGGTCTGGATCATGAAGCCGGGGATGACCCGGTGGAAGATCAAACCGTCGTAGAACTTGTCGTTGACGTAGCCCAGGATGTTGTTGACGGTGATGGGCGCCTTGGCCGGATAGAGCTCGATGGTGATGTCGCCCTTGGTCGTCTTGAACAGGACCTTGGGGTTCGCGGCCGGGGTCTGGGCGAGGGCCACTCCGGCGAGGAAGATACTCGCGGTGACGAGAATGGGGAGAATGTTTCGGGTCATGGAAGCCTCCTAGGGAACTTTCCGAGAACGACAAAATAGCAGATTTGGAGGTCCGAATCAAACGGACGGGGGTCCGGACGAACGGCCTCCTTTGACTTGAGCCGGGTACGAACGTAAAATACTCGTCCATCCCATCACCGAAGGAGGAAGGACCATGAAGATCTCCCGCCGACTCATCCCGGCAGTAATTTTTGTTCTCGCGGTCACAGGGCTAAGCCTCAATTCCCAGCAGGCCGCGACTCAAGTCACGGACGAAGCCAAGATCCTCGAGGCCATGCATCTCATCCAGAGCCAACCCCTTTACGACTACGTCAAGGAGCTCGTCTCCGAGAAGTTCGGCGGGAGATTGACTGGAACCAAGGAGTACGAGGCCTGCGGCGCTTGGGTCGAGTCCCTTCTCAAGGGCTGGGGCGTCCAGCCGGCGGGCGACAACGGGACCTACCGGCAGAATTACCCCAACCCCTATACGACCGTCTATCCGGGCGGCGTGTGCGTCCTGCATGTGCCCTATGGGAAGAACGGCGTCGTGAAGAAAACCTACAAGTACGAGGACGAGTTCATCCCCGGCGGCACGTCGGGGTCGGGGGAGGTTACGGCCGAGGTCGTCTACGTCGGCTACGGCGTCACTGCTCCCGAGCTCGGCTACGACGATTACAAGGGCGTCGACGTCAAGGGCAAGATTGTGCTCATGGATTCCGAGGTGCCGGTCGGGCCGGGCGCGAAGACGCTCGACCTGTTCATGAAATGGCGGCCCTATTCCTTCCACCAGTATAAGCTCAAGAACGCCGCCGCCCACGGGGCCAAGGGCATGATCTACAACTACGGACCCATCGGGAATCCCAACAACGCCTATGTGGACGGCTTCGTCTATCACCACGTCGGCGCGGCCGTGGTCGGCGACGTCTTCGCCGGGACGGGCCGGATCCACAAGGACACGGTGGCCAGGATCCGCGCCGAGCTCAAGCCCCAGTCCTTCGCCACGGGCAAGACGATGACCATCAGCAACAAGACGGAACACCATCCCGACGGCGTCGGCTTCAACCTCATCGGCCAGATTCCCGGCACCGACCCCAAGCTCAAGGACGAGGTCATCATCGTCGGCGGGCACCTCGACCACCTCGGCCGGCTGTGGGAGCTTCTGCCCGGGGCCAACGACAACGCCACGGCGGTCGCCGTCGGGCTGGGCGTGGCCGAGGCCATGGCCAAGTGCGCCGTCAAGCCGAAGCGGACCGTCGTCTTCATCTTCTTCGGCAGCGAGGAGCAGAGCGAGCAGGAGGGCGTCCAAGGGTCGCGGTTCTACACCGAGCATCCCCTGTTCCCGCTCGACAAGACCGTCGTGTTCATCAACATGGAAGGCCCGGGAAGCGGCGACAAGATCTCCGCCTCCGGCGGGACGACCTACCCCAAGTTCTGGGAATTCATCGAGAAGGCCAACAAGGGCTTCATCCACCGGACGCTCAGCACCGGTCCAGCCGCCTATCCCGGCCGGCCGCGGCAGGACTCGGCCTGGTTCTTCTGGAAAGGCGTGCCGTCCCTGACCTTCGGGGCCTACGGCGGGAAGCCCGCGCCCTACCCGACCTACCACAACACGCGGGACGCGATCGACCTCGTCACGCCGGAGATCATGGAGGACATGGCCCAGCTTCTGTTCATGGCCGTCATGGACATGAGCGATGAAGTCGTGCTGAACTTCAGATAAAGATAGGGGACACGTACCAGAGGTACGTGTCCCCCTATTAAATGTGCAGTTCGACCACGTCTTTGTCGGCGAGGACGTAGTCGCGGTTGACCCGGAGGCCATCGAGGCCGGCCGCGTTCCAGACGCGGGCGTACTGGAGCTTCTCGGAGAAATCCTTGTGGACGGCCTTGGCCATGTCCATCACGGTGCTCCCCCGCTTGAGGGCGAAAGGAGAGGCCATCTCCGCTTTTTTCCCGGGGATCTTGCTGTAGACGCGGACGACCCGGAGAAGTCCGAAGACGGCCCGGCGGAGCGTTTCGAGGCCCCGGCCGCTCGCCGCCGAAACCGGTATACGCTCGAAAGGCCCTTCGAGGAGGACGCCGAGGTCCTCGAAGGCCTTCATGGCACCCCCCGTATCGACCTTGTTCGCGGCGAGGACGGTCCGCTTTAAGAACGGGAACCGTTCGGGGGGGATGTCCGTCTCCGCGCCGACGAGATCTACCTTTCGCTCCCGGAGCCGGCGGCGGGCGCCGTCGAGTCGGCCCGTCGTATCCGGGTCGGCCAGGTCGGCGACGAGGAGGACGGCGTCGGCCATCTTGACCATCTCCGGGAACCACGTCTCCATGATCTCCCCGGTCACAGGAGGCGTGTCGATGAGCTGGACCTGGGTCGTTTCGAAGGGCATCATGTAGGGCGCGGGGAGGCGGGTGGTGAAGGGATAGTCGGCGACCTCGACGTCGGCGCCCGTGAGGGCCTTGATGAGGCTGGATTTGCCGGCGTTTGGCGGCCCGGCGCAGACGACCTGCCCGGCGCCCGACTTCTCGACCTTGTGCGTCGGGGCGTGCTTGGCCGTGGCCTGCCGGCGGTCGCCCTCCTCCCGTGCCTTGGCGATCTTCTGCCGGTACATGGCGATGAGCTTGTCCGTGCCCTTGTGGTGGGGGATGACGGCGATCAGCCGCTCGTAGATGTCGATCTTCTCCTGCGGCGTCCGGACCGTGCGCAGCTCGGCCTCGATCTTGTGGTATTCGGGCGGCAGATTGGCCGGCATGGCGTCCTCGCGGAAAATTATAGCAGAATTACCCCTCTAACTGTGAGAAAATTCGGCCCCCTCGGGCGTCCTTTTAAGAGGGCCGGTTGGGCGGGCGCGTCGAGGTGCTTAGAAACCCGTTTAACATATTGAAAAAAAAGAGATTATATTTTCAATAAAACGAAGATTTTCCTTTACTTTTCGGCCCTTTTTTTGCTATAATAATTACCAGGAAAAAGCCCACCGGGTCCCGTGACGTTCCCGCGCCGGAAACCCGCATCTTTTCACTAAGTGGACGGACATGACGCAAGAAAAGTACACCGCTGAAAGCATCAAGGTCCTCAAGGGCCTGGAGGCCGTCCGGAAGCGGCCGGCCATGTACATCGGAAGCACCGGGACGGAGGGGCTCCACCATCTCGTCTACGAAGTCGTCGACAACAGCGTCGACGAGGCCCTGGCCGGCTACTGCACCGAGGTCGACGTCCTCATCCACGTCGACAACTCGATCACGGTCATCGACAACGGCCGCGGCATCCCCGTCGGCGAGCACAAGAAGGAGAAGAAATCGGCGGCCGAGGTCGTCATGACCATGCTCCACGCCGGCGGCAAGTTCGACCAGAAGAGCTACAAGGTCTCGGGCGGCCTCCACGGTGTCGGCGTTTCGGTCGTCAACGCCCTGTCCAAGCGCCTCGACCTCGAGATCAAGCGCGAAGGCGGCATCTTCACCCAGAGCTACGAGCGGGGCAACCCCGTCACCAAGCTGAAACAGATCGGCAAGACCAAGAAGACCGGGACCAAGGTCACCTACTGGCCGGACGAGGACATCTTCGAGATCGTCGAACACAACTTCGAGATCCTGGCCCAGAGGATGCGGGAACTCTCTTTCCTCAACAAGGGCCTCAAGATCACGATCACCGACGAGCGGACCAACAAGTCCCACGAGTTCCAGCACAAGGGCGGGATCCGGGAGTTCGTCGAATACCTCAACCAAAGCAAGCAGACGATCAACCCCAAGCCCATCATGTTCGAGGGCGAGCGCGAGAACGTCTTCGTCGACCTGGCCATCCAGTACAACATGTCCTACGCCGACACGATCTATTCCTTCGTCAACAACATCAATACGACGGAGGGCGGGACCCACCTCATCGGGTTCAAGGCGGCCCTGACCCGGTCCATCAACACTTATGCGACCGCCCACAACCTCCTCAAGGACCTCAGCGAGAACATCACCGGGGACGACTGCCGGGAGGGCCTGACGGCCGTCCTGAGCATCAAGCTCCACGACCCCCAGTTCGAGGGGCAGACGAAGACCAAGCTGGGCAATTCCGAGGTCAAGGGCATCGTCGAGTCCATCGTCAACGAGCAGCTGGCGACCTACCTCGAGGAGAACCCGACGGTCGCCAAGAAGATCGTCATGAAGATCCTCGACGCGGCCCGGGCCCGGGAAGCCGCCCGCAAGGCCCGCGAGCTCGCCCGTCGCAAGGGCGTCCTCGAGTCGACTTCGCTCCCCGGCAAGCTCGCCGACTGCCAGGACAGGAACCCGGCCACCTCCGAGATCTTCATCGTCGAGGGCGATTCGGCCGGCGGCTCGGCGAAACAAGGGCGCGACCGCCGCTTCCAGGCCATCCTGCCCCTCAAGGGCAAGATCCTCAATGTCGAGAAGGCCCGCTTCGACAAGATCATCAAGAACGAGGAGATCGGGACGATGTTCGCCGCCCTCGGCATCGGCGTCGAGCAGTCCGAGGAAAGCCTGGACAAACTCCGCTACCACAAGGTCATCATGATGACCGACGCCGACATCGACGGCTCCCACATCCGAACCCTGCTCATGACCTTCTTCTACCGCCAGATGATCCGGCTCATCGAACGGGGCCACCTGTACATCGCCCAGGCGCCCCTCTACAAGGTCACCCGGGGCAGGGAGATCCAGTACCTCAAGGACGAACGCGACTACGAGAAATTCATGGTCCGCAAGATCTCCGAGGAGTTCAAGGTCCGGGCCGGCGGCCGGAAGGAGATCCTCGAGGGCGACAAGTTCCGCAAATTCTTCCGCAACCTCATGGCCAAGAAGAGCTACGCCCAGTTCTTCGAACGCAAGAACTACCCCCTCTTCCTCATCGAGCTCCTCGCCCGCTCGGGCGTCGACGGCCAGGAATTCCTGAGCTCCAAGAAAAACGTCGAGAGGGTCATGAAGCTCGTCGCCGGGAAGGGCTTCAACGTCAAGCTCAGCCGCGACGAGGAGTACGGCGTCTACGAGTTCGAGTTCGCCTACCATCTTAACGGCCTGGCCGTCGGCGGCAAGATCGGCATGGACCTCGTCACCTCCGCCGAATACAAGAACCTCTACCGTATCACCCAGGAGCTCGAGGACATGAAGGGCCCCTACGCCGTCCTGACGAACGGCGACGGCGCGGAAAAGCAGATTCTGGAGAACGAGAACAAACTTCTCGACTACCTCTTCGAGAAGGGGAAGAAGGGCATCAACATCCAGCGCTACAAGGGCTTGGGCGAGATGACCCCGACCCAGCTCTGGGAAACGACGATGGACCCGGCGCGGCGGATCCTCCTCAAGGTTTCCATCGTCGACGCCGCCCAGGCCGACAGGATCTTCACCATCCTCATGGGCGACGAGGTCGAAGAGCGCAAGAAATTCATCGAAACCAACGCCCTGGAGGCCCTGAACCTCGACGTCTGATGACCCCGCCCGCGGGCGGGCCCGAGAAGGAGTTCCCATGGACAGCGAACAGAAAGAGAACCACCCGGTCGTCAGCCTCGAGGAGGAGATGCGGCGGTCGTACCTCGACTACGCCATGAGCGTCATCATCGGCCGGGCCATCCCCGACATCAAGGACGGCCTCAAGCCGGTCCACCGGCGCGTCCTCTACGCCATGTACGAGAGCGGGACCTACTACAACAAGCCCTACAAGAAATCGGCCCGCATCGTCGGCGACGTCATCGGCAAATTCCATCCCCACGGCGACCAGGCCGCCTACGACACGCTCGTCCGCATGGCCCAGGACTTCAGCCTCCGCTACCTCCTCGTCGACGGGCAGGGGAACTTCGGCAGCGTCGACGGCGACCCTCCGGCGGCCATGCGCTAC
>JBGOYY010000090.1:0-9713 GCA_041479905.1 Candidatus Aminicenantia bacterium
CGTCTGGGCGTCGTTGACGGCGATGATGGGGTAGCGGAGGACGCCGTCCCTGGCCATGCTCTTCAGCCGGATGACGCCGGTCGTCGTCTCTTCCGTACCGGCCAGGATGCCCGGGAGGAGGTCCCGCCGCTTGGAATGGGTGACGGAAACGAGGTCCGCCCCGTCGTCCATGGTGATGGCCGGGCCATGGTCCAGGGCCTGGAGGATATGGCGGTAATAGGTCTCGTGGTCCTCCCCCTTGATGGCGAAGACGGGGATCTTGTGATACTTGACCAGGGCGGCGGGAATGTCGTCCTGGGTGCTGAGGGGGTTGGACGCGCACAGCCGGACGTCGGCCCCGCCGAGTTTCAGGGCCTCCATGAGATTGGCCGTTTCCGAAGTGACGTGGAGACAGGCCGAGATGCGTATCCCGCGAAGGGGCTTCTCCTTGGCGAAAGTCTCCTTGATCTTGCCCAGCACCGGCATGGAACGGGCCGCCCATTCCATCCTCAGCCGTCCCTTGGGGGCCGCAGTCAGGTCCTTGATGTCATGGTCCATAGTCTCCTCCCTCATATTCGGGCTCAAAATAGCACATTCCAGAGGGGTTTTCAACAAGGACACTTTGTGCTATTGTTAGTCCTTGTTCGGTCCCATGGCTTCCTCTACGGGCATGCATAAAGCGGCGCGTTCGCTCGTCCTCATCTTGCTGACTCTCTTCGTTCCTGCGTCTTTCCCGGCGGCCCCGGTCCAGAAAACTGTGCCGAACACCCTTGGTTTCGAATTCCAGGAGCACCGCCTGCGAAACGGACTCCGGGTCATCCTGTCCGTGGACGGCAGTCTCCCCTTGGTGACCGTCGCCGTCGCTTACGGCGCCGGGACGATACGGGAACAGCCGGGCCAGGAAGGTTTGGCCTATCTCCTCGAGAACCTGATGTTCCAGGGTTCGGAAAACGTCGGCCCCCTCCAACACGTCGGTTTCGTCCAGAGGGTCGGCGGGGACCTCAATGCGACCACGACCCCGGACAGGGCGTTGTTCTATCAGACCCTGCCCTCGAATTATCTAGCCCTGGCCCTGTGGCTCGAATCGGACCGGATGAAATCGCTCGCCATCACGCCCGCGGCCATCGAAAAAACGCGGGCCGACCTCCTCAATGAGCACCAGGACCGGCTCGCCTCGGATCCCTATTTCGAAAGCTTCGCTCTGTTCGACTCTCTCCTCTTTCCCGATTTCCCCTACGGCCACACCCTCATCGGCACCGGCTTGGAGATGCGGGGCCTCAGCGAATCGGATGTCCTGACTTTCCACCGGACGTACTATGTTCCGGACAACGCCGTCCTCTGCATCGTCGGCAATATCGATATCGCCAGGACGAGGGAACTCGTCGCCAGGTACTTCGATTCCATCCCGCCCGGGATGAACATCCCCGCCCCTCCCCGACCCGTATTCAAGAAAGAGAACGACGCCGTCGTGCGGATCGCCGGGATCCCAGCGTCCGGAGCCGGGTTCCACATGGGATTCAGGTTCTACCCCCTTCAGGCAGGCGACGTGTATTCCCTCGGGATCCTGGAATATCTCCTCTTGAAGGGCGAAACATCCCGGCTGAGGAACCGTCTCCTGCGACGGGACCTGACCGCCCGCTATCTCAGCGGCGCGCTGGAAGAACGGCTGAGCGTGTCGGCCCTGAAGATCTTCTGCCTCAACAACAACGCGGTCATGGTCGAGCGTTCTCAAAAGGCCATCCTTTCGGAAATCGACAAGCTGCGGACGAATCCCGTCTCCCAAGACGAGCTCAATAAAGCCAAACGTCGTTTCAAAGTGGACTACCTCGACCGGCTGTCGACCCGCTTGGGAAGGGCGCTTTTTCTCGTCGATGCGGCCCTCGCCGGGACCGGTCTGGATTCCCTGGACGGGGAATTGGACAAATACCTCCGTGTTAGTCCTTCGGTCTTGACCGCCTTCGTCAACAAGTACTTCATCCCCCAAAACAGGGTCGTCCTGGAGCTCAGACTACAATGAGGCCCTCGGCACCCGCACGCCGTCCGCCGGGGCCGACCGTCGGCTTCCTGCTGGCCGCGGTCCTGGTCGCCCTGTTCCCGGCGGCGCCTCCGGCCGGCGCCCAGGAACGTTTCCGGAGAACGCCTCCCCTGCCCGACGCCCAACCCCTGGAGCTCAAGCTGCCGAAGATCGAATACGTCCTCTTGCCGAACGGCCTTACCGTGGCCACCGCCCGCCGGCCGGAGGCTCCGTTGGTCACGCTCCAGCTCGTCGTTCGGGCCGGCGAGGTTGATTCGCCGCCGGCACTGCCCGGCGTCGCCGCCATGACGGCGCGCATGATCGGCAAGAGGACGAAAATGCTGTCGGCCGATTACCTCGAGAACATGATCGAATCCATGGGCGCCGATTATTCTATGACCGTCTTCATGGACTACACGGTTCTGACCATGCACGTGCTCGAGGAATACCTGGACCGGGCGATCTACGTCCTGAGGCTCATCGTCCTCGAAGCCGTGTTCCCGGAGCGTGAGCTCGGCGCGGTCCGGAGAACCGCGTTCTGGGAGCTTTTCGAACAGAAAAAGAATCCCGAGGTCCTCGGCTGGAGACAGCTTCTCAGGATCCTCTTCGAGAACCATCCCTACAAAACGGCCACATATTCCGAGGGGGTCATCAAGTTCATTACGACCAAGGACGTTTCCGCCTTTTACGGTCGTTTCTACCGGCCCGAAAACGCCGCCGTCCTGGTTTCCGGGAACATCGACGGAGCCGAAGTGGCGAAGAAGATCGAAAATCATTTCAACGCCTGGGTCGGCCAGCCCGTTGAACGGGCCGCCGTTCCGCCGCCGTCCCCCAACAGCGGGGATCGGATTTGCTATATCGAAGTTCCGGATGTGTCGGACGCGACGATATTCGCGGGGAACGTGATCATGTCCGCCTCGGACCCGGACTTTTTCCCTTTCCTCGTCCTCAAGCAGGTCCTGGGGGGGACGACCCGGAACCGCCTGTTCATGAACCTGCGCGAATCCAAAGGCTACGCTTACTATGCGTTCAGTGAAACGGAGTTCTTCCGCGCCTGCGGCGTCTACTGGGCCCGGGCGCGCGTCAGGCCCGAATTCATCGTTCCCGCCGCCCGGGAGATCGTCCGGGAGATCAAGACCTTGTCCTCGGAAGCCCCCGTTCCCGCCGAGATCGAGGAGGCCAAGTCGTTCCTCATCGGGAATCTTCCCGCGCGGTTCGAATCCCTCGATGGATTCGCGGACTGGATGGCCCGCGCCGTGGCCCTGGAGCTCGACGATGGGCAGTGGGACAAGGGACCCGAGCGGCTCAAGCTCGTCAACGTCGAGAGGGTCCGGGCGGCGGCCCAGGATTACCTCGCCCGCAAGCCCCTCGTCGTCGTGGTCGGCCGGCCGGACTGGCTCGGCCGCTTCCTTCGGGATTTCGAGACCGTCGAGGTCTATGACACCAGTGGGACGCTCAAGCGCACCCTGCGCAAAGGAGAGGAAAGATGAAGCTCGTCGAGTGCGTGCCCAATTTCAGCGAAGGCCGTGACCCGGAGAAGATCAAGGCCATCGTCCGCGAGATCGAAGCCGTCCCCGGCGTCAAACTGCTCGATGTCGACCCGGGGGCGTCCACGAACAGGACTGTTATGACCTTCATCGGGACGCCCGAATCCGTCAAGGAGGCCGCCTTCCGGGCCGTCGCCAAGGCGGCGGAGGTCATCGACATGCGCGTCCACAAGGGCGCCCACAGCCGTATCGGGGCCACGGACGTCTGCCCCTTCGTCCCGGTCTCGGGCGTGACCATGGAGGACTGCGTCCGGCTGGCCGGAGAGCTCGGCGCCAGGATCGCCGGAGAGCTGGGGATCCCCGTCTATCTCTACGAGGCCGCCGCCAGGACGCCGGAGCGCCGGAACCTGGCCACGGTCCGGGCCGGGGAATACGAGGGCCTGCCCGGGAAATTCAAAGACCGCCGCTGGGCGCCCGATTTCGGCGAGCCCGTTTTCAACCCCAAGTCCGGCGCCACCGTCGTCGGCGCCCGCGAGTTCCTGATCGCCTACAACATCAACCTCAACACCCGGGACCGGAAGCTGGCCAACGAAATCGCCCTGAGCCTCAGGGAGAGCGGCCGGGCCAAGCGCGACAAGGACGGGAACGTCGTCAAGGACGGGCGCGGCAACGCGGTCAAAGTGCCGGGCAAGTTCAAGGAGATCAAGTCGGTTGGCTGGTACATCGAGGATTACGGGGTGGCCCAGATCTCGGTCAACTTCACGAACTACAAGATCACGCCCATCCACGTTGTCTTCGACGAGGCGAGGAGGCTGGCCGGGAAGCTCGGCCTCCGGGTGACGGGCAGCGAGCTCGTCGGCCTCATCCCCAAGGAGGCGCTCCTCATGGCCGGCCGCTACTACCTCGAAAAACAGGCCAAGAGCCCGGGCGTTCCCGAGGAGGAACTCATCCGGACGGCGGTCCGCTCTCTCGGGCTCAACGATGTTGCCCCTTTCACCGCCGAAAAAAAGATCATCGAATACCAATTCGAACAAGACGGGCATCCCCTGGTCGGGCTGACCCTCCGGCAGTTCGCGAACGAGCTGTCCATGGATTCCCCGGCCCCCGGCGGGGGGAGCGTCGCGGCCCTCTGCGGGGCGCTTTCCGCGGCCCTTTCCGCCATGGTCGCCAACCTGACCGTCGGCAAGAAGGGTTATGAGGAGGTTCGCGAAGAGATGGTCGCGACGGCCGTCCGGGCCCAGGCCCTCAAGGACGGGCTGCTCGAAGCCGTGGACAGGGATACCCGGGCCTTCAACAAGGTCATGGAGGCCATCCGCCTGCCCAAGACGACTCCGGAGCAGACCATCGAAAAGGAGCGGGCCGTCGAGGAAGCCAACAAGGAAGCGACCCTCGTCCCGCTCGAGGTGCTCGAAAAGGCGGGAGAGGCGGTCGCCCTGGCCGGGATCGCCGCCGCGAAGGGCAACAAGAACTCCGTGAGCGACGCTGGGGTGGCCGGACTCGCCGGCCAGGCGGCAGGCGAAGGAGCCTACTATAACGTCCTCATCAACCTCGCCGGCATCAAGGACGATAAGTTCGTCGCCGACGTGCGGCGGCGGGCGGAGCGTCTCAGGAAAACCCTGGACAAGGAAGGGAAAGCCGTCAGGAGCATTCTCGGGAAAGCCTTGAGCGCCCCCCCCGCAATGCTAAGCCTGCCGGCGGCCTGACGGATTTCCTTTATTTTGCGCGGGCGGAGAGGCCCCGTCCCTTTTTCGCCAACGAGAACAGAGCGAAAGCCAGGAAGCAAAGGATGACGATCGCGGCCGACGCGGGGATGTTGAGGGCGAGCGACAGGCCGAGGCCCGCGCCGACGGAAACGACGGCGACGGCGGTCGATGCCCGCACGGCCGTCCTGAAGCTGGATGCGACCTGAAGGCCGGCCGCCGCGGGGATGACGATGAGCGCGGCCACAAGGAGGATGCCGACGACCTTCATCCCCAGGACGATCGTGACCGCCGTGAGCACCATGAGGAGCATGTCCAGCCGGCCGACCTTGACCCCGGCCGCCCGGGCCGATTCCCGGTCGAAGGTCATGAAGAGGAGCTTGGCGTAGTTCATCCTCACGGCCAGGAGGACGGCCGCGGCCAGGCCCACGGCTAGTCCGACTTCCAGCGGTTCGATGGCCAGGATATCCCCGAAGAGATAGGACATGAGTTCGACGTTGAAACCCCTGGCCATGGAGGCCAGCAGGATGCCGATGGCCAGGCCCAAGCTGCTGAAAATGCCGATGGCCGTGTCGCCGTAGAGCCCGGCCCTGTCCTTGAGCTTGACGATGGCGACGGCCGCGGCGACGGCAACGGCCAGGGCCGCCGCCAGGGGGAGGATGTTCAGGAAAAGGCCCAGGGCGACGCCGGCGAAGGCGATGTGGGCGAGTCCATGTCCGATCATCGCGTCCTTTCTCAGGATCAGGAAAAGGCCCAGGACGGCGCAGGCGACGGCGATGAAGACGCCGGCCAGGAAGGCGCGTTGGATGAAGCCGTAGGTCAGGAGCGCGTGCATGTCGGGCCTAATGTTCGTGGGAGATGAAGTGGTCTCCCCGGGTGACCATGTCGCGGAATACTCCGGACCGGCAGAAGTCCTCGTGACTCCCGTGATACACGAGCCGCTGGTTGAGACAGGCCACGCTGGTGACGTGCTTGTTGACGATGCCGATGTCGTGTGTGACCAGGACGATCGTCAGCCCCTCCCTCGAGTTCAAGCGGTCGAGCATGTCGTAGAAAGACGCCTGGGTTTCGGCGTCGACCCCGGTCGTCGGCTCGTCCAGGAAGAGGATCCGGGGCGAGGTCACGAGCGCCCGGGCGATGAACACGCGCTGCTGTTGCCCGCCGGAGAGCCGTCCGATGGCCCATTTTCCGTGATCGGCCATGCCGACCTCGTCGAGGGCCCGGAGGATATCGTCGCGGCCTTCCCGTCCCGACCGGGCCCGGGGCTTGCGGTTGGACATGAGGGCCATGCCCACGACCTCCTCGACCGAGGCCGGAAAGAACGGGTCGATGTGGGTGGCCTTCTGGGGGACGTAGCCGATCTTCCGCCAGTCCGAAAATTCCCCCAGGGGCTTACCGAAGGCCTCGACGCTTCCCGACGAAGGCTCGAGCAGGCCGAGGATGACCTTGACCAGGGTGGTCTTCCCCGAGCCGTTGGGCCCGATGATGGCCAGGAAATCCCCTTCCCGGATGGTCAAGTCGATGTCGATGAGGACGGGCGTCCCGTCGTAACGGAAGGAGACGTCGCGAAGGACGATCAGGTCCATGGTTTCAGCGGCACCCCAGGCCGTCGCGCAGGCTGTTCAAATTCTCCTCCATGAGCTCGAAGAATCCCATGCGCCGGTCCTGTTCGTCACGGGTCAGGTTGTGGCCGGCGTGGAGGGTGAGGACCCGGCCGCCGATCTCGCGGGCCAGCGTCCTCGACAGGTCGGGCGAGACGGAGTTCTCGAAAAAGATCGTCCGGACCCCTTTTTGCCGGCAGAAATCGACGGCTTTCATGAGATCGAGAGGGCGGGGCTGGGCGTCCGGGCTCAGGCCGTAGAGGGCCGTTTGGACGAGTCCGTATCTCCGGGCCAGGTAGCCGAAGGCGCCGTGCCCGGCGAGGACGATGTCCCGCCCCCGGCAGGCGGCCAGGCCCTCGCGGAATTTCCCGTCGAGCTCCAGGAGACGCGCCGTCAGCCTGGCCGCATTCTCCGTAAATTCGGGGCGGCCCGCCGGGTCGATGCGCGAGAGCTCGTCGGCGATCTTTCGGACGATCTGCGCGTCGAGTTCGAAATCGAGCCAGACGTGGGGGTCCAGTTGTTCGTGGGCGCCCTCCCCATGTCCGCGCTCGTCGTCGGCCGCGGTCTCGAGGAGGCTCAGGCCCGCCGTCACTTCGAGGGCACGAATTTTGCCTCCTGGCAGGGCCTTGAGCAGGCCGGGGAGCCAGGGCTCGAGGTTCGCCCCGATATAAACGAGCAGGTCGCATGCGGCCAGGCGGACGATGTCGCCGGGCCGGGGCTGCCAGGTGTGGACTCCGGCGCCCGGAGGGAGGAGGAGTTCCGCTTCCCCCCTGTCACCGGCAACGGCCGCGGCGAACTCCCGGAGGGGGAAGACGGTGGCCATGACGCGGACCTTGGCCTCGAGCGGCACGGAACCCGTTGCGGCGAGAGCCAGCGTCGAGGCCAGGAGGACGCGGCGGAGGGACTTCACGACTCGGATTATACCCGGGAGGACGGCTTGAATCCATCGCTATTTTGTGGCATCATGACCGTCTCGTCATCTCGAACAAGAAGGAGTCATCCATGGCATCCTCTCTCGGCGAACTCAACCCCCGCCTTCTCTGGAAGCATTTCGCGAAGATCCTGACCATCCCCCACTGCTCGGGCAGCGAAAAGGCCCTCGGGGATCATGTCCTGTCCGTGGCCCAATCCCTGAACCTGCCCGGCAAGCGCGACAAGGTCGGCAACGTCCTCGTCAGCAAGCCGGCGACGGCCGGACGCGAGAGCGCCGTGGGCGTCATCCTTCAGGGCCACCTCGACATGGTCTGCGAGAAGAACTCGGACAAGGTCCACGATTTTTGCAAGGACCCGATCCTGACGGACATCAAAGGAGAATGGGTTTATGCCCAGGGGACGACTCTCGGGGCCGACAACGGCATCGGCTTGGCTGCCGCCCTGGCGGTCATGGAGGACAAGACGCTCGTCCACGGCCCCATGGAATTCCTCTTTACCGTCGACGAAGAGACCGGCCTGACCGGCGCCAACCGGATCCAGAAAGGGTTTCTGGCCGGGAAGAAGCTCCTCAACCTCGACAGCGAAGACGAGGGGACGTTCACCATCGGCTGCGCCGGCGGGGCGGACTCCGAACTCGTTTTTCCGGCCGAAAGAAAAAAAACGGCCTCGAAGAACCTCTACCGTCTGCACCTCTCCGGCCTCCGCGGCGGCCACTCCGGCTTGGACATCAACCAGGGCCGGGGCAACGCGATAAAGCTTCTCGCCCGGATGCTCGGACAGGCCCAGGCGGCCGCGCGTTTCGAGATCATTAGCCTCGAGGGCGGGAGCAAGCATAATGCCATCCCGCGCGAAGCCGTTGCGATCGTCGCCTGTCCTCCGGTCCAGGTCCGGACCTTTACGGTGGCGCTCAAAAAGGCCTTCGATAAGATCTCTATCGAGTACAAGTCCGTCGAAGCCGAAGCCAAGTATTCGTTTGAACCCGCGGCCGGCAAGGATTTCGCCCTGACCCAAGGGTGCCAGCGCGTCCTTCTCAACTTCCTCCTGGCCGTCCCCCATGGCGTCATATCCATGCACCCGGAGATCGCCGGACTGGTTGAGACATCGACCAACCTGGCCATCGTCAGGACCGACAAGAAAGAGCTCAAGGTCCTCTGCAGCTCGCGCAGTTCCGTCGCCTCGGCCCTCGAAGCGACGCGGGACATCATCAAGTCCGTCTGCGACCTGGCCGGGGTCCGGGCCGATTTCAAGAACGGCTACCCCGGCTGGATGCCCAACCTCGCCTCTCCCCTTCTGAAGCATTTAAAAGAGATCTACGCCAAGACCTTCGGGAAAGAGGCCGAGGTCGTGGCCGTTCACGCCGGTCTTGAATGTGGCATCATCGGCGAAAAGTTCCCGGGCATGGATATGATCTCGTTCGGCCCGACGATGAAGAACCCCCATTCGCCCGAGGAGCACGTCCATATCGGGTCGGTCGAAAAGTTCTGGGTGTTCTTGACGACGGCCCTGGCCGAACTGTCAAAGTAGTCCGGGTCGAAGGCGAAGTGGGGACGTGAAAAGACGGAAATTTTTTGCCGCCGCCGGTCTCCTGGGCGCGTCCGTTTCCAGGGTCTTGGCCGGCATCGGAAGGAGCAAAACCATGAAAAAGCAGGTTCAAACCGATAAGGCGCCGAAAGCGATCGGCCCTTATTCCCAGGGCATCATCGCCAACGGCTTCGTTTTCTGTTCGGGCCAGATCCCCATCGACCCGGCCACCGGGAACCTCCTCAATGGCACGATCGAGGACGAGACGCGGCAGGTCCTCAAGAACTTGGGGGCCGTGCTCGAGGCCGCCGGTTCCTCCTATGACGACGTGGTCAAGACGACCGTTTTTCTCCAGGACATGAACGATTTCGCCAAGATGAACTTGATCTACGCCGAGTTTTTCAAAGCCCCCAGCCCGGCTCGGGCCACGGTCCAGGCCGCCCGTCTGCCGAAGGACGTCAAGGTCGAGATCGAGGCC
>JBGOYY010000091.1:0-9681 GCA_041479905.1 Candidatus Aminicenantia bacterium
AGGCGCGACCTGATGTGGGCCTTGATCTTTTCCCGGAGATAGCTGTGGAGGTGGGCCTCGAAATCGGCGCCGTGATTATCTTCGCAGCCGATGAACAGCCATTCGAAGGGGTGCTTTCTGCTGAGGTCGAAGGCTCTTTTGGCCGTTTTCTTGAAGTGGTCCTGGAGCCGGGCGTCGAGGTGCCGCTCGATTTTCTTCGACTCGTTGCCCTCGAACCCGCCCTCGCGGACTCGGCTGGGGACGTCGCTCTGGAGTTCGTCCAGAAGCTTGATCTCTCCCATTGAGACGCTGTACCAGCGGGCCTCCCGGCGGCTGATGAGCTGGACGCAGATGGGGCTGTACTTGTCCAGGATCGCGGCCAGCGGCCGGACATAGAAGTTGGCGTCGATGATGACCCTGTCGCGGGGACCGTGGGGCAGCTCCAGGGCCTGCCAGAATTTCCCGCGGCTGCACGAAAAAACGGCCAGACCGTCGGCGTTGCCGGCGGCGATCGTCTGGGCACAGTGATCGCCGATGAGAGCGAGGTCGCGTTCGAGAGACTCGATCTTCTCCCGGCCGGCGTCCATGGCCTCGACTTGGGCCTTGGCGCCGCTGAGGAGGTTCTTCAAGGCGAGCTGGATCTCCTTCCTGCTCAGCCGGCCCTTGTCCGTGTCCAGGAAGAACGAGGTCACGAAGTCGCCCTGGCTGTTGAACTTGGTGAGCGCCTCGATCTGAGTGCGGTCTTGGAATTTCATTCATCCTCCTAGGGAGATTGTAGGCGGGTTTTAGGGAAGCGAGGGAAACGATTGATGCGGGAATCCATCAACTTCTACACAATAGGTGCCGTGGCCGGCTTTGTCAAGAGCGTGCCTCAGGATAGGCTTCTTTTTTCAAGTTCACTTAGCTCGGGGCGTACCGCTCCGCCGGCCGCTTTGGGGCTTCGGGCATCGTCTCTGCTTCCTTGACGTTACTGACAGAAGCCAATCCCTCGGCCCTTGGGTTAGGCAGTTGCCGTCGCCACGGTGCTCCGGAACCTGATAGGCATGAGGGCCGCCCTTCCGTGTCAACTCATATAACCATGTTACCGAAGCTGCGGTCATTGCATCACCAAAAATGATACCGAAGAAGGACCGAGCTTTTTGTAGGGATCGACCTGGACAAGTCCCTTGCGCTTCTTCTCATAGAGGGTAAAGAGCGCCTTCAGCTTCTTGTCGATCCGCCGCTTCAGGTCGGCAGGATTCAGGCTGCGATAGAGCTCGTCCAGCTTTTTCAGCGCCTCCGGCGGGAGTTGCCCTGACTCCCGGAGGATCCGATAGGGCGTCTTGGGCTTCGCATAACGCCTTCGGGTCTTCCCATCGACTCGTTCCTTACGTTCTAGTCTCATCACCGGTTGGAAGAAGTTCTTGTAAAGCCGCAGCTCGTTGCGGTACAGGTCATTGATCAGATCAAGCTCAGCCGTGGTGTCATAGCGCAGGTAACCCAGAGGGCGGCGGACATGGGTGAAGTTCTTCTGCTCGATGTAGGCGTTGTCGTTCTTGCGATAGGGCCGGGACCGGGTAAAGCCCAGTCCCTCGCTCTGGGTGTACCGGTAGAGCTGATCGTTGATGAAGGCGTTGTCGTTGTCGCTGTCGATCCCCCGCCAGGAGAACGGAGTCCGGCTCCGGATCTGCTTGATCGCTTTGAAGATACGTTCCTGGGCCCGGCCCATCACCGCTTCGCCCTCCCACCAGGCAGAGCCGATCTCCAGGGCAGAGAGGCTGTGGGCATATTCCCCAGCCACCGAAGCCCCACAGTGAAGCACCAGGTCCATCTCGAGGAACCCGACCTGACTGAGGTCCCAATCGGTCATTTTCAAAGGGATCTTCTTGGCAATGAGATTCCCCCCGGCCCGCCCGTAGCGTCGTTGGGCGATCCATTCGGTCTTCTTCGCCGTTAAGAGACGATCGATCGTGGCCGGGCTCACCCGGCGGAGTTGGCGGGCCGTCTTCTCGTCGACCTTGAGCTCGCCTAGGGCGCGAAGCCTCACCACTTCCTCCTCGACCAACGGCTTCAGCCTCTGGCCGCACGGCCGGTCGAAGATCTCCCAGAGCGTCTCCAAGGCCGCCCGCACCAACCTTCCGTACACGGGCCGTCTCGGCTTCCGTGGCGAGGCGTTCCCCTTGAGCAGACTAGAGATCTTTCGCAGGACGGACTTGCGGGCCATGTCCGTATTGCGGCAATACTCGTCCAAAAGCGCGCTTTTCCCCCTTTTCCGGGCTCGGAGATAGCGTCCCAAGAGAGCTTTCAGATACTGTTCACGCGATCGCATGTCCATCCTGTGCATGTCACCCGATCCTTTATGGGATTTGGGTAACATTTTATATGATTCAACGGCCCTGCCTTCGGTAACATTTTACGTGAGTCAATGCGCGGGGTTGCGCGGCGGCGGGCGTTTCTGGGATAATCCCGGCTGATGCGTAAGTGGCTCGTTCTGCTCCTGGCGATCGCGCTCCTCTACGCCATTCCGAAACTCAACACGCGCGGCCGCCGGAATGCCTTTCCGCTTCTCAAGCGGATCAACGAAACCATCAATATCCTGGCCTGGGTCCTGCTCGCCGTCTACTTCGGCGCTTTCCTCTACTGGATCTGGACCGAGGTCGTCCGGTAGGGCTTGAATAGGGATTCCAGGCGCTTGAGCGACTTCCGCGCCGTCGCGCCCGCCGACTGGTCGAGACCGAACACGGATATCGAGACGTAGCCGTTGCGCAAGGCCCAGATGTCCGTGTCCTCGCCGGCCGGCTCGAGGTGCTTCCAGGACGGCTTGTATTCCGTCGCCCCCTCGGGAGAAACGGTTTTCTCATAGAACTCGAGCGGAGCCCGCGTGTCCTGTTTCGTGATTCGTACGCCCCGGATGTTTTCTCTCGGCAGGGCCGGGATGTTGACGTTGAGGAATGTCCCTTTCGGGATGCCGTCCTTGCCGACCGTCCGGACGATGTCGGCCATGATCCCGGCCGCCACCTTGTAGTCCATGCCCTTTCCCGCGGCGAGGTTGACGGCGATCGACGGAATACCCAGGAAGGCCGCCTCCCGGGCGCCGGCGACGGTGGCCGAATAGAACGTGACCGTGCCCAGGTTCTCGCCCCTGTTGATCCCCGAAATGACGATGTCCGGTCTTTCGGGGAGGAGCGCCTCGAGCGCCAGCCGGACGCAGGTCGCGGGCAGGGCGTCGATGGAGAACCATGTCGCGCCCCGTCTCTCGCTCTCCTCGACGGCGATCGACCTGTCCGAGGTGACGCCGTGGCTGACGCCGCTGCGGGGGTCCCGGGGAGCGGCGACGGTTACCGTTCCCAAAGGCATGAGGGCTTCGGTGAGGGCCTGGAGTCCTGGCGCTTCGATGCCGTCGTCGTTCGAGACGAGGATCTTGAGCGGTCTCGAAGACGGCTCGGGGGCCGTCCCGCCGCACGCTGCCGCCAAGAGAAGGGCCAACACGACGAATCCCGTCGATGACCGCCGTCGTCTTCTCATCGCTCGCTCCTTTGCTCCGAGGCTCCCTTTGCACATTCGATGTGCAATCTATCAAAAGTCCGCGTCTGACAGTTCTTTAGAATCTCGGTCAGCCGCTTTTTCCACAGGGTTATGCACAAAGTCTGTGGAAATCCCCCTTTCATTTTTTATTTTTCACGTAGCGGTCGAACCATTCGAACATTTCCGCGAGGACATGAAGGACCGACTCGCGGGCGGAATAGCCGTGGCTCTCGTAGGGCAGGTAGACGAAGCGGGCCGTCGCCCCGAAACCCTTGAGCGCCGCGAACAGCCGCTCGGACTGGATGGGGAACGTGCCGGAGTTGTTGTCGGCCATGCCGTGGATGAGCAGGATGGGCTCGTTGATCTTGTTCGCGTTCATGAAGGGCGACATCTTGATGTAGGTCTCGGGGGCCTCCCAGAGGGTCCGCCGCTCGCTCTGGAAGCCGAACGGGGTCAGGGTCCGGTTGTAGGCGCCGCTGCGGGCGATGCCGGCGGCGAAGAGGTCGCAGCGGGCCAGCAGGTTGGCCGTCATGAAGGCGCCGTAGCTGTGGCCGCCGACGCCGACCCGCTTCGGGTCGCCGACGCCCATCTCGTCGAGCTTGCGGATGGCCGCCTCGGCGTTGGAGACGATCTGCTGGACGAAGGTGTCGTTGACGGTCTGGGGGTCGCCGACGACGGGCATCTCGGCGTTATCGAGGACGGCGTATCCCTGGGTGACGAAGAAGAGCTGCGACGCCCCCCGGAAGAAGGTGAACCGGTTGATCGAGCCGCGGACCTGGCCGGCCACGGCCGCGGTGTCGTATTCCATGGGGTAGGCCCAGACGACGACCGGCAGGCGGGTCCCCGGTTTGTATCCCGGCGGCAGATAGAGCGTCCCGCTGAGCTCCAGGCCGTCGGCCCGCTTGTAAGTGACGCGCTCGCGCTGGATCCCGGTGAGCTGGGGCGCCGGGTCCTTGAAATCGGTCAGGGCCGTCCGCTTCTTGGTCTTGAGGTCGTAGAGGCAGTAGTTTGGAGGATCGATCTTGGTCTCGTAGCTCGTGATGATCTTCGTCCGCAAGGCCCCCGAAAAATCGACGAAGCTTTCATAGGCGGGGTCCTGGCACTCGAAGAGCCGCTCGACCTTCATCGTCTTGAGGTTCATCCGGTCGAGGAAGGGGTGATCGCCCTTGGGCGACGAGCCGGCCCCGGCGAGGTAGATCCAGTCCTTGTCCTGGAGGATGACCTGCTCGCCGGTCTTGAGGCTCGTCGTTACGGGCCGGCCCGGATTGTTGTACCTGTCCTGGGTGCTCAGGTCCCAGATCTTGACCGGCTCGGCGGCCGGGTTGGCCAGGTCGACGAGGAACGTCGTCCGCCAGCTCCGCTTCCATTCGCTCTGGGAGGCCAGGGCTTTTCCGGGCGTAGCGAAATAGGTGATGCCGGCGGCCCGCTCCTTGAGCTTGAGGGCTTCTCCCGGCTCGCCCGCGAACGGCGCGTCGAGCGTCAGGTAGTGGTCGCGGAAGGGGACCGTCTTCTTCGGGTCGCCCTCGTCCAGGGCCTCGGCCCAGATGAGCGTCGCCGGCTTGTGGGTCATCCAGTTGACGCCGCGCGGGCCCTTGGGGACGCCGTTGATGGGGACGTTCTCTTCCGGCGGCAGGTCGGCCAGGACCTTGACCAGGCCGCCGTCCATGTCCCAGATCTCGATCGAGTGGGAGAAACCGGAGGCCGGGAGCGAGGTGGAATAGGGCCGCTTGATCCGTTCGACGAGGATGTAGTCCATGGCCGGGGAGACGGACATCGAATCGTAGATGCCGGGCTTTCCGACCTTGCGGAGCTCGCCGGCGGCGATGTCGACGATGGCCGTCTGGGACGCGGCGTAGTGGTCGAAGAGGAGCTCGTCGAACGAGTTCTTGAGCAGGTCCTGATAGGTGGCGACCTTGGTCTCCTGGCCGCCGGAGACCTGGATCTCGGGTCCGACGGGGACGCGCGGCGCGGTCGGGGCCGGGCCGCGGCCTTCGAGCACGAGCGAAACGACCAAACGCCGGCTGTCGGGCATCCAATCCATGCCGCCGAGAACGGCGTTGACCACGGCCGACGTCAGGGCCTTGGCCGTGCCCGCCTTGACGTCGGCGGCCCAGAGCTCGACGCCGCCTTCGACATAGCGGAGGAAAGCGATCGTCCGCCCGTCCGGCGACCAGGACGGGAAAGTGAACTTGAAGCCCTCGGGCAGAGCGATCTTCCGGACGCGACCCGTCTTCATGTCCTTGAGGGAAAGACCGGTCGAGAAGCTCAGGACCTGCCGGCTGTTGAAGGCGGGCGTGATGCGCATCCCGGCGAGCCTCAGGATGGGCTCGGAGATGTAGGCGATCGACGGCATCGACTCGCGGTCGATGAGGGCCATGACGTCGCCGGCCGGGCTCATGGAGACCGTGGGGGTCGGCGGGGCGTCGACGATGTCGATGATCTCCTTGGGCGGGAGCTTGTAGGGCTCCTGGGCGGTGAGCGCGGGGACGAACGCGATCAGCACGGCGCAGAGAACGGCCAGACGGACGGCTGTCTTTTTCACGGGGCACTCTCCTGGCGATTATTGATCATGGTCGAGGAGAGCCATTTTATACCGGTGAGCGGCCGGGTTGCAACGGGAAACCGCTTTTTTGATTCAGTTCTTATTTATCTTATATAATGTCCCTGACGCATTCCCCGAAAGGCCTCATGAGCGACCGCGATCCGAAAAACATTTTCCTCTCAGTCGTCTTCCCCGCATACAACAAGGAAACACGGATCGCCGCGAGCATCGATGCGACCGTCGCCTATCTTGCCGGCAAGCCGTTCGCGGCGGAAGTCATCGTCGTCGACGATGGGAGCCGCGACCGGACGGCGGAGGCCGCCCGCGCTGCGCTCGCCGGCAAGCCGTTTGTGTCGGAAGTCATCGTCGACGACGGGAGCCACGACCGGACGGCCGAGGCCGCCGGCGCCGCGCTCGCCGGGCGCGTCCCCTCGCGGGTGATCCGGCGCGAAAAGAACCGGGGCAAGGGCGCCTCGGTCAGGGAGGGCGTTCTCGCGGCCTCGGGGGAGGTCATCCTGTTCTCGGACGACGACCTGTCGACGCCCATCGGGGAGTTCGACAAGCTGCTCGCCGCGCTCCAGGCCGGGGCCGACGTCGCCATCGGCTCGCGGGCCCTCCCGGAATCGGACATCAGGGTCCGCCAGCGCCGGCCGCGCGAGCTGATGGGAAAAACCTTCAACCTGCTGGTCAGGCTGTTCGTCCTAAAGGGCTACCGCGACACGCAGTGCGGCTTCAAGGCCTTCCGGAGGGCGGCGGCGCTGGACCTTTTTTCCCGGCTCCAGACCACAGGCTTCGGGTTCGACGTCGAAGTCCTAGTCCTCTGCCGGGAACTCGGCTACCGTGTCGCCGAGGTCCCGGTCGTCTGGAGCGATTCGCGGCCGAGCCGGGTCAGTCTTGTCCGGGGCTCCCTCGGGATGCTCGGGGAGATCCGGCGGATCCGGCGTCTCGTCCGCCGCTCTCGGAACGGGTGAGAATTCACCGCGGGAATCACCTCCAGGGGTGATTGCCCCGGTCCGCCCCCCCTGGCACAATGGTATCCATGGAGAGACGCAAGCACGGCCGATTCCAGCAGTGGAACAAGGCCATCATCAAGTCCGCCTCCGGAGGGGAGGGGATCCTGCCCCGTTGCCCGATCGACGCCTATGCCTGGGACTTGTCGCTCGGCGGGGCGAGGATCCAGTCCGAAGAGTGCTTCCCTGTCGGCGCCATCGTGTGCATCCACCTCGAGCTTGTCAGGTCGCGGGAGGCGGTCAGCGTCGAAGGCGCCGTCCGCTGGTCCCGGTGGAACGAGAAGGAAAACATCTACGAGTTCGGGGTCGAGTTCCAGGAGTGCAACGAGATAGTCCTCCAGGCCATCATGAAAAACCTCTACCGTGAAACGGGCCGGAAGGCGAGAGCCGTACAGCCCCAAATCTCCCTGGGCAAGGGGGCCCTGTGATCCCGTCCGGGCGCCAGGCAGATTTAATAAAGAACGCCATGCAAAAACGCAAAGACCGGCGTATCAGGCAGTGGAACAAGACCGTGGTGAAGGCCGCGCCGCAGGGCCAAGCTTCCCTTCCCCCCGCCGAAGTCAAGGCCTGCACCTACGACCTTTCGATTGGAGGGGCCCGGATTCACTCGGCGGAGCGCTTCGAGGTGGGGGCCATACTCCGCCTCAAGATCGAATTCGCCCGGTCCCGGGAAACCGTCAGCCTGAAGGGCCGGGTCAAATGGGTCAAGCGCGACGAAGCCGAGAATGTCTTCGAATTGGGCGTCGAATTCGATCACGATACTGCGCAGACCGTCACGAGCCTGATGAAGAACCTCCACGGAATAGGGCTCTAACCCCCTTTACGCGACGGCTTAAGCCCGGGGAAACCGGACTCAACCGACCCGCGTCGTCCTGACCCTCCCCGTTATCGCGATCGTGATCCTGAACGTTCCCAGCGCGTTGGATACCGTGATCGAAGCCAGGTCGGAGACCGTACCCTGCGGATGGAAGACCGGAGCGTTGTTGGCCCGGACCGCGACGCCGGGGAGCGAGGCCGTCCTCGCCGTCCGCCAGATCTTTGCGGCCTCGTCGTAGCGCTCGAAGACGAACCCCGACGGGACGAACCGGACCCGGACCGGCTCGCCGGACATGATCGCCCGAAAACGGGCTTGGTTGAGGCCGGACGTCACTTCCCAGATCCCCGACTGGAGCTGGAATTTCGGGACGAGCCGCTGGAAAGAATAGGTGGCCCCGTACATGAAGAGGCCGGCCAGGGCGAGCGCCAGGACGATTTCGACCAGCGTGAATCCCTTCCGGTCCCTTTCCATTCAATACTCCTTCCAGGCGAGGACCTTGAGCGAGGTGAAGACGAGCTGGGGCGCGGCCGTCAGAGGGGCGTTTTCCGGGAATTCTCCGGCCATGGCTCTCTCGTCCCGGGCGATGGTCAGCGTGTTCCCGTTCCCGGAGTAGCCGTCCGCGTGGAGAGCGCCGAGGATCTCGACTTTCTTCCCGGCGCCCCCGATCGAAAACCCTCCCGAGGCCGCGGTGATCGAGGCCTGGAGTTTCAAGTCGGAAGGGGCCCCTTCGCCGACGGCGATCCCGCCGTCGAGCGCCTCGCCGGAAACGACGTCCCGCCCCGCCGAATAGATGACGAGCTGGGCCCGCGAGTCCTTGACGTAGGGGACACCGTCCTGCCGGCGGACGCCCTGGAGGATGAGGTGCGAGGAGATGGTGATATTATCCGAGGAGACAATGGTCAGGTTGACGCCGTTTAGGACGGAGGGCGTTTCCCCGTCGAGAGCCATCTCGACCCGGCCGTCGCCCGCGACGTATCCGCCGCCGAGCGATCCGATCTTTCCGTTGACGATGACGATCGGCAGCGGAACGAGGTCATAGGCGAAACTCCCTTCCGGCGCCCGGAAATCCGTTCGGCTTCGCACCGGGCTGAACTCGAGAATCCATTCCCCGCCGTCTGAGCGGAAGGCGATGACCTGGGCGTCGCCGCTCGTCGCCAGGATCATCTCTTCGAGATCCCCCTGGACGAAGACGCCGCCGAGCCCCAAGTCGTTTTGGATGAGGTAAACGCCGGTGGGGACGGGTTCGGTGGATGGTTCGAGCCCGAGCGCCTCCCTCAGCCGGGCGGGCGTCAGAGCTCCGGGGCGGAAGACCCCGATATTCAAGGCTTTCGCGACGACCGAGCCCGGATCAACCGGGAGGACGCCCTCGGCCGCCGCCGCGAGCCCCGGCCTGAGGACCTCGCTGGGTCTCGACAAGAACCGGATCCCGTTTTCCCCGAGGAAAGCGGCTTTTTGCCCTTCCGTCATGTCTTTCCCTATAAAGAGAGGAATGGCCGGCATGGGCAGATGTCCGGCCAGGAGACCCAGAGAGCCCTCGAGGACGGATAGGCGCCTCGCCTTGACGCGGCTCAGCCCGCCCGAGGCCTCGATCCGCAGAGCCGCCGAGATCCGGAAATAGCCGCCCATGTCGGTGAGTCCCCCGAGACCGCAGGTGGCGCGGCTTTCCCAGGTCATTTCCTCGAAGGACTCTTCGATGAGCCGGGGGAAGACCTGCCCCAGGGCGTCCTCGAGGAGGAGGGGGAATTCCGCCGCCGGACTCACCCGCAGGCCCTCCACGCGTTCGGCCGCCACCGCGGCCAGAGGCCCCGCGGCTTCGAGCCGCTCCGTGA